>CAUSQL010000005.1:0-69056 GCA_963533935.1 uncultured Cardiobacteriaceae bacterium
AGCTACGGGCGCGTTGAGGGTGCAATGATAGGGAAGCGGGAAAATTTTGTCAAGCCGTCGGTGCCGCCGCCCCCTAAATTTTTTCCCCGAAGTCAGCGGGGCGAAAGCAAGGCATTTACTGGCCCGCCTTGATTTTTGCCGAAGCGCCCCTTTAACATTGGCTTTCGGAATTTTCAGCGTATTTACTAAAGGAATAATCCCATGATTAAAGGTTCCATTGTTGCCCTCGCAACTCCCATGCACGATGACGGCTCAATCCATTGGCCGCAGCTGGCCCAGCTGGTTCAGTGGCACATTGACAGTGGCACCGACGCTATCGTGGCCGTGGGCACCACCGGCGAAAGCGCCACCCTGAATATGGACGAACATTTGGCGGTGGTTAAGTTCATTACGGACCAGGTGGCCGGCCGCATTCCGGTCATTGCCGGCGCCGGCGGCAATTCCACCGCTGAAGCCATTGAACTGGCCACCGCCGCCTATCACTTCGGCTGTAGCGCCACCCTGCAGGTGGTGCCTTACTACAATAAGCCGCCGCAGCGGGGCCTTTATCACCACTATGAAAAAATTGCCGCCACCGTGCCCATGCCCCACATCCTTTACAACGTGCCCGGCCGCACCAGCTGCGACCTGCTGCCGGAGACCGTGGCCGAGCTGGCAAAAATCGACAATATCATCGGCATTAAGGACGCCAGCACCTACCAGCGGCTGGAGGAACTAAGCCACCTTGTGCCCCAGGGCTTTCTCGTGCTGTCCGGGGAAGACGGCATTGCCGCCCGCGCCTACGCCAACGGGCTAATTGACGGGGTAATTTCCGTAACTGCCAATGTGGCGCCGCAATTAATGGCGCAGATGATGAATAACCTGAGCCAGTGCGAGGCCATCAACGAGCGGCTGGCCGACCTGCACGAGGCCATGTTCTGCGAATGTAATCCGCTGCCGGTGAAATGGGCCCTGCACCGGCTGGGCAAAATCGGCCTGGGCATACGTTCGCCGCTGGTGCCCCTGGCCGAAGACAAGCGGCCGCTGGTGGAGGCGGCCATGGCCAAGGCGGGCCTGCTCTAATATTTTCCCAATCATTAACAAATCGGTTCCAGAGGCCTCTGGAACTTTCATTTGAGGTTCTATGAAAAAATTTTTATTAATCAGTATGTTAATCGGCGGCTGCTCCTGGGACGAGGTGAAAAACTTCGACCGTTCCCCGGACTATCGCCAGAGTCGGGTGGTCAATAATTTGGAAGTGCCGCCGAATCTGGTGGCGGTGAATAACCAGGACATGGCCATTCCCAACGAGAACATTAGCGCCTCCTACCTGGCCCAGGAGAGCCAGAAGAACAGCGGTGAATTCATCACCGTGCTGCCGGAGCTCTATAAAACCCAAGTGCAGGGCAACCGGGTGGAAAGTCAGGCCACGCCGGACCAGGTGTGGCGCTGGCTCATCAATTACTGGAACAAGCGCGGCATCCGTCTGGTTACCTCGGACAATCTCAAGGGCCTGATGGTTACGGACTGGCTGGTGGATAAGAACAAATTGCCCCAGGGCATGATTAGCGGCGCCCTGTCCAGTCTGGGTTTGACCGATTCCGGCGAGCGCGACCGCTACCGGGTACAGCTGGAACGGCACGGCAACAGCACGGCGCTGGTGGTTAGCCACAGCCGCGCCGAAGAGGAGATAGCCGGCCGCAACAGCAAGGACAGCGTGCCCGATTACAAATGGGTGGAAGGCAAGACCGGCGACCAGCAGCTGGCCGAGGACATGGCCAAGCGCATCGGCCTGGAAATTTCCCAGCAGCTGCGCCGTTTGGAACAGCCCCTGGCGCCGTCCAGCGGTGCCAACTCTTCCGGCAATCTGGGTTCCGCCCTGGCCGGCCTGAAGGATAGGAACGACGCCAGCTACGAACGGGAAGACAATGCGGGCGCCGGCCCCGCCTCCCGCCTGAACTGGTCCAGCGCTGGCACGGACGGTGAAGAAGCCGGTGAACCGCGCCGCCGTCCGGGCCGCCGCAGTACCCCAAGAAGCAGCACGAAGATTGCGACTCCGGCGAAAGCCAGCGCCAAGGCTGCGACCAATAAAGTTACTGCAGCCAAATCAACGGCCGGCAAGTCCGCCGCCAAAGCGCCGCCGGCCAGCACCAAGGCCGTCCCGGCCAAGACCGCCCCGGCCAAGGCCAGCACGAAAAAATCCGGAGCCAAGGGCAAGTGAGCCTAATCCAGCGGCTGCCGGAGCTGGTCATCAATCAGATTAAGGCCGGCGAAGTGGTGGAACGGCCCGCGTCGGTCATTAAGGAGGCGGTGGAAAATTCCCTCGACGCCGGCGCCACCCTCATTGAAATCGACATGGAAGAGGGCGGCGGCAAATTAATGCGCATCCGCGACAACGGCCGCGGCATGGAGCGGGACGATTTGGCCCTAGCTCTGGCCAGCCACGCCACCAGCAAAATCCGCAGCCTGGCGGATTTGGACCAGCTGCAATCGCTGGGCTTCCGCGGCGAGGCGCTGGCCTCCATCGCCGCCGTGGCTCGGGTTAATCTCACCAGCAACGGCGGCAGCGGCGCCCATCGCATCACCGGCACGGGGGAATTGAGCCCGGCCAGCCACCCCCAGGGCACCACCCTGGAGGTGTGGGACTTGTTCTACAACGTGCCGGCGCGCAAGCGTTTTTTAAAAACCGTCGCCACCGAGCGCGGCCACATCATTCAGCTGCTGGAACGGCTGGCCCTCAGCCGTGCCGACGTGGGTTTTATCCTGCGGGAGAAGGGCAAAATCGTCCGCGACTTCCGCGGTTCCATGGAGGAACGGCTGCAGCGAATCTTCGGCGCGGAATTTCTCGCCCAGGCCATTGCGGTAAAACACGACAGCGCCACGGTGAACATTCACGGCTGGCTGGCCCGGCCCAGCTTCAGTGCCACGGCGGAGCGGCAGTTCTGCTTTCTCAACGGGCGCGTGGTGAAGGACCGCTTCATTCAGCACGCCCTGCGCGAGGTCTACAGCGACTTCCTCCACGGCGGCCGCGCCCCCGCCTACGTGCTGCACCTGACCATGGACCCGGCCAGCTTTGACGTGAACGCCCACCCCAATAAATACGAAGTGCGCTTCCGCGACGGCCGCAGCCTGCACGGCACCCTGTTTGCGGTGCTGCGCCAAAGCCTGCGCAGCGCCACGGCGGCGGGTTTTAGCGGCGCAATGGCGCTTAATTCATCGGATTCTCCGGCCAATAACATACAGGGGGGCGCTTATAGTGTCGGTATAAATCGCTCCAACGGCGACAACGGGGGCCCCGGTAAAGCTGTTTTAAACATACAAGGAAGCGCCCGCACTGTCGGTAATTTCGGCCCCAAGCCCGTAACGGAAGAATTCAAACGGCTGATTAACGAACCGGTGCCGCTGCTGCGGAGCCAGCCGCTGGGCCGGGCCATGGGCCAGCTGGGCGGCATTTTCATCGTCGCCGAAAACGACCGGGGCCTGGTGCTGGTGGACATGCACGCCGCCCATGAGCGCCTGCTCTACGAGGGTTTAAAACAACAATGGGACCAGGGCGCCATCGCCAGCCAGCAGCTGCTCATTCCCGTGGTCATCAATCTGGACGCGGAACTGCTAGCGGTGGCCCAGGAGCACGAAGGGGAACTGGCCCAGCTGGGCTTCGCCTTCGTAATCCAGCCGGAGGCCCTGGAAATGCGCGCGCTGCCGGCGCTGCTGGCCAAGGAAGCGCTGGAGCATTTCCCGGCGCTGCTGCGGGATTTGGCCCAGTTCGGCGCCAGCAACGGCTGGACGCGGCAGCGGGACCGGGTACTGTCCACCATCGCCTGCCACAGCGCCCTGCGCGCCCACGACCAAATCACTTTGCCGGAGATGAACCAGCTGCTGCGCGACCTGGAAAACACCGAGGCCAGCGGCCAATGCAACCACGGCCGGCCCACCTGGCTGCAATGGGACTTCGGCCAGCTGGACGACCTCTTTCTGCGGGGCCGTTAATTGAAGACCATCTGCATCCTTGGGCCCACGGCGGTGGGCAAAACGGATTTGGCGCTGGCCATCGCCCAGCGGCGGCCCTGCCAGCTAATTTCCGTGGATTCGGCCCAGGTCTACCGCGGCCTGGACATCGGCACCGCCAAGCCCAGCCGCGAGCTCCAGGCGGCCTTTCCCCACGCCCTCATTGACCTGGTGGAACCGGAGGACAGCTATTCGGCGGCCCGCTTCTGTGCGGACTGCCGGCCGGTGCTGGAGGAAGCCGAGGCCGCGGGGAAATTGCCGCTGCTGGTGGGTGGTTCCATGCTCTATTTCTACAGCCTGTTCAACGGTTTGGACGACCTGCCGCCGTCGCAGCCGGAACTGCGCAATGCCATTCTTGAACGCATTCGCGGCGGCGAAGACCTCTACGAGCGGCTCCAGGCGTTGGACCCGCCGACCGCCGCCAGCTTTTCCCCCCGGGACCACAAGCGGCTGAGCCGCTGCTGGGAAATCATCGAAATCACCGGCCAGACCCCGTCCCAGCTCTACGGCCGCCAGCGGCCCCCGGGCCCGCCGGCGGATTTGCTGGTCATCGGCCTCAACATCGACCGCAGCGAACTGCACCGGCGCATTCAGGAGCGCTTTCTGAACATGATTAGGGCCGGCCTCATCGACGAGGTGGCGGGGCTGCTGGCGCGACCGGCCATTAACCTGACGCTGCCGGCCATGCAGAGCGCCGGCTACCAGCAAATTGGCCGCTACCTGCTGGGCCAGTGGGACAAGGTCAGCGCCGTGGAACAGGCCATCATTGCCACCCGCCAGCTGGCCAAGCGGCAGATTACCTGGATGAACAACCGGCTCGGCCAGGCTCTAGCCGTGGAAGTGTTCGCCCCGGACAGCCCGGCGCTGGCGGCGCGCATCGACGCCTTTTTAAACTCTTAGGAAAAATATGAAAAAAGCCTTAATCATCAAACACGTGGCCTTTGAAAGCAGTGGCGCCGTCAGCCAGTGGCTGGAGAAAAACGGCTACGCCATTGAGAAAATTAATCTGTCCCGCGGCGAGCGGCTGCCGGCGACGCCGGACTTCGACCTGCTCGTCATCATGGGCGGGCCCATGGGCGTTTACGAAGACATCAATTTCTTTAAAGAGGAGAAGCCCTTCATTAAAAGAGCCCTGGACGAAGGGCGGAAAATCCTCGGCATCTGCCTCGGCGCCCAGCTGCTGGCGGAGGCCCTGGGGGCGCGGGTTTATCCCAGCGGCCGCCAGGAAATCGGCTTTTTCCCGGTGGAAAGCCTGGCCGACGGCACGAAGACCACGGTCTTCCACTGGCACGGCGACACCTTTGACCTACCGCCGGGCTGTAAACAGCTGTTCCGCTCCGCTGCCACGGCGCAGCAGGGCTTCAGCTTTAACGGCCGGGTGCTGGCCCTGCAATTCCACGGGGAAATGCTGGAAGAGAACGTGCGCCTGATTTTGGAGCACGGTGCGGCGCATATGCAGCCGGGGGAGTTCGTGCAGAGCCCGGCGGAAATCATTAGTAATTTCAAATATTTAGCCCCGGCCAACCAACTGCTGTTCCGGCTGCTCGACGAGAATTTCGCCCATGTTTAAGGTCATCACCTTTAACGCCAACGGCATTCGCTCGGCGGCCCAGAAGGGCTTTTTCGATTGGCTGCGGACGGAAAACCCCGACGCGGTCTGCATTCAGGAGACCAAGGCCCAGGAGGAGCAGCTGGCCGATGAAATCTTCCGGCCGTTGAACTTTAACTACTACCACAGCGCCCAACGGAAGGGCTACAGCGGCGTGGCCCTCTACCTGAAGGAACGGCCGCAGACCGTGCGCTACGGCCTGGGCTGGCCGGAGGTGGACTGTGAGGGCCGCTATCTGGAGGCGGTTTACCCGCAGTTCTCGCTGGTCAGCCTCTACATTCATTCCGGTTCCAGCGGCGCCGAGCGCCAGGCGCTGAAGGAGGAATTCCTCGGCCGCTTCGCTGAATTCCTGGCCGGCCGCCGGCGGGAACGGCTCATCATCGCCGGCGACTTCAACATCGCCCACACCGAGCGCGACCTGCGCAACTGGAAGGGCAATCTGAAGAACAGCGGCTTTCTGCCCCAGGAGCGCCGCTGGCTGGACCAGCTCTTCGGCGACCAGTTCCGCGACGGCTTCCGCCTGGTCAATGACGGCGAGCACGAATATTCCTGGTGGAGCAACCGGGGCCGGGCGCGGGCCAACAACGTGGGCTGGCGCATCGACTACCAGATGGTGAGCGCGGAACTGGCGCCGCTGGTGCGCCGGGCCTACATCTATCGGGAACAGCGCTTCTCCGACCACGCGCCGGTGGTTGTGGAATATGAGGGTTTAAGCGCCGGGGGCTGATTTACCAACGGACGGGCGCTTTAGCTGTTTGTAAATAAGCCGTTTATACAAACAGCTAAAGCGCCCTGTTGTATTTAAATGGCCTTTTACCGACGTAAGGGCGCTTAGGTTGTATGTATTTAGCTCTAATTGTTACTGCAGCGGGCGGGCCGCCCAGGCAGAACGGCCGTCATGGCTGGCAGCTTAGGGGGAAGCCGATGCTTCGCCCATTCCCGTAAATTGATGCCGCCGGTTCTTTAACCTTGATAATCTGATTTATACAAACGGACGGGCGCTTTGGTTGTATGTATTTAGAGCGTTAATTACATACAGGGGAAGCGCCCTGTTGTATTTAAATGGCTTTTTACCGACGCAAGGGCGCTTAGGTTGTATGTAATTAACGCTCTAAATACATACAACCTAAGCGCCCGTCCGTTTGTATAAATTTTTAGGAATGATTCAGCAGCGTGCGCGCCAGATTCAGGCTGTTCTCGCTCTGGCTGTCGCCCAGCATGCGCGCGATTTCCCGCACCCGCTCGGCGCCGCTCAGCACCCGCGCCCGGCTGACGGTCTCCCGGCCGTCGTCGCGCTTCTCCAGATGAATGTGGTGATGGCCCTGGCAGGCCACCTGGGCCAGGTGCGTGATGCAGATGACCTGGCGCTTCTCGCCCAGCTGCCGCAGCAGCTTGCCAATGCTGTGGGCCACCTCGCCGCCGATGCCCGTGTCGATTTCGTCGAAAATCAGCGTGCGCTGGCGGTGGTGCTCGGCGGTGGCCACCTCCAGGGCCAGGCTAATGCGCGCCAGCTCACCGCCGGAGACGATTTTTTCCATCTCCATCAGCGGCTGACCCACATTGGGCGCGATGAAAAATTTAACTAAATCAATGCCATGGCCGCTGGCCGCCGTCGGCGTCAGCTCAATGTGAAAGCGCGCCCGTTCCATGGCCAGCTGGCCCAGCCAGCCTTCCAGCAGTTCCGCCAGCGGCCCGGCCAGGGCCCGCCGCCGTTCACTCAGCTCTTCCGCCACCCGCTGATAGTCCCTCTGCGCCTGGCCTAAAGCCCGTTCCAGCTCCCCGTCGTCGGCGTCGGCCAATGCCTGCAGCTGGGCGCCCAGCTCGGCCCAGCGCTGCGGCAGCTGCTCCGGCGGGCAGCGGTGCTTGCGGCCCAGTTCGTAGAGCAAGGCCATGCGCTGCTCCACCTGCTGCAGCGCCTCCGGGCTGTGGTCGATGTGGCTCAGGCAATGGCTTACCGCCTCCTCGGCTTCACGCAGGTAAATCAGGCTCTGCTCGAAGAACTCCGCCCCCTCCTGCCAGCTGCTGTCCAGTTCCGCCAGCTGCTGGGCCATCTTCGCCGCGCTCTGGCTGGAACTAACCAGTTGAGCGGTCAGGTGCGACAGCTGGTCGCCGCGCTGTTGCAGGTCGTCGGCGCTGGACAGCTGCCGCTGCCGCTGGCTGAGCGCCTCAAATTCCCCCGGCTGCGGCGCCGCCCGTTCCAGCTCCTGCCACTGAAATTCCAGCAAATCCCGCTGCCGCTCCAGCTCCTCCCGCTGGTGGCGCCGTTCGGCCAGCTGCCGTTCCAGCTCCTGCCAGCGCTCGTAGGCGGCGGCCACGGCGCTTAAATCCAACTGGCCGAAGCGGTCGAGGCGGGCGCGCTGCTCCTCGTTCTTCAGCAGCTCCTGGTTCTGCCGCTGGCCGTAGATGAAGTAATTGGCCGCCGCCGCCGGCACCAGCTCGTTAATTTTCACCGCTTCCCCGTTAATCAGGCTGCGGCTGCCCTTGAGGCGCAGCTGCCGCTCCAGCCGCAGGCCATCGGCGAATTCCACCAGCAGCTGGGCCTCGTCGCCGTCCAAGCCGATGTACTGGCTGCCGCCCCGCTCGCCGGCCAGCAGGCTCAGGCCGCCCAGCACCATGGATTTACCCGCGCCGGTTTCGCCGGTAATCACGTTAAAGCCTGGGGCAAAATCCAGCTGGGCCCGGCGGATTAGGGCGAAATTGCGCAGGGATAATTGCTTAATCATCTTAGGAATTGCCGTCTTCCGGGCTTAAACCCCAGTTCAGCTTGCTGCGCAGCAGCCGGTGGAATTGGTAGCCCAGCGGGTGAATGACGGTAATTTCCGCCCCGGCGCCAATAGTCAGTTCGTCGTGGGGCTGCAAAATGCTCTCCTCCTGGCCGTCCAGGGTCAGCTGGCTGTTGTCCGTCTTCCCCAGAGCCACGGTCAGCTCCAGCTCCTGGCTCAGCACCAGCGGCCGCTGGGCCAGGGTCTGTGGGCAAATGGGCACCGCCAGCAGCAGCGGCAGGGTCGGTTCCACCAGCGGCCCGCCGGCGGCCAGGGCGTAGGCGGTGGAACCGGTGGGCGTGGCAATGATGAGCCCGTCGGCCCGGTAGTGGCTGAGAAATTCCCCGTTGCCGTACAAATCCAGCTCAATCATGCGCGCCATCTTGCTGATGTGAATGACCGCGTCGTTCAACGCCAGGTAATTCTCCACGGCCTCGCCGCCGCGGCGAATTGCCACCTGGAGCAGCCGGCGCCGTTCCGGCACATAGTGGCCCTGGAGTATGGGGCCGAGCACCGCCTCCAGCTGGTCGCTGGGCACGTCGGCCATAAAGCCCACCCGCCCCGCATTGATGCCGAGTAGGGCGCAGCCCTTGTGCGCCAGCCGCCGGCTCGCCGATAGGAAGGTGCCGTCGCCGCCGATGACCAGGCACAGGTCAATGGCCGGCCACTCTTGCCAAGGTATTGCCCGCGGATGTTCACGGAAGGGCGACACCACCGAGGCGCTGTCCAGGTAGTAGTCCAGATGGAAGCGCTCCAGCAGCACCATGGTTTTCGCCAGGATTTCCGCCAAATTGGGCGCCGTCAGCTTGCCCATGATGGCAATGCTCTGAAATTTCTTATGCATGGCAACTAATTGATGAATTGACTGAAAAACTCCCGCCGCCAGCCCTGACCGAGCAAACTGTCCTCCGGGTTCAGAACAAAATACTGAATGTCCAGGTAGTTGCCGAAGATGTGGGGCTGTATGCCCAGCTCCCGGGCAATGCGATTGCGGTAATGCTCAATTTCCCGGCAGCGCTTGTGCTGGGCCTTATTCATGGCCAGCGGCCGGTGAATGAAGGGAATTTGCAGGCCGTGGCGGCAGTTAAAGTTGTCGATGATGAAGTCCAGCTCCGCCTTGACCACCGGCGAGCCCACCGGCAACGCGTCCAGCATTTCCACCACCGACCGCGGCGCTGCCATTGCCACCGCAATGATTTCCCGGTCGCTCAGCAGCCTGGTGCGGAGAACGTTCTGCGCCGCCGCCACCCGCTCCCGGGCCTCCGTAAGTATGTGGGCAATGACCTGGGCCGCCGGCTGCGCCATTAGCTGCGTGGACCCGGACAGATTAAACCAGTGGAAACGGGATTGGCGCCGCGCCGCCATCAGCCGCTGGCCCTCCTCCTCCCACCAGTGCAGGCGCCCCTTCTCCTTCAGCTGCGCCACCAGCAGCGGGTAGAGCTGGCTCAAGTAGTACACGTCGGCGGCGGCGTAGCGTTGTTGGGCCTCGGACAATGGCCGCTGTAGCCAGGGGCTTTCCCGCAGCTCCTTGTCCAAATTAATGCCCAGGTATTCTTTAACCATATTTTTATAGGAGGGGGGCCGCTGCCGGTGCAGCAGCTGGTAGCCCAGCTGGGTGTCATGCAGCCGCGCCGGCATGACCCGGCCGTAGTACCACATTAAATCCAGGTCGGAAGTGGCGCTGTGAATCACCAGCGGCCCCTGCTGCTGCGCCATGAAGGCCCAGTCCAAATTCCTACGGTAGGGAATCAGCTGCACCGCCGGCCACTGGGGCTGGTAGAGCTGCAGGAGGGCCAGCTCATTGTGGTAGGCGCCGTTCTGGACGAATTCACAGTCATAGAACAGCGGTGCCGCCGGGTCGATGTGTTCGCCACTAACAATCAGTTGCCATTGCAGGGTCAAAACAGGTACTTCCCAAAATCTTTAATTAACACAAAGGCCATAAAGAGATAGAGCAGGCCAGCGCCGGCGTAGTTCAGCCACTTCATCACCGGCGGCGATAGCGGTTTCTTGCGCAGCATTTCCAGGGCGTAAAACATCATGTGGCCGCCGTCCAGCATGGGTATGGGCAGCAGGTTAATGGCCGCCAGGGACAGGCTGACCACGCCGAGGAAGTTCAGGAAAATATCCCAGCTCATCTGCAGGGTGCGGCCGGCCACGTCGCCGATGGTCAGCGGCCCGCCCATGTTTTCCAGAGACGCCTGATTGCGCAGCAGCCGCAGGAAGGTTTTATAGGTGGTTTCCGTGTAATAGAGCATCTTAGCCGTGCCGTGGGCCAGGGCCGGCCCCAGCGGGTAGCGCTCCACCGTTTCAAATTTACCGATGTGCGGCCGCACGTCTGCCCAGCGCAGGCCTAAATAGGGTTTGCCCTTGTGTTCGCCCACGGTAACGCTAACTTGCAGCGACGCCCCGGCCCGTTCCACGGTCAGTTGCACGGTCTCGCCAGCCTTTTTTCCCAGATTGAAATGGATTAAATCCACATCCCGGCCGTCCACCTGGCGCACGATGTCGCCGGCCTGGAGCCCCGCCGCCGCGGCCGGACTATCTTTCATCACCTCGCCCACCTGGGCCGGCAGCCATTCATCGACCATATACAGACCGGTGGCCTGGGCCATTTTCAGCTCGTCGCCCTTCTTCAAACCGCTTAAATCCAGGATTCGCTCTAGAGTTTGTCCGTCCCGGTCAATGGTCAGGTGAATCTTCTCCCGCGGCGCGCCCACCAATGCCACGTGGCCTTCGTCGGTGAGGCGAATGCGCTGGCCCTGAATCTCCCGAATCAGGTCGCCGGGGCGAAAGTCGGCGAAGCTGGCGATGGAATTGGCCTGCACCCAGGCGATTTCCGGCCGCAGCCCCTTCACGCCCACCATATAGAGGCCGGTAAACATGATTACGGCGAAGATTAAATTGATGGCCGGGCCGGCAAAGGCCACGAGAAAGCGCTTGCCCGGCGGCAAACCCTGGAAGGTGCGGCCCGCGTCCTCCGGGGCGATTTCCTCCTCCCGGTTCTCGCCGAGCATCTGCACGAAACCACCCAGCAGTATGGGCGCGAGGGTGTAAAGGGTGTCGTCCTTCTTGCTGCGCCAGCTAAGCAGCGGCTTACCGAAGCCAATGGAAAAGCGCAGGATTTTCACGTTAAAGAGACGGGCCACGTAAAAGTGGGCCCATTCGTGGATAGTTACCAGAATGCCTATGGTCAGGCAGAAGCCCAACAGGCCAAAGAGAAAATTTGTCGTCATAAAAATGCCAATGCCCAAATGGGAAAGGCCGAAAGCCAGCTGTCAATGCGGTCAAGCATGCCACCGTGGCCCGGCAGAATGCGGCCGCTGTCCTTAAGGCCCGCCCGCCTCTTGAGAACGCTTTCCCAGAGGTCGCCGAGCACTCCGTAAAACACGGCCAGCACACTTAATAATAAAAACAACGCCTTTGAACCGGGTAGGTCAAAGAACAGCAAAAACAACAGGGCCAGCAGCAGGGCGCTGCCCACGCCGCCCAGCAAACCCTCCCGGGTCTTCTTCGGGCTCACGTGCGGTGCCAGCGGGGTCTTGCCCCATTTTCTACCCACAAAATAGGCCACACTGTCGCTGACCCAGATAATCAAAAATAGCGCCAAGGTGCCCCAGGAACCCAGCTGGCCATACACCAAATCCACCGCTGCCACAAAGGCCGCCAGGCTGGCAATGCCAGTGCCGGCGATGTGCTTATCAGTTATTTGTAGTGTCTGACCCCGTTCGTATTTATATAGGAGCCAGGGCACGGTGCATAGCCAACCGGTGGCCACCAGCGCAATTAGGGCCTTGGCCAACAGGGGCACTTGCAGGGCGGCCAGGGTTAAAGCACCCACCAGAAAAATAAAAAAGCCCTTTTTGGGCTGGGGTAGGGCTAGCAAATTGGCCCATTCGGCGGCACTGACCAGACCAATGAACAGCAATAGCCCGTCCACAATCCAATGTTGGCCATAGATTAAGGTGGTTATAAAAATCGCCCCGGCAATCAGGGCGGTGATAATTCGTTCCTTCACTATTCCTCCTCCAGCGTACCAAAGCGCCGCTGCCGTTGTTGGTAGGCCTCAATGGCCGCTTTCAGCTGTTCTTCACCGAATTCTGGCCAGTGCACATCACAGAAATACAGCTCCGCATAGGCTGCTTCCCATAGGAAAAAATTACTCAGCCGCTGCTCGCCGCTGGTTCTAATCAGCAAATCCACCGGCGGTAGGGGCAGCGGCCGGTGTTGGGCGAACACTTCTTCATTTAGTTGTTCCGGTCTTAGGCCCGCCGCCAGCAGCCGCCGAACCGTGGCCAATATTTCCCACTGGCCGCTGTAGTTGATGGCCAGCACCAGATTAAGGCCATCATTGCTCGCAGTTAGGGCCTCAATGCGGTCAATGCTGTGCCGCAGCTCGGTGGACAGATTGGCCCGCTCGCCGAGCACATTAACCCTGATATTTTCCCGGTGTAATTGGTCGCTGCTGTCGTCAATGGCCTGGCGTATCAGCTGCATGAGCAGCTTAACTTCCGCGCCGGGCCGGCCCCAGTTTTCGCAGCTGAAAGCAAATAAACTAAGGGTTTTTATGCCCAGGGCAGCGGCCAGGGCCACCACCCTATCCACGTTCTTACGGCCGGCCTGGTGGCCAAAAAAGCGCGGCCGCCGGCGCTGCTGCGCCCAGCGGCCGTTGCCGTCCATAATTATGGCCACGTGTTTGGGAACACCGTTCATTAGAGTTCAAGCAGCTCTTTTTCTTTCGTTGCGAGAGCCTTATCCACCGCCTCAATGAATTTATCGGTGATTTTCTGCACTTCCCCTTCGGCGCGCTTGGCATCGTCTTCGGAGACTTCCTTCTTATCCAGCAACTGCTTAATGGCCGTGTTGCTGTCGCGGCGAATATTGCGGATAGCGATTTTTGCCCCCTCGCCCTCCTTATTCACCACCTTAACCAACTCTCGCCGGCGTTCTTCGGTTAGTGGCGGCAGATTAATGTGCAGCACCTGGCCGGCCGTATTGGGCGTTAAACCCAGGTCGGAATTGATAATAGCCTTCTCAATGACTGCCACCATTGGTTTTTCCCACACCTGAATGGTCAGAGTGCGGGCATCGGTAGCGGTAACATTGGCCGCCTGGGACAGAGGCACCTGGGAGCCGTAATAGTCCACCGTAATGTGGTCTAACAGACTGACGCTGGCGCGACCGGTGCGGATACGTACCAGCTCCTGATCCAGGGCCTTTAGGGATTTCTCCATGCGTTCGGCCGTATCCTTCTCAATCTTTTTCAACATAAATTCACTCCTGAATAACCACCGTGCCCACGTTATCGCTGAACACGGCCCGGACTATCTCATCGCTTTTGGTCATGTCAAAAACCACCAGCGGCATATTGTTTTCCTGGCACATAACAATGGAAGTGGCGTCCATCACCTGCAAATTGTCCGACAATACTTTTTTATAGCTCAGAGTGTCGTATTTTACTGCCTCGGGATACTTTTTCGGGTCTTTGTTGTAGATGCCGTCGACCTTGGTGGCCTTGTACATGGCGTCGGCACCGAGCTCAATGGCGCGCAGGCTGGCGGCGGTGTCCGTGGTGGAAAAGGGGTTGCCGGTGCCGGCGGCGCAGATTACCACCCGCCCCTTCTCCAAATGGCGAATGGCGCGGCGGCGAATGTAGCGCTCACAGACCTGGTCCATAATCAGGGCGCTCATGACCCGCACTTCCATGCCCAAATGTTCCATGGCGTCCTGTAGGGCCAGGGAATTCATCACCGTGCCCAACATGCCCATATTGTCGCCGGTAACCCGCTCCATGCCCAGCTCCTCCAGGCTGGCGCCGCGGAAGAGGTTGCCGGCGCCCACCACCACCGCCACTTCCACGCCGTTATCGTTCAGCACCTTGATTTCCTTGGCGATGCGATTGACCACGTTACTGTCCAGGCCAAATTGCTGCTCGCCCATCAGCGCTTCGCCGCTCATCTTTAGCAGAATTCTTTTAAAACGGGGTTTGTCTAATGAAATACTCATAATTTCTCTCTGGGAATAAAAAAACTGCCAAAAAAAACCGCCAACGAATTAGCGGTTTAGAAATGGGAAAGTGCGCCGCCCGGCGCCAATAATTAGTTGGGAGCGGCCGGCGCCTCATCTTAGGAACCCTTGGCCTGGGCCATGACTTCGGCCACGAAGTCCGATTCCTCTTTTTCGATGCCTTCGCCCAGCTCGTAGCGTACGAAGCGCACCACCTGGCTATTTTTCTCCTTCAGCAACTGCTCCACGGATTTGGACGGGTCGATGACGAAGGGCTGGCCGAGCAGCGTTACTTCCTTGAGGATTTTGCCCAGGGCGCCCTCGGCAATTTTCGCAGCGATGTCCGCCGGCTTACCGGACTGCACCGCCTTTTCCTGGGCGATACGCCGTTCCTTATCCACAAATTCCTTGTCCAGACCGTCCACGGTGATGGCCTGCGGGTTCGAGGCAGCGATGTGCATGGCCAGCTGTTTGGCCAGTTCCAAATCGTCGTTGCTCAATTCCACCAGCACACCAATTTTCTTACCGTGCAGATAAGAACCAACTACGCCCTTGCCGTTGTAGGTTACGAAGCGGCGCACGGTCATGTTCTCACCGATTTTGGCGATAAGTGCCTTGCGGGTGTCGTCCACGGAGGTGCCATTGCCAAAGTCCGCCTGACTTAGAGCCTCCACGCTGTCCAGCCCCTTGGTGCGGGCGATGTCAGCGATGGTGCGGGCAAAGTTGCCGAAGTCGTCGCCGATGGCCACGAAGTCCGTTTCGCAGTTGGCTTCCAGCAGGGTTACCTGTTTATGGTCGGCGCTGGCGGAAATTACCAGCACGCCCTCGGCGGCCACCCGGCTAGCCTTCTTCTCGGCCTTGGCTAGGCCGGTTTTACGCATGTGTTCAATGGCCGCCTCAATGTCGCCGCCCACTTCCACCAGGGCTTTTTTGCAGTCCATCATGGCTGCGCCGGTGCGTTCTCTCAGCTCCTTAACTAGGGCCGCACTAATTTCTGCCATATTTACTCCTTGTCCTCGGCTGCTACTTCCTGATTTTCCACGGCTTCGGCCAATTCGGCTTCGGCGTTCTTACGGTTCTTGCTGCCGGCGGAGGCTTTTGCCGCTTCTACGGTGTCGGCGAAGGCGTCGGCGTAGAGCTTAATGGCGCGCACGCTGTCGTCGTTGCCGGGCACGATGTAATCCACGCCGTTGATGGAGTTATTGGTATCCACAATGCCGACCACGGGAATGCCCAGCTTCTGTGCTTCCTTAATGGCGATGTGCTCGTGGCCCACGTCAATGACAAATAGCACGTCGGGCAGCCGCTTCATGTGGCGAATGCCGTTCAGCGAACGCTCCAATTTGGCCTTTTCCCGGTTTAATACGATGATTTCCTTCTTGTTCAGGCGGTCGAAGGTGCCATCTTCGGCCATTTTTTCGATGGCTTCGAGGCGGCTCACGGACTGGCGCACGGTTTTAAAGTTGGTCATCATGCCGCCGAGCCAACGGAAGCTCACATAGGGCATACCGCAGCGGGCACCGGCCTCGGCCACTGCTTCGCTGGCGTTGCGCTTGGTGCCCACCAGCATGACCGTGCCACCGTTGGCCACCACGGTGCCAACGAAGTTCAGGGCGTCCTGCAGCATGGGCACGGTTTTTTCCAGGTTAATGATGTGAATGTCGCCGCGCACGCCGTAGATGTAGGGGGCCATCTTCGGATTCCAGAAACGGCTGCGGTGGCCAAAGTGGGCGCCGGCCTCGAATAGGTCCCGTAGGGTTACGTTACTCATTTAATAAAACTCCAATTAGGTTAATCGTCCAGGGCCGGTCTGCCGCAATGAAGACCTGGTCAGACCGCTGATTTCCCTGTGCTTTCTACCCGAGCCAGTGGCGCGGGCCGGGCAATTATAGCAGCAGCAAAGGCCGCTGCCCCAGCGCGTTTATTTGCCGTTTATACAAACAGACGGGCGGTTGTTCGGCTAAAGCCTCACGCGCCCTTACATACGTAAGGGCGCTTCTCCTGTATGTATTTAAGCCCTTAATTACATACAGGGGAAGCGCCCCGTTGTTTGTATAAACCCTAGAGTGCTTCCTCTGTATATTTAAGCCCGTGGAAATGCTGTGGCACAATAGGGTTCTTAATCACCACAGGATTCACCATGCAAGCCCTTACCAGTGAACAGATTAATCAGCTGGCCCCCGACGCCGCCTCCATTAAAGCCGCCCAATCCCTGGCCTCCCGCTGGCAATTGCTGGCCGGCAACGGGCAGGCCCTCTGGGGCCTGTGCAAGGGCAGCGGTAAAAATCCCTACCAGACGGCCATCGACGGCCGCGACTTCGCCAGCAAATGCAGCTGCCCAAGCCGTAAATTCCCCTGCAAGCACGCCCTTTCTCTACTGCTGGTGCGGGCCGCCGGCGCCCAGTTTAAGGACGAGGAAATGCCCGACTGGGTGCAGAGCTGGCTCGACAAGCGCGGCCAGACCAAAGAGAAAAAGGAGAAAAAGGCCGCCGACCCGGCCCAACGGCAGAAGCGCCAGGCGGCCCGGGAAAAAAAGGTGGCCAGCGGCCTGGAGGATTTAAACCTGTGGCTGCGGGATTTACTGCGCCAGGGCCTGCTGCAAATCGACCGCAATGACTTCGACCAGATGGCGCGGCGGCTGGTGGACCAGCAGCTGAGCCCCTTGGGCCAACAGTTACAACGGCTGGCCCTGGCCGAGCAGGAGGAACTGCTCTACGGCCTGAGCCAGCTCTATCTAATGACCCGCGCCGCGGAACGGCTGGACTATTTAAGTCCCGAGCGCCAGGAAGACCTGAAGCTGCGCCTCGGTTTCCCGGTGGCTAAGGAGGAAGTGCTGGCGCGGCCGCCGGTAAACGACCGCTGGCTGGCCCTGGGCCGCCGCGAGGAGGTGCAGGACCGGGCCGTCACCATCTTTTATTACCTTTACGGCCTCCAAAGCCGCCGCTTTGCCCTGCTGCTGGACTTTGCCATGCCGCCCCAGGTGCCGCCCAGCCTCCAGCCGCTGGCGGCCGGCCAATGCTACGGCGGCGACCTGCATTTCTACGGGGGTCTAAATAATCTGCGTGCTTTGGCGCCGGCCCTACGGGCGGTGGACGAAAAAATTAATTTGCCGGCGCAGAATCTCGACGAGAGCTGGCGGCAGCTGATGGCCGATTACGCCGCTAATCCGCTGTTAAATCAGTTAATTGGCTACGGCACCAATCTGCACTATGTGTTTAGGGATAAGCAGAGCGGCCTGAGCGACGGCCAGCGGGTGCTTCCCATTAATATTAGTGAGGAGGAGAAAATTCGCCTGCTGGCCCACAGTGGCGGCCGCGCCTTCAGCGCCTTTTTCCTGCACCGGCCGGCCCCCCAGCGTAACGAACTGCTATTAACCCTATGATTAGTCAAAACATTTTCAATCAGGCCCTGCTTGGCCTCGACCAGAACCCCACCCCTGACGATGTGCCGCCGGCGCTGGCGCCGTTGGCCGCTCAGCTGAACCACGATGACCCGGCGGCCCGCTGCTATGAACTCTGTGCCCTGGCCCTGGCCTACGAACGGGCCGGGCAAGGTCTAGCCAGCAGCGCCGGCTGGCAGAGCGTGCCGGCCATGCCGCCGACCACTAAGGTTGTCCAGGGCCCGCTGGAACAGCAGCTGGTCAGCTGGCTGGAGGGCAAGCAGTGGCCCTTCGTGGATTTTGCCCTGGAACAGCTGGCGGCGCGGGGCTACCAGCTGGCCGGTGCCAGCCTCGCCAGCTTCCTTAACGGCTATCCGAAGACTAAGCGCGATCGGCACCGGGCTATGTTGGTCGGGCCGGGCCAGTGGCTGTTGCAACAGCTGGGGGAGGAAGCGGCGGACAGCGAGGATTTCGACGCCATGGGCTTTCCCGCCCGCAAGGAGCATCTGCGCCAGTTGATGGCTACGGATGCGGCCGCCGCAGAAGCGCTGGTGGCTTCCCTCTGGGGGACGGCACCGGTGAAGCACCGGGAGGATTATTTGGAAATCATTGGCCCCCAGGCCAGTGTGGAGTTTCTCGAAAAGGCCCTGAAAGACCGCGGCAGTTACGTGCGCGAGCAGGCCCAGAAATTGTTGAGCCGCCGCCCCGGGTCGCCCTGGGCCGTGCAGCTGGAAAGCTGGCTGGGGCAAATGCTGGCCTATGACCAGCAGAAGGGCTGGAGTTTTCGGCCGCTGGCCTACGATAAGAAGGCCATGAAGCCCTTCTCGCTGGAGGAAATTAGCCCGGTTAAGAAGGAAAGCGACGAGCACTATTTGCGCCGTCAGCTGATTCAGCTCTGTCTAAATCAGGATTTCTGGCTGCAACTCACCAGCAGCGCCGACCCAGCCGAGTTGGCGGTTAAATTTAGTCGCCATAAGCTGCCCAGCAGCTATTTCCAGGATTACCACTTTAATAATCAGGTGAACTGGCTGGTGGCAGTAGGCGGCAGCGGGCTGGTGAAGGACTATCTGCTGGCTCGGGGCGACCTTGATGGCAACGGTATGGAACACTTAAGCGCGGCCCAGCTGGAGGAATTGCTGGCGGCGCGCAGCGAGCAGGACACCTTCCTGCGCGCCCTCTTTAAATATCCCTATGAGGTGATTTTTGAAGGCCAACATCAGCAAACCAGCAATGTGTTTTCCGGCAAGGGCCAGCGGGTTAATGGGCTGGACAATCTAATTTCCCAGCATTACATCTTTGAAGAGAGCAATGGCAACTGGGGACTGCGCCTGAGCCTATTAATTATCTATATACTTAAAAATCGCTCCGCCCATTACTATTACTACGACGAAAGCACCAACTTCGCCGCTAGCATCGCCAGCCGCCTGGCCCTCGACCCGGTAATCGACGACCTGTTCCAACGCTATAGAAATGATGGCCAGTCCCTTGAGTTCATTGATGAAATCGTCCGCGGCTACGCCCGCAAACAGCAATTCGCCCAACTTTTAAACAAGGAAAAATGATATGTCCCAAATATTGCGCCAACACGCCGAACAGCAGTTTGCTGAAGAATTGGAACAATTAAAGAAACAGGAGAAACACCCGCGGCCGGAGCATTGGCAACTGTCACCGCAGTCGGTGGTCAGCTATCTCATGGGCGATACTCTGAAGAATAAATTTACCATCACGCCCAAATACATCGGCAGCCGCCGGCTCATGGAAATCGCCGTGGCCACCCTGGCCACGGACCGGGCGCTGCTGCTCTACGGCCTGCCCGGCACCGCCAAAAGCTGGGTCAGCGAACATCTCAGCGCCGCCATCAGCGGCGACAGCACCCTGGTGGTGCAAGGTACCGCCGGCACCGGTGAAGAGGCGGTGCGCTACGGCTGGAACTACGCGGAGCTGCTGGCCAAGGGCCCCAGCGCCAGCGCCCTAGTGGAAACGCCGGTGATGCGCGCCATGAAGCGCGGCCAGATTGCCCGCATTGAGGAATTAACCCGCATCGGTTCGGACGTGCAGGACACGCTCATTACCATTTTGTCCGAGAAGTGCCTGCCCATTCCCGAGCTGAACGAGGAGGTGCAGGCGGTGCGTGGCTTTAACCTCATCGCCACGGCCAACAACCGAGACAAGGGCGTCAATGATTTGTCCAGCGCCCTGAAGCGGCGCTTTAACACGGTGATTCTGCCGCTGCCCGCCTCCCTCGACGAGGAGGTGGAAATCGTCCGCCGCCGGGTGGAACAGTTTGAAGAAACCATGCAGCTGCCGGCGGAGAAGCCTGCCGTAGCCGAGATTCGCCGCATCGTTACCATTTTCCGCGAACTGCGGGCCGGTCTCTCCACGGACAAGAAAACCAAGCTGAAGAGCCCCAGCGGTACCCTGAGTACCGCCGAGGCCATTTCCGTGGTCAATAACGGCATGAGCCTGAGCGCCTATTTCGGCGACGGGGTATTGAAGGCCGACGATTTAATGGCCGGGCTACTCGGTGCGGTGGTGAAAGACCCGGTGCAGGACGCCATCGTCTGGAAGGAGTATCTGGAAACGGTGGTGAAGGGCCGGGAAGATTGGCGCGACCTCTATCGGGCCGCCCGGGACATGCTTTAGTAACCTGTAAATAAGGAGTAACCATGACTGAACAGGAAAAGAGCGCGCTCGCCGAAGCGCTACTGACCATCAATAAGGAATTTAAAAGCCGCCAGCGCAATCGGCGCATATTCTTCTGGATATTTTTCCTTTTTTTCATCTTCGGCATCGTTAGCGCCATCATGAATAAAACTCCCGCGGCGGGCACCGTGGCGGTGGTGGAGATTAACGGTGTTATCAGTGCCGATAGCAAAGCCAACAGCCATTCGGTCATTAAGCGTCTGAAGGAGGCCAGCGAAGACCCCGCCACCAAGGCCATCATTCTCGACATCAATTCGCCGGGCGGTTCGCCGGTACAGTCGGCGCAGATATTTAGAAAGCTGCGCAGCCTCCATAAGGAAAAGCCCGAGCTGCCCATTTATGCGGTCATTAACGACGTGGGTGCTTCCGGCGCCTACTTCATCGCGGTGGGCACGCAGAAAATCTACGCCGACCCGGCATCGCTGGTGGGTTCCATCGGCGTCATCGGCAATTTCGTCGGCTACCAGGAGACCTTCCAGAAACTGGGCCTGGAGCCGCGCACCTTTAAATCCGGCCGCTTCAAGGACATTCTCAGCGGCACCCGCCCCATCGAGCCCGAGGAGGCCAAATTGGTGCAGGACAGCCTGGACGAAATTCACAAGCAGTTCATTGCAGCGGTCAAGGAGGGCCGGGGCAGCAAGCTGAAGGAGGACGACAACACCTTCTCCGGCCTGTTCTGGACTGGAGAAAAGGCCAAGGCCCTGGGATTGGTTGATGAGTTATCGTCCCTGGAAGAGCTGGTGGCTAAGGAGTTCCCGGACATGAAGATTAGGCACTACAAGGGCGAACTGCCGCTGCTGCAGGAGCTGCAATCGGCTTCGGCTCAAGCGCTAGGCCAGGCGGTGAAGCAAAATCTGCAGGGCAGCAACTTGGAATTGCGCTAGTCCCTAACCAAAGGAAAAACCGCTTTTGGCATGACATTTGCCAGATTAAGCATGGTTTTTCCTTTCTTAGTTTAGTTAGACATGATAGTTCGCTGGGGCTCGTCCCCAGCTTTTTTATGCCCGCAAGGAATGCGCTGACGGCTGGACGGTGGTTCGCTGGCGCTCAGACCTTAGGCTTTCCCTATATTTAGTGCTTTAATTACGTACACCTAAAGCGCCCCGTTGTTTGTAATTGGCTTTTTACAGACATACGGGCGCTTCTGCTGTATGTACTTAAGCCTATACATATGCCACCTATATATCAGGAGCTATTACCTACATGAAGGCGAATCACCCCACCATCAATATGATTATGAACTTTGTAAAGAAGTAGAACTATTCGCTACTGCGGATGGAAAGCCAGTGCCATTTTTCCTTGATTTAAAAGGCAAAAATAGCTCAAATAAGCCAAAAGAAGTTCTGACTGTGGCCAAGGGACAAAAAGTCGTAATTAATGTCAATCAGGAAGTAAGTTTAGATAATATAGTTGCAGGAAAAGATGACTTTGATATAGGTACAGATGGGCAAACATTTAGCCTTACCGCTGACAAGAATATGGAAATTGCCATAACAGTCAGCAATTACTGTTCACCCAGATTTAAAAAAACCTTCTACGTAAGATTTCAGGATAAGCCATTAGAGGAACCTAGTCCGAAGGAAATGGAATTTTTCCAACTTCTATCCAATTATATGGATGAATACGGAATTACTTCCTCCTACGATAGGGCAGCCCTGCTGGCAAGCATTCAAATTGAAACTGGTAAGTATGGCATAGAGGATGGGTTAATTGAAATAGGTAATTTCTCTCTAGAAAATTGGTTGAAAAATTTTCCAAATAATAAAGGTGTACTGAATTGGCTTGATAAGCATAAGAAAAATAGAGAAGTAGAATTTGAAAATTTAGAAAATGAAGATAAATTAAATATTATGTATGGTGGAAGATTAGGTAATAAAAAACCTGGAGATGGATGGAAATTTAGAGGTAGAGGTGGAATACATTTAACGGGTCATAACAACTATGAAGAATTTGCTAAATTTATCAATAGGCCAGATATTATGGATAATCCAGATAAGGTGGGCACTGATTTACGACTGGCAGCCTTAGCATCAGTTTGGTTTTGGACTAAATATGATAATGGTCAGGCAAGTAAGCTAGCAAGGAAAGGAAATTTTCGAGGTGCAAGGAAAATAGTCAACAAATATGACCATACAGAAGAACTAGCTAATGAGATAACTAGGAAAAATTTAGCTGGTAAAGGTAAATTTATGCTTCCAGTACCACGTTTTTAATAGCTATGAGGTTGTTTATATTTTTTGCGTTACTTACCGGGCCTCTTATGGCCCGGAGTGCGGAATGGGCAGCAGATTATCTTGGTAAACTTAGACCTATCCGACTTTTTCCGGTCATACTTTTTAAATGCACTACTGTTGATAATGAATTAGTGAGCATCAGTTATTACAAGGGCAAATACCAATATTGGTTTGGAAAAGATAATAAGCCAAAATTAAAATTTTCTAGCACTCCCGTTGAAATACTTCTAAGAAAACAGGGAGAATATTGGCGAAAGAGTGGTATTAATAGTGGATACTATGATCCATTTCCTTTCTTTTATGGAGCCTATATTTACGATGTGCGCACTGAGCCATTAATTGATTATGGTGTTTATAGAGGTAGTAATACCAGTGTTTATATTTTCAAAAATAATAAAAATGATCATTGGTATGAGGAGATAGACTCGATTAAGTGCAAAGAAGATACGGTAATTATTAATTGGATTACTAATGATATTCCGCCTGCCCATAAGTTATATGAAAATCAGTTATTTGAAGATGGCTTATTTAAAAATGCAAGGCAATACTTCGAATAAATTTTTTACTGAAAACAACTGTCTAACACGTAATTATGTGTAAAATTTAATTATTAGATTCTGATTATTTAGGAGTAGCTAGCTAGTGGATAAATATGTAAGGCCATTAGAAATAGTGTGGAATAAAATTAGACTTATAATATTTTTTGCGTTACTTACCGGGTCTCTTATGGCCCGGAGTGCAGATAGGTGGAAGTGGATAGATGAAGAAGAACTTAAACCCATTAAAGTTTTCCCTGTCATACTTTTTAAATGCACTACCACTAATAATAAATTAGTACGCATTAGCTATTACAAGGGTAAATACCAATATTGGTTCGGCAAAAATAATAAACCAGAGTTATCTTTTTACAGCAGTCCCATTGAAATATTTATCGATGAAGAGAGAAGTAAATTTTGGCGTAAAGGTGGTGAGTCAAATGTCTACTCAAGTTCAGATGCCTTTTTTTATGGGGACTATGTTTACGAAATTTATAGCACATCAGTAGAAAGAAAAGAGAAATTACCGGGATTTCCAAGTTCAGAGAGTAATATTTATGTTTTTAAATACGATAAAAAAGAAGACCGGTATCAGAAAATTGATGATAAAAAATGCAAAGAAGAAACAGTAATTGATAATTTTATTACCGATGAAATTCCTCCACCTTATAAGTTATTCAAAAATCAATTGGTAGAAGAAGGTCAGTTAAAAGACATATATAAATACTTCAAATAGGTTTTTATCAATGGCCACTAGGGCTGCCTTTTTATTTTTGCATTATTTACCGACGGACGGGCGCTTCCCCTGTATGTAATTAATGGCTTAAATACATACAGGGGAAGCGCCCGTATGTTGGTAAATTACCCTAATGCCATGTTTCTGGCCAACGGTAGAGCACGGGTAAACCGCTGGCAGTGGGGTAGTAGTGAAAGAACCATGGCATTCCTTGGACTTGACGAACATCTTTAGTGATTAAAAACAATGGGCGATTGTTCGACCTAAAGCTCTCACGCGCCCTTTACTGACGATCGGGCGCTTTCCCTGTATGTAATAAGGCCTAATTACATACAGGGGAAGCGCCCCGTTGTAGGTTAATGGCTAAATTACCTTTAACTCCTCCAGCGCCCGCAGAATGCCGTCCGCTTCCACCGGCGGCGCGAGAAAGTCCGCCCGCGCCTTCAGCTGCGGGTGACCGTCCTCCATGGCCACGAAAAAGCCCACGGTTTCCGCCATTTCCAAATCGTTGAGACCGTCGCCGAAGGCCATGGCGTTCTGCGGGTCGATGGCCAGGCCGGCGCACAGCTCGCGAATGGCCCGCGCCTTGGAGGCGTCCCGGGGCAGCAAATCCACGGCATGTTCATGCCAGCGCACGCTGCGGAAGCCCAGGGTTTCCAAAGGTTGTAGTTCCTTTTCCTGCGCTGCCGCAACGAATACCAGCAGCTGGTAAACGGGCCGGCGCCGGTAATAGTCCGGTTCCACCAGGTAGGGGCCGATGTTAGCCAGGGCACCGTGAACGATGGCGTTATCTTCCGAAACGGCCACCGCCTCGGCGCCAACGAAGCCATGGGGCAGCTTCAGGTCGGCACAGTGTTTGACAATGGCTTCGAGGGTGGCCGCGGCCAGGGGCCGATGGCTGATGACCCGGTCGCCCTGGCGGCAGTACTGGCCGTTAATGCCAATGACCAGGTCGATGGCCTGGTCGCGAATCAGCTGGCTGACCTGGGGCGGAAACACCGCCGGCGAGCGGCCCGAGGCGATGGCGCTGCGGATATGCTTCGCCCGCAGCCGGGGGAAAACTTCCTGGAGGGAGGGCGGGAGAAAATCGCTTTTTTTGCGGTACAGGGTGTCATCGATGTCGAAGAAGATTATTTGCGGATTTACCATGGCGGGCCCTTGTGGAAAAACCCTAAAAATAGCATAATTACTGGGAATTTCGGGGGCGTACTGGTTTCGACAGGGGCGCAAAGCTCGAGGTGCATACCGAAGATGAAAGACCTTCGTTAAATATCTTTCACTAAATATAGTTGCAAACGACGACAACTACGCTTTAGCCGCTTAATTTAAGGCTAACGTTCCCTCCGGTTCGTCCCTGGACTGGTACGGAGCGTCATTCACAGGGAATCGCCAGCCGTCGTTCCCGCCGGCGTCTGGTTAAATCTTGTGGGATCGTGTTTGGAGTGCCTGAGCTTCGGCTGACCAGCATTAAATCCTAATAGAATGCTCTAAGTATGTAGTACCGACGGTGGCACGTTTCTGGACGGCGGTTCAACTCCGCCCGCCTCCACCATTTTTACCCACTAAATTTTCATTGAAAACAAGTCATTAGCACGAGGACTTGTTTTTTTTGGTCTGAATTTTTCATTTTCAAATCAATGGATTAGCTCAAGTTTTTACACATTAATGCTGGTTTCCAGTGCCTTGACCTACCCTACCTTTTTGCCAAGAATAGCAGTCCATATTTTTTATTAGATTGCCATGACTAAGAGAAGCCTCTTTACTCCGCGCCTGGAGATAAAGCCCTACGAATACCCAGAATTACTCGATTTCAAAGACTCCATTCGCCACTCCTACTGGCTGCACACGGAATTTAACTTCACCTCAGACATTCAGGATTACAAGACCGCCATCGACGACAAGGAACGCACGGCCATGACCCGCGCCATGCTTGCCATTTCCCAGGTGGAAGTGAACGTGAAGCGCTTCTGGGGCGACCTGTACCGCTATTTCCCCAAGCCGGAAATTGACGACGTGGGCGGCACCTTCGCCGAAAGTGAAATTCGCCACAAGGACGCCTATTCCTTTCTACTGGAGCAGCTGGGCATGAACGAGCTGTTCAGCCAAATCCGCGAAATGCCGGCGCTCATGGCCCGCATCAACTACATCGACGATTTCATGCAGTACAAGGACCGGGGCAACCAGCACTTTATCCTGACCCTGATTATGTTCGCCCTCTTCGTGGAGCACATTTCCCTGTTCGGCCAGTTCATCATCATCATGTCCTTCAACAAGCAGCGCAATTTGTTCAAGGGCATTTCCAACGCGGTGGAAGCCACCTCCAAGGAGGAGGAAATTCACGGCCGCTTCGGCATCACCCTCTACGGCATATTGAAGGAGGAGGAGCCGCAGCTGTTCACACCGGAATTCTACGAAGACCTGCGCCGGCTGGCCGACCATGCCCTGACCGCGGAACGGAAGATTCTCGACTGGATTTTCGAGGCGGGCGATTTGGACTTCCTCAGCCGCCACACCGTGGAGAATTACATCATTAACCGCTACAACAATTCCCTGGAAGTGCTTGGCCTGGGCCGGCCCTATCCCGTTGATGAGGAGCGGCTGAAGGAAACCGAATGGTTCGACATTGAGATTCTCTCTGGCAAGGACCCGGACTTCTTCAATAAGCGTTCCACGGATTATTCAAAAAAAATGAAACAGATTACCGCCGATGACCTCTTCTAACGCTAGGAACCGGCCAGATTTCGCCTGGCTTAACGAGGAGAGTCGCCTCTTCCTCCAGCGGGGTTACCTGTTGGCGGGCACCAAACCGGAAGAGCGGGTGCGCTACATTGCCGACTACGCCGAGCAGGTGCTGCAAATGCCCGGCTTCGGCGACCGCTTCTACCACTACATGGCCCGGGGCTACTTCTCCCTGTCGTCGCCCATCTGGTCGAACTTCGGCCTGAGCCGCGGCCTGCCCATCTCCTGCTTCGGCAGCTACATCGGCGACAGCATTCAGTCCATTCTGCGCACCGCCTCCGAGGTGGGCATGATGAGCAAGATTGGCGGCGGCACCAGCGCCTACTTCGGCGCCATTCGCCCGCGGGGTAGTGCCATTACTAATAACGGCAAATCCGACGGTTCCTTTAACTTTGCCAAGCTGTTCAACTGCACCATCGACGTTATTTCCCAGGGCACCAGCCGCAAGGGCCAATTCGCCGGCTACATCGACATCGACCACGGCGACATCGAGGAATGGCTGGACATACACACCGAGGGCAACCCGATTCAATTGATGTACTACGGCGTCTGCATCAGCCGCCAGTGGTTTAAAGAAATGCGCGAGGGCGACGCCGGCAAGCGGCGCATCTGGGCCAAGGTGCTCCAGCGCAAGGCGGAAACCGGCATTCCCTACCTGTTCTTCAGCGACAACGCCAACGAGGGCCGGCCGGACGTTTATAAAAATCTGGATTTAAAAATTCACGCCTCCAATCTCTGTTCGGAAATCATGCTGCCGGCCAGCGAGGAAGAGAGCTTTGTCTGCTGCCTATCCTCCATCAATCTGCTGCACTACGACGAGTGGAAGGACACGGACGCGGTGGAAACCCTCACCTACTTCCTGGACGCGGTCATGGAGGAATTCATACAGAAGAGCGCGACCATTCCCTATTTGGACCGGGCCCACCGCTTCGCCCGCCGCCACCGGGCCCTGGGCCTGGGCGTGCTCGGCTGGCACTCCTACCTGCAGTCCCACAATCTGCCCTTCGACAGCTTTGAATCCACCATGCGCAACGGGGAAATCTTCCGGCTGCTGCAACAGCGCACTTTGGCTGCGTCCCGGGAGCTGGCGCAACGCTTCGGCGAACCGGAGCTGCTGCAGGGCTACGGCCGCCGCAACACCACCTTAATGAGCGTGGCGCCGACCAAGTCCAGCAGCTTCATACTCGGCAGCGTGTCGCCGTCGGTGGAACCATTTAAGTCCAACTACCACGTGAAGGATTTGGCCAAGATTAAGACGGTTTATAAGAATCCCTACCTGGTGGAACTGCTGCGCCAGAAGGGGTTGGACAAGGAAAGCACCTGGCAGAGCATTCTCACCTTTAACGGTTCCGTGCAGCACCTGGACGCCCTCAGCGACGAGGAGAAGGAGGTTTTCAAGACCTTCGAGGAAATTTCCCAGCTGGCCATAATCCAGCAGGCGGGCCAGCGGCAGAAGTACATCGACCAGGGCCAGAGCCTGAACGTGATAATTCACCCGTCCACGCCGACCCGAGACATTAACCAGCTGTACCTGCGCGCCGAGGAGCTGGGGCTGAAGTCCCTGTACTACCAGCATTCCATGAGTGCGGCCCAGCGCTTTAACCGGGATTTGCTGACCAGCTGCGCCAGCTGCGAGGGTTAAGCTAATTTACAAACGGACGGGCGCTTATCTTGTATGTATTTAGAGCTCTAAATACATACAAGATAAGCGCCCGTCCGTTTGTAAATGACCTTTGATGATGGCTTAAGAACGGTTTAAGCCGTCCCCAATGCTAATTGGAGCGCGGCCAGGGCCGCCGCTATTATTAAGCTGGAACGGCCAGCTGGCACCCTTACAAGGGTTTCCCGTGGCCGGCCCCGCCGCGATGGTTGCCATTGGGAATTTTACAGACAGTGGAAGCGCCCCGTTGTATGTTTAAGCATTTAAACAAACAGACGGGCGCTTTGGCTGTATGTATTTAAGGCCTTAATTACATACAACTAAAGCGCCTAGCGCGTGAGACCGCTACGTTCCTCCGTTAGTAATCAACGTCGTATTAGGACCTAATCTTCGTTTTCCGCCGCCTCCAGGGCCGCGGCGCAGCTCAACCAGTGTTCTTCCGCCGCCGTCAGCTGGCCCTGCAATTCGCGCTGCCGGGCCAGCACCCGCTGTAGTTCTTCCTTGTTCTCGTAGAGGGCGCCGTCGGTCAGCCGCGCCTCAATTTCCGCCAGCTGTGTTTGCAGGGGCAGAAGCGCCTTTTCCGCCCTGTTCAGCGCCTGCTGTAGGGGCTTCAGCCGCTCGCGCCGCTCCGCCCGCCGCTGTTTCTCGTTCACCTTCGGCGCCGCGTCTTCTTTGGCAACGGGCTGGTTCTTCTCCCGCAATAGGAGTTGCTGGTAATCGTCCAGGTCGCCGTTGAACTCCTGCACCCGCCCGTCGGCCACCAGCAGGAATTCATCGCAGCAGCTGCGCAGCAGCGGCCGGTGGTGGGAGATGAGCACCAGGCCGCCGCCGTAGTCCTGCAGCGCCGCCATCAGCGCTTCGCCCATGGCCAAATCCAGGTGGTTGGTGGGCTCGTCCAGCAGCAGCAGGTTCGGTTTCTGGCTGACCAGCAGGGCCAGGGCCAGCCGCGCCCGTTCGCCGCCGGAATAGCTGCTGACCGGCGCTTCCAGCCGGTCGCCGCGGAAACCAAAGCCGCCAAGGAAATTACGCCCCTCCTGCTCCGGCCGCTGCGGGTGCAGCCGCTGCCAGTGTTCCAGCCCGTTCCGGTCGCCGCTCAAACTGTCCAGCTGGTGCTGGGTGAAATAGGCCCGCTGGCAGTGCTGGTGCCAGCTGTATTCGCCGGCCGCCGGTGTCAGCTCCCCGGCGATGAACTTCAGCAGCGTGGACTTGCCGGCGCCGTTGCGGCCCAGCAGCCCCAGCCGACTATTGGGGCCGAGGCGCAGCTTCACATCGCTGAGAATGGGCGTATCGCCGTAGGCCAGCTGCACCTGCCGCGCGGAAAACAGCGGGTTCGGCAGCTGCTCCGGCGCCGGAAAATTCAGCTGGTAATCCTCCCCGTCCAGCGCCGCCGGCCATTCGCGCATTTTCTCCAGCATCTTTAAGCGGCTCTGGGCCTGGCGCGCCTTGGAGGCCTTGGCGCGGAAGCGGCGCACGAAATCCTCCAGATGGGCGCGGCGCTGCTCGTCCTGGCGCTGGAGCGCCTCCCGCTGGGCCTGTTCCGCCGCGTACTGGCGCTGGAATTCGCTGTAATTGCCGCTGTAGAGGCGCAGCTGGCGATTTTCCAGGTGGAGAATTTGCCCGCAGAGGCTGTCCAGCAGCTCCCGGTCGTGGGCGATGATGATTTGCGTGCAGGGCAGATTCTTCAGGTAATCCTGGAGCCAGATGAGCGCGTCCAGGTCCAAATGGTTGGAAGGTTCGTCCAGCAGCAGCAAATCCGCCGGCGCGATTAGGGCCTGGGCCAGATTTAAACGCATGCGCCAGCCGCCGGAGAATTCCGCCACCGGCCGGGCCAGCTGTTCCGGGCGGAAGCCGAGGCCGTCCAGCAGCTTCTTCGCCCGCGCTTCCTGCTCGTAGCCGTAGATGGCGTTAAAGAAGTCATGGGCGGCGGCAATTTCCTCGCCGCTGCGGGCGGTTGCCAGCATTTGTTGGCCGCGGCGAAAGTCTTTATGGCCGTCCAGCACGTAATCCAGGGCGCTCTGGGCCAGCCCCGGCGTTTCCTGGCGTACCTTGGCCACCAGCCAGCGCTCCGGCAGGGTGCAGGTGCCGCCGTCCGGGCCAATTTCCCCATTGAGCAGGCTCAGCAGGGTGGATTTGCCGCTGCCGTTGCGGCCGACCAGGCCCACCTTCTGCCGCGGGTGAATTTGCAGGGTGGCCCCTTCAATGAGGTTGCGGCCGCCGCGGGCCAGGGTTAAATGGTCAAGCACAATCATGGCTGAAGGGCCGGGAAGTTTTGCAGCATAATTTTTAGTCCTTTAAGCCACGGAGGGCCTATGAAAACCATCGTCATTAAATTCGGCACCAGCCTGCTAACCCGCGGCGGGGCGCGGCTGGACCAGGCGCACATGATAAACCTGGTGGGCCAATGTGCCCAGCTGCACGGCCAGGGCCAGCGGCTGATTTTGGTCAGCTCGGGGGCGGTGGCCGCCGGCCGCGACTATCTGGGTAATCCGGAACTGCCGAACAGTCCCACCCTGCGCCGCATGCTGGCCTCCGTGGGCCAGACCCAGCTGATGAATGTGTGGGCCAAGCTCTTCGCCATTTACGATTTAAAGGTGGGGCAAATGCTGCTGACCCGGGCGGACATCGAGCAGCGCGAGCATTTTCTCAACGGCCGCGACACCCTATTAACCATGCTGGAGCAGGGCATTATTCCCATCATTAACGAGAACGACGCGGTGGCAACGGCGGAGGCGCGGGTCGGCGACAACGACAATCTGGCGGCGCTGGTAGCCATGCTGGCGCGGGCCGACCGGCTGATTCTCCTCACCGACCAGGAGGGGCTCTACGACGACGACCCGCGGCAGAATCCCGGCGCCCGACTTATCAGGGAAGTAAGGGAAATTACTCCGGCGGTGAAGCACATGGCCGGCGGCAGCGGCACGACCCTCGGCACCGGCGGCATGGCCACCAAGGTGGCGGCGGCGGAGCTGGCCGGCCGGGCGGCAGTGGAAACCATCGTCTGCAGCGGCTTTGCCGAGCAGGTGCTGCTGCGCTGGGCCGAAGGTGCTGGGCCGGGCACCCGCTTTCTCGCGGCGAAGAACCGGCTGGAAAGCCGCAAGCAGTGGCTATTCGGCGCACCGCGGGCCGGGCGCCTGTTCATTGATGCGGGGGCGGAAACGGCGCTGGTGCAGGGGCAGAAGTCGCTGTTGGCGGTGGGGGTGCGGCGCATTGAGGGGGATTTTCCCCGCGGCGCGGTGGTGGAAATCTGTAGTGTGGCTGGCGAACCGCTGGCGCTGGGCCTGGTGCGCCAGGGCAGCGAGAATCTGGCGAAGATTAAGGGCCAGCAGTCGGCGGCGCTGGAGGCAATCCTCGGCTACCCGTCCAGCGGCCAGGTGGTGCACCGGGACGATTTAATACTGCTGTAAATACAAACAGGGAAGCGCTTCTATTGTTTGTATAAATGCGATTTTTACAAACAACAGAAGCGCTTCTATGTATGTTTAACGGCTATTGCGCATTGCTGTTCAGAATGGACTTATCCCGCAGCAAATCAATGAGCCCGTTAATCTCTGCGTCATCACTGCGGGTGCGGCCGAAGAGCAAATCCACGATGAGCGGGTCCTGAAAATCCAGCAGCCTGTGGAAGGCGGCTTGCTGGGCCGGGCTGGCCTGCGGGTAGTCTTCCAGCCGGTAGCTGTTCATCAGTAAATCCAGCTCCTTCATGCCGCGGCGGCAGCGCCATTCCAGGTTTTTCATTGGCCGGCGAAGCGCTGGGCCACGAAGGGCCAATTCACCACCTTGAACCAGTTATCCAGGTAGTCGGCGCGCTTGTTCTGGTAGCGCAGGTAGTAGGCGTGCTCCCACACGTCGCAGCCCAGCAACGGCGTGCCCTGCACCGCGGCCACGTCCATCAGCGGGTTGTCCTGGTTCGGCGTGGAGGAAATCACCAGCTTGCCGTCCTTGAGCACCAGCCAGGCCCAGCCGGAACCGAACTGCTTCAGGGCCGCGTCCTTGAATTGGCTCTGGAAGTTCTCCAGGGAACCGAAATCCCGATTGATGGCCGCCAGCAGCTCGCCCTCCGGTGCCTTAAAGTTCGGGGTCATGGCCTGCCAGAACAGGCTGTGGTTGTAGAGGCCGCCGCCGTTGTTGCGCACCGCCGGACTGTACTGGCTGATGGTTTTAAGAATTTCCTCCAGGCTCTTGTCGGTCGTGCCGATGTTGGCGACGAAGTTATCGAAGTAGGCCTTGTGGTGGCGGGAATGGTGAATTTCCATGGTTTCCTTGTCGATGAAGGGTTCCAGGGCGTCGTAGCTGTAGGGCAGTTGGGGGAAGGTGAAATTACTCATGGATTCCTCGCTAAATGTTGAAAAGGTCCAGTATAGTTAGCCGCCGCCGGGCCACAATGGAGTTAATAAATTAGGCCCTTGAGGATTATTAATGCTAGGCTTGGGCTTTTTTAAGGAGCAAGCATGAAGAAACTACTGCTATTAACCGTTATGGCCAGCGCCGGCGCCGCCGACCTCAAGCTGGAAAGCAAGGATTTACAGAACGGCCAGGCCGGGCCGCTCAGCTTTAATTCGGCCCAGTTCGGCTGCAGCGGCCAGGACCAGTCGCCGGAATTGCACTGGTCGGGGGTGCCGGAGGGCACGAAAAGCCTGGCCGTAACCGTTTACGACAAGGACGCGCCCACCGGCTCCGGCTTCTGGCACTGGACGGTGATGAATCTGCCCGCCGACACCAGGGAGCTGCCCGCCAACGCCGGTGCCAAGGACGCGAAATTGCCGGCCGGGGCGGTGGTTCTAAAGAACGACGCCGGCGAAAAGGCTTTTATTGGTTCCTGCCCGCCGGAGGGCCGCGAGCACCACTATTTCATTACCGTTCACGCCCTGGACTACGTGCCGGAGCTGAAGGGTGAAGAGAGCCCGGCCCTGGCCGGCTTCCTGCGCTACGGCCACGAGCTGGCCACGGCCACCATTGAAGTAACCCACAAACGGGAAAAGGCCGAGAAAAAATAGGCCGTTGCAAGGCCGTGGCCTTGGCCCTAGAATTGGCCGCGAGTTCGCCGGACAACCGCTCCCGTCAGGGGGAGGAAAGTCCGAGCTTCACAGGGTGCGGTGCTAGATAACGTCTAGACGGCGCGAGCCGATGGAAAGTGCAACAGAAAGATACCGCCTTAGGGTAAGGGTGAAATGGTGCGGTAAGAGCGCACCGCGGGACTGGCGACAGGACCGGCTAGGCAAACCCCACCGGAAGCAAGACCAAATAGAAGGCCCATGGGGCGACCCGTCCCGGCCTTGGGTAGGTTGCTAGAGGCGGCCAGCGATGGCCGTCCCAGATGAATGGTTGTCCTCGACAGAACTCGGCTTACAGGCGAACTCACCCCTTATTTTTCGGAGTAAACATGGCTAAACAGCAACAGCGCGCGTTAAATCTCGACCTGTTCCACAGCGGCAAATACCGCCAGCGGGTCGAACGCAATAAAAAGAAAGACTACCAACGGCAGCCCAAACACAGAAACCGCCACCTCGATGGCGGTTATTTTTTGTCCGGTTTTTTTTACCGACGGACGGGCGCTTTACCTGTATGTAATTAGGGCTTAAATACATACAACCGAAGCGCCCCTATGTTTGTAATTAATGAATTAAAGGTGCTGGCGTAGGTCGGGCACCATGCCCGACGTCGGAATAATCAATCGGCATTTGCCAGCCATGAATGGCCCAATCTACCCGCCGATTACCGTCCTATGGCGCTAATTAATGCAATTCCGCAGAGGCAACGAGCTCTTTGTCTACGGCTTGGCGCTGCACGTTCCCACCCTAGCCATTGCCAACGTAATGACTTAATTAGGGACAAATACATACAATATAAGATACTGTAATGTTTCACCCAGCAAACAACTGGGTATCCACAATATAAGCGCCCGTCCGTCGGTAAAAGGCCATTTAGGGCTTATTTACAAACAACCGGGCGCTTCTGCTGTACGTATTTAAACCCTTAAATACATACAGAGAAAGCGCGTAGCGCCTGAGCGTTAGCGAAGAACCGCCCGTCCGTTTGTATAAACCAGCCTTTGGGCGCCACGGCCGGCCTCTGTTATATTGCCAATTCCGTTTGTTTTCTTAATTTTCAGGACTATGCAGGATTTACCGCAACAATTAATCAACGGCCTGACCCTGGGCAGCATCTTCGCCCTGGTCGCCATCGGCTATTCCATGGTCTATGGCATCATCGGCCTCATCAACTTCGCCCACGGGGAAATCTATATGCTCGGCGCCTACAGCGGCATCGTGGCCCTGGTTTCCCTCCAGGCGCTGGGCGTCAGCGCGCTGGCGCTGCTGCTGCCGCTGGCCCTCCTTCTCACCGTGGCCATCAACAGCTTTTCCGGCCTCGCGGTGGAGAAGCTGGCCTACAAGCCGCTGCGCCACCGGCCGCGGCTGGTGCCACTGATTTCCGCCATCGGCATGTCGATTTTCCTCCAGAACTACGTGGCCCTGGGCCAGGGCAATAAGAACATCGCCCTGGCGCCCCTGTTCAGCCAGGTGTGGGAATTCGGCAGCTTCCGCGTGTCCGCCCTGCAGCTGGTGATTTTCGCCACCACCATTCTCGCCATGGCGCTGCTGAATTACTTCATCTACCGCACGAAAACCGGCAAGGCCTGCCGCGCCTGCGCCGAAGACCTGAACATGGCCCAGCTGCTCGGCATCGACGGCAATAAAATCATCGCCCTGACCTTCACCATTGGCGCGGCCCTGGCCGCTGTGGCCGGCTTCCTCGTCGCCCTCTACTACGGCAGCATTAACCCCTACATGGGCTTCGCCGCCGGCATGGAGGCCTTCACCGCGGCGGTGCTCGGCGGCATCGGTTCCATCACCGGCGCCCTGCTGGGCGGTCTGCTGCTGGGCCTGTGCAAGACCTTCGCCGAAGCCTATATTTCCGGCGATTACAAGGACATCATCACCTACGCCCTGCTAATCCTCATTCTGCTGCTGCGCCCCAACGGCATACTCGGCAAGGCCACCGTGGAGAAGGTATGAACAAGCAACATTTAACGAAGGCGCTGCAAATGGCAGCGCTGATTTTCCTCATCGCCATTCCCGTGGTCGCCCTGCACCTGCAGCAGGGGCCCCAGGGTTTAAGCGTGGCACTGCGCCTCGGGCCCGCCGTCCAGCTGGCGCTGCTGGCCTTCGTCCTCCAGCTGCTAATCCCGGCTTTAACGCAACTGAAGAAACGCTTCCCGCCGCTGGCGCCGGAGCACCGCCGGGCGCTGCTGCAGCGGAGCCACTGGCTGCTGGTGCTGCTGATTCTCTTCGCCCTCGCCCTGCCCTTTATCTACGGTAAGAACCGCCAGGTGATGGACATTGCGGCGCTGGCGCTGATTTACGTGCTGCTGGCCCTCAGTTTGAACATTGTGGTGGGCTTCGCCGGCCTGCTGAACCTCGGCCACGTGGCCTTCTACGCCATCGGCGCCTACTGCTACGCCATCATGAACCGCCACGGCTTCAGCTTCTGGCTGGCCCTGCCGCTGGGGGGACTAATTGCGGGCGCAGCCGGTCTAGCGCTGGCCTTCCCGATTCTGCGGCTGCGCGGCGACTATCTGGCCATCGTAACCCTGGCCTTCGGTGAAATCGTCCGCCTGCTGGCCATTAACCTGAACGGCTTCACCGGCGGCGCCACCGGCATCAGCGGCATTGCGCCGGCCAGCTTCTTCGGCCTGCCCTTCGCGAAGAATCCGCCGGCGGGCAGCACCGCCTTTCACCAGTGGGCGCACATTCCCTTCAGCAGTAACCACAAGCTGATTTTCAACTACTGCCTGATTCTCACCCTCTGCCTGCTGACCCTGTGGATTATTAACCGGCTGCGGCGCATGCCCATCGGCCGGGCCTGGGAGGCGCTGCGGGAAGATGAAATCGCCTGCCGTTCCCTGGGCATTAATCCGGCGGTGGTGAAGGTGAGCGCCTTCGGCCTCGGCGCCTTCTTCGCCGGCCTGGCCGGGGTGTTCTTCGCTGCCCGCCAGGGGGCCATTACCCCGGAGAATTTCACCTTTCTGGAGAGCGCCATGATTCTGGCCATCGTGGTGCTGGGCGGCTCGCAGCTGGGCATAATCCTCGCCGCGCTGGCGCTGACGGTGCTGCCGGAATACGCCCGCAGCTTCGCCGACTACCGCATGCTGATTTTCGGCGTGGTCATGGTGCTGATGATGATTTGGCGGCCCCAGGGCCTAATTCCGGGTCTAAGGCCGAAATTGGAGTTGAAACCATGATTAATACATACAAGGGGGCGCTTCCCCTGTCCGTAAATAAGGGAGGATTTAATGGCTAATTCCATGCTCATCATCGACGGCCTGGAAATGCGCTTCGGCGGCCTGCTGGCCGTGGACAAGGTGCAGTTTTCCCTGGCCTCGGGGCAAATCGGCGCCATCATCGGCCCCAACGGCGCCGGCAAAACCACGGTGTTCAACTGCATCAGCGGCTTCTACCGGCCGAGCGCCGGGAAAATCCTCTTCGCCGGCGAGGACATCACCGGCCTGTCGTCCCAGGCCATCGGCCGCCGCGGCCTGACCCGCACCTTCCAGAACATTCGCCTGTTCAAGGAGATGACCACCATCGAAAACCTGCTGGTGGGCGCCCACTGCCATTTGAACCGCTCCTACTGGGCCGGCATCTGGAAGACCCGCGCCTTCCGCAGCAGCGAGAACCTGGCCCTGGCCCAGGGCTGGCGCTGGCTGGAATTCTTTAATCTCCAGGACTGTGCCAATAAGGAGGCGGGGGCCCTGGCCTACGGCCAGCAGCGCTATCTGGAAATCGCCCGGGCCATGATGACCCGGCCCAAGCTGCTGATTCTCGACGAACCGGCCGCCGGCCTTAATCCCCAGGAAACCCGCCAGCTGGGCCAGCTGATTCAGCGGCTGCGCAGCGAGCACGGCCTGACGGTGCTGCTCATCGAGCACGACATGAATCTGGTCATGGCCATTTCCGAGAAGATTCTGGTCATGGAATATGGCCGGCCCATCGCCACCGGTACGCCGGCGGAAATTCGCAGTAATCCGGCGGTGGTGCGCGCCTATCTGGGGGAGGAATAATGTTAGAAATCAAGGAACTACACGCCCACTACGGGCAAATCGAAGCGCTGAAGGGCATTAGCCTGACCGTGGAAAAGGGCGAAATCGTCTGCCTCATCGGCGCCAATGGCGCCGGCAAGTCCACGCTGCTGAACGCCATCTGCGGCAATCCGTCGCCCTCCGCCGGTTCCGTCCTTTACCAGGGGCGGGAATTGCGCGGCCTGCCCACCCACCGCATCAGCCGCGCCGGCATTGCCCTGGTGCCCGAGGGCCGGCGCATCTTTGCCAATCTGACCGTGGAGGAAAACCTGCAGCTGGGCGGCTTCTTCCACAGCGACGAGGACAATTACCGCGGCCTGCAACGGGCCTACGAGCTCTTTCCCCGGCTGCGGGAGCGGCAGCTGCAGCGGGCCGGCACCCTGTCCGGCGGCGAACAGCAGATGCTGGCCATTGGCCGTGGCCTGATGATGCGGCCGCAGCTGCTGCTGCTGGACGAACCGTCCCTGGGTCTGGCGCCGCTGGTCATCGGGCAAATCTTTGAAATCATCAAAGCCATTCGCGACGAGGGCATGACGATTCTGCTGGTGGAGCAGAACGCCAATAAGGCGCTGCAAATCGCCGACCGCGGCTACGTGCTGGAGCTGGGCCGCATCAGCCAGGAGGACCGGGCGGAAAATCTGCTGAACAGCAGCCACGTGCGCGAAGCCTATTTGGGACTGTAGGGGCGCCGGGTTTTCTCCAGCCACTTAATTACCTACAGGGGAAGCGCCCCGTTGTCTGTATAACTGCTTATACAAACAACGGGGCGCTTCCCCTGTAGGTATTTAGACTCGAGAAAAGCGTTCCTGTAGCTTGAAGTAGATGAAGGCCACCGTCCCCGCCAGCAGCGACGCCAGCAATATGGCCATTTTCGCCTGGTTCAGCAGCGTCTCCCGGCCCGCAAAGGCCAGTTCCGCCACGAAAATGGCCATGGTGAAGCCGATGGCCGCCAGCAGTGCCACGCCGATGAGGTGCCGTAGGCTTACCCCCGGCGGCAGCCGCGCCCAGCCCCGGCGCAGGCACAGCAGCACCGCGCCGAGCACGCCGCAGAATTTGCCCAGCAGCAGCCCCACCAGCACGCCCCAGAACACCGGCGCCCCGCCCAGGCCCTTCAGGCTGTCCTGGCCCAGCGGCAGTCCCGCATTAAAAAAAACAAACAGGGGCAGCACAAAGAAATAGACCGGCCGATGGAACTTATGGCTCAGCTTCATAAGCGGCGGCTGGCTGCGGTCAATGCCCTGGCGCAGCTGGTGCAGCAGCTCGTTTAGCTGTTCGTCGGCGAGAAAATTATCCTGGTGGCGCCGCTGCAGGTCGAAGCGGTTCAGCAGTTTGCGCGCCTCTTGGCTGAATTCCTCCGGCCGGTACAGGGATTTCAACGGCATGGCCAGGGCGCAGAGCACGCCGGCCACCGTGCCGTGAATGCCGGAATTCTGCACGCAGAGCCAGAGCATTAAACCTAAGGTGCCGTAAATCCAGTTGGCGCGCAGGCCGCCCCGGTTGGCCAGCAGCAGCAGGCCGAACACCAGCGCCGCCAGGGCCAGCGGCAGCCATTGCAGGGTGCCGCCGTAGAACAGGGCGATGACCAGCACGGCGCCCAGGTCGTCCACGATGGCCAGAGCCAGCAGCAAACTGACCAGGCCGGCGGGCACCGCGTCGCCGAGCAGCAGCAGTACGCCGAGGGCAAAGGCAATGTCCGTGGCCATGGGTATGCCCCAGCCGGGGGCGCCGGCGCCGGTAAGGTTAAACAGGCTGTAGCAGAGCGCCGGCATGACCATGCCGCCCAGGGCCGCCGCCAGCGGCAGCAGCGCCTTATCCCAGCTGTTCAGATGGCCCACCAGCAGTTCCCGCTTAATCTCCAGGCCGACGAGGAAGAAAAAGAAGGTCATGAGCCCGTCGTTAATCCAGTGGTGCAGGCCCATGGAGAGGCGCCAATCGCCCAGGGCCACGGTGAAAGTTAGATGCTGTAAATGGCGGTAGAACTCGCCCAGCGGCCCGTTGGCGACGATGAGGGCGACCAGCGTCAGGGTGATTAATAGAATGCCGCTGCTGGTGCTGCCGTCGAGAAAGCGTTCCACCGGGCTGAGCAGGCGACCGAAAATGCGTTCCCAGGAATTACTTTCCGGGGGCTGTAAACGATTGAATAAGGCCATAGGCTCCTCCTTGCTTTGTTCATGATAGGGGGGCGCCGGGGCTAGTCCATGAGCTTTTCTTAAGGGAACGCCGGCCAGGCGTTAGCGACCGGCGCAGTTAAACCTTTAATAAACAAACATAGAAGCGCTTCCCCTGTATGTTTAAAACCGCCCTTAAACATATGGGGAAGCGCTTAGCGTGTGCGACCTTGGGGCAAACGCCTGGCCGTCGTTAAATTAAGCGGGTCAGCTGGTGCCGGCGCTGATGTGCATGTCGAAGGTGCCCCCCTCCGTGGTGCGGCAGCTGCCCTTGCCATGCTGGGTGTCGTTGCCCATGGAGTAGGTGCAGCTGATGTAGGAGCCGCGGCCGTTGCTGCCGTTGGCCGAACCGCGCTGGCCGTCGCTGCTATCCCGGGACACTTCGCCGGAATAGTTGTCCGTGCCAATGCGGGCGCTGAAGATGCCGTAGCCGCCCTGGGCGTTGATGGTGGCGGTGCCACTGCCCTGCTTCTGGGCCGGCTGGTTGGTGGGGTAAAGGCGGGCGGAAAAGCTGCTCATGGTGATGGAATTCAGCGTGTTAATGCCGGCGATGGCGGTGCCGCCGTTGGGCAGGCGCACCACATTGGCCCGGTTGGCCGGCACGATGTAGCAGCCGTTTAGCAGTAGGGTGAGTAGGCTCAGGTAGAAAGCTCTTTTCATGGGATTTCCTCTAATAAAAAGCACCGACCGGGGCCGATGCTTATTTGTTTTCCAGAGATGTTTAGCTTAGTAAACCGGGGTGTAGGCCGCCTGCGGATTGTTCTGGTCAATGCCCTTAATGTAGATTTCCACGCGGCGGTCGGCGGCGTTCCGTTCAGCGGTGGCGCGGGTTTCACCCAGACCCTTGGTGAAGAAGCGATTCGACGGAATGCCCCGCGAGGCCAGGTATTGGGCCGTGCTCTGGGCGCGCCGTTCCGATAGGGCCTGGTTGTGGGGCGCGCTGCCGCTGCCGTCGGTGAAGCCGTAGATATGCACGATGGTTTGCGGGTACTGGCTCAGGGTTTGCGCGATGCTATCCAACGTGCCGTAGAAATTCGGCTTAATGTCGGCGCGGTCCACGTCAAAGAGGATTTCGCTCTGAATGTTCAGCTGAATGGTGGCGTCGTCAATGCGGTTCACCTGCACGCCGGCGTCCTGCACCTGCTGCTGCAATTGGGCCTGCTGGTTATTCATGTAATTGGCCAGGGCCGCACCGGCCAGGGCACCAACGGCGGCGCCCACATAGCGGCCGTTGTCATCGTTAATCTGGTGGCCAAGGACACCGCCGGCAGCGGCGCCGCCCAGGGTGGCCAGGGTGGTGGTGGTATTCGGGCTGGTTTGGCAGCCGTTCAACACCGTCGCAACAATTAGGGATAAAGCAATTTTTTTCATCAAAAACTCCTTGTGGTTAAAACCCCTCCCTTAGGGGTATGCCATTGGGAGGATTACCTCGCCAATCGAAAACGGCAGGAGCAAGCTCCGCCGCTGGTAATTATATCTGCCGTAAAAAGTCCAGCAGCCGCCGCAGCTCTTCGTCGCTGGTCAGGTGGGACAAGCTGATGCGCAAACTGCTGCTGGCGCTGGCCAGATTCATGGCCCGCAGCACGTGGGAGCCATCGCCGCCACTCTGGCAGGCGGAACCGGCCGACAGGGCAAGCTGCGCCCCGTCCGCCAAGGCCAGGGCCTCGGCTGCGCCTATTCTAAGGGCAATGTTTTCAATGTGGGGAATTTTGTGGCCGGCCACATTCAGGCCCAGCCCCGCCGGCAGCTGGGCTCGCAGCCGCCGGTTTAACTCTTCCACCCGCCTAAGGCGCTGGGGCATTTCCGCGGTGGCTAGCTGGACCGCCAGGGCGAAGGCGCGAATTAAGGGCACCGGCACCGTGCCCGACCGGCGGCCCCGCTCCTGGCCGCCGCCCTGCATTTGCGCCTGGAGGCGCATTTTCGGCAGCCGCCGCACGTAGAGGGCGCCAACGCCCACCGGCCCGTAAACCTTATGGCTGGAAAAACTGACCAGGTCGGCGCCCCAGGACTGCACGTCCACGGGCATTTTTCCCAGGGCCTGGGCCGCGTCCACGTGGAACTTCGCCCCGTGGCGCTGGGCCAGAGCAGCGATGGCCGGCAAATCCTGGAGCACGCCGGTTTCATTATTCACCGCCATGATACTGACTAAGGTGGTCGGCGCCGCCCGGAGCGTTTCTTCCAATAGCTTTAAATCCAGCCGCCCGTCCGTTTGTACCGGGAGAAATTCCACCGCCGCGCCGCCCTTGGCAAGGATAGCCGCCGGGTCGAGCACGGCCTTGTGCTCCGTTTGCAGGGTGATAAGCCGCGGCTGTTTGACGCCGTGATAGGTGAGGGCGCCCTTCAGCGCCAGATTGTTGGCCTCGGTGGCGCCGCTGGTGAAGACGATTTCCCGCGGGTCGCCGTTGATGGCAGCGGCCAGCTGGCCGCGGGCTTCTTCCAAGTGGCGCCGCTGGGCCAGGGCCGGGCCGTAGGTGGCGCCGGCGTTGTGGAATTGGTCGAAATAGTCCGGGAGCGCCGCCCGCACCCGCGGGTCCAGGGGCGTGGTGGCGCTGTAGTCGAAGTAGCTGTAGTTCATGGGTTAAGCATAATGGATTAAATCCATACGGGCGGTTGTTCGCTAAGGCTAACGCGTCCGCTTGTCTTACAGACAAACGGGCGCTTTCCATGTATGTAAAATTAATTGGAAACTACCCTAAATAAGCCATGAATAAAGTCAGATATAAGTTGGGCGAATTGCCCCCCATCAGTCCGGAAGAGTTGGCCCGCATTGATGCCATAGCCGACGAGGCCATTGATTGCAGCGATATTCCGCCGCTGACTGAAGTCTTTTGGGCCCAAGCGCAGCGCAATCCCTTGGCGCTGCTACGGCTGGACAGCGACATTTGGCAATGGCTACAGAAGGACGGCGCCGACTACCAACGGTGGGCTAACCTTATTCTGCGCCGGGTGATGGAACGGCAGCTGAAGCGGGATTCCGCTAAATAAAGGGAAGGACGGCCAGCTGGTCGTCTTTTAATAAATATAGACACAGTTGTTCGCCCATTTGTGGCCCACGCGCCCATTTGTATAAATACATAGAAGCGCTTCTCCTGTTTGTATAAATGCCCTAATCCCGTCTTAGCAAATCGCCATTTGCGCCATCACGGGCCGCCAGCCCTTGGTCTAACGGCACATACTCTTCCCGGTTAAGGCGTGCCACCTCGGCGCTAACTTTCGAGTCTGCCATCATTTTGGCTATCAGCTCTTCGTGGCTTAGGGGTTTTAGGGTCATTTCTACTCCTTTAATAGGACTGGCCGATATAGATAGCCAAATTACCAACAAACGGCGGTTGTTCGCCAAGGCTCACGCGCCCATCTATATAAATACAGATGGGCGCTTCCCCTGTATGTATTCCCGCCAACTCCCCGCTGCACTCTCCTATAATTAAATTTATTTTTATGAGAACCGCCCATGCTGAAAAACATCAGGAATTTTTCCATCATCGCCCACATTGACCACGGTAAATCCACCATTTCCGACCGCTTCATTCAGATTTGCGGCGGCCTGTCCGAGCGGGAAATGGCCAGCCAGGTGCTGGATTCCATGGATTTGGAGCGGGAACGGGGCATTACCATCAAGGCCCAGTCCGTCTCCCTCAATTACACCTCCAAAAGGGACGGCCAAACCTACCAGCTGAACTTCATCGACACCCCCGGCCACGTGGACTTCTCCTACGAAGTGTCCCGCTCCCTCTACGCCTGCGAGGGCGCCCTGCTGGTGGTGGACGCGGCCCAGGGCGTGGAAGCCCAGTCCGTGGCCAACTGCTACACCGCCATCGAGCAGGATTTGGAAGTGCTGCCGGTGCTGAACAAAATCGACCTGCCCAGCGCCGAGCCCGAGCGGGTCATGCAGGAAATTGAGGAAATCATCGGCCTGGACACCAGCGAAACCCTGAAAGTCTCCGCGAAAACCGGCCTGGGCATCGAAGAGCTGCTGGAACAAATCATTGAGAAAATCCCCGCGCCCCAGGGCGACCCGGACGGGCCGGTGAAGGCGCTAATCATTGACTCCTGGTTCGACAGCTACGTGGGCGTGGTATCGCTGGTGCGGGTCTTCGACGGGGTCATCAAGCTGCGCCAGAAGATGAAGGTCATGAGCACCGGCGACGAGCATTTAATCACCAAGCTGGGCATCTTCACGCCGAAGCCCCAGGACCGCCAGGAGCTGCGCGCCGGCGAGGTGGGCTTCATCGTCGCCGGCATTAAGGACATTCACGGGGCGCCGGTGGGCGATACCATCACCGAGGCCAGCAATCCCACCGCCGAGCCGCTGCAGGGCTTTAAGAAAGTGCAGCCGCGGGTCTTCGCCGGCCTCTTCCCGGTGGAAAGCGACGACTACGAGGAACTGCGCGAAGCGCTGGCCAAGCTGAGCCTCAACGACGCCTCCCTGTTCTACGAGCCGGAAACCTCCCAGGCCCTGGGCTTCGGCTTCCGCTGCGGCTTCCTCGGCATGCTGCACATGGAAATAATTCAGGAACGGCTGGAGCGGGAATACGACCTGGATTTAATCAGCACGGCGCCGACGGTAATTTACGAAGTGCTCACCACCGCCGGCGAAACCCTACACATCGACAACCCGAGCAAATTGCCGGCGCCCAACTACATCGCCGAAATCCGCGAGCCCATCATTACCGCCAATATCCTCGTGCCGAAGGATTACCTGGGCGCGGTCATCGGCCTGTGCATCGACAAGCGCGGCGTGCAGAAGAACATGCAGTACGCCGGCAACCAGGTGCAGCTGCAATTTGAAATGCCCATGAGCGAAGTGGTGCTGGACTTCTTCGACCGGCTGAAGTCCGTATCCCGCGGCTTCGCCTCCTTCGACTACGAATTTAACCGCTTTGAACCGGCCAATCTGGTGCGGGTGGACGTGCTGATTAATGGCGATAAGGTGGACAGCCTGGCGGTCATCATTCACCGCGCCCAGGCCCAGAATCGCGGCCGCGACCTGGTGGAGAAGATGAAGGAGCTAATCCCGCGGCAGATGTTCGAAGTGGCCATTCAAGCGGCCATCGGCAATCAAATCATCGCCCGCTCCACGGTGAAGGCCCTGCGCAAGAACGTGCTGGCCAAGTGCTACGGCGGCGACGTTACCCGTAAACGCAAGCTGCTGGAGAAGCAGAAGGCCGGCAAGAAGCGCATGAAGCAGGTGGGCAGCGTGGAAATACCCCAGGAGGCCTTTCTGGCCGTGCTGCGGGTGGACGATAAGTGATTTTTTGTAAGTAAAGGAGAAGCTATGAGCCTGAAAGACCTACAACCGACCAGCGTGTGGCAGTACTTCCAACAGCTGTGCCAAATTCCCCGGCCCAGCTACCAGGAAACGGCCGTGCAGGAGTTTATTCTGGCCGAGGGCAAGCGGCTGGGCCTGGAAACGGACCGGGACGAAGCCGGCAACGTGCTGATTCGCAAGGCCGGCAATCTGCCGGGGCCGGGCCTCATTCTCCAGGGCCACCTGGACATGGTGCCCCAGAAGAACAAGGACAAGGTGCACGACTTCAGCAAGGACCCCATTAAACCGGTCTTGGCCGGCGACTGGGTGCGGGCCGACGGCACCACCCTCGGCGCCGACAACGGCATCGGCGTGGCCATGATTCTTGCCGTCCTCGCGGATAGGGAAGCGCGCCACCAGAACCTGGAAGCGCTGTTCACCGCCAGCGAAGAAGTGGGCATGGACGGGGCCAAGGGCCTGCGCGCCAACTGGCTGAAGGGCGCCTACCTGATTAACCTGGACTTTGAGGACGAGGGGCAAATCTGCCTCGGCTGCGCCGGCGGTCTGGACGCTAAATTGTCCTGGCCCCTGACGCGGACGCCGCAGAGCGTCCCCTTCTACCACCTGAGCCTGGGCGGCCTGGCCGGCGGCCATTCCGGCGTGGACATTCACAAGGGCCGGCCCAACGCCATTAAATTGCTGGCCCAGGCCCTGGAACGGCTGGAAATCGGCGGCCTGGCGGAAATCAGCGGCGGCAATTTGCACAACGCCATTCCCCGGGAGAGTGAAGCGCTCTTCACCAGTAAGCTGAGCCTGGAGGAACAGCGCTCGCGCTTGGGCGCCTGGGCGGAGGCATACAAGGATAAGGGGCTGAAATTCGACCTCCAGCCGGCCACCGGCTCCTATATTTACGACAACAGCGGCGAAGTGCTGCGCCTCGTCGGCCTACTGCCCAACGGGGTGCTGGAGCAGAACGCCAGCGGCGTGCTGGTGTCCAGCAATTTGGCGGTGATTAGGCTGGAAAACGATCAGCTGCGCCTCACCTGCTTCATTCGCGGTTCCACCCGGCCGCAGCGCCAGGGCGTAGCCGACGCCATGAAGGAGCTGTGGCCGGGGCAAATCGAACTGGCCGGCGACTATGACGGCTGGCTGTCGCCGGACGATAGCGCCCTGGTAAAATTGGCCCAGCGCTGCGGCGCCGACATTTTCGCGAGTCCGCCGCCGACCAAGGTCATTCACGCCGGCCTGGAATGCGGCATCATGGGCGGCAAGTACCCGCACTGGCAGATGATTTCCTTCGGGCCGACCATCGAGGGGCCGCACAGCCCGGACGAGCGGGTGAACATCGCCGCAGTGGAGAAAACCTACCGCTGGCTGCGGGAAATCCTCGCCCAATCGGACGAGCTGTAGCCGTTAATTTCCGTAATTTACTGCCGGCCGGGCGGTTCTATGACCTTATGGCGTAGAACCGCCCGGCCGTTTGTAAATGGGTTTAATACATACATAGGGGCGCTTACCCTGTATGTAATTAGAGCCTTAACTACATACAGGATAAGCGCCCCGTTGTTTGTAAAAGCCGCAATTTTTAGACAAATAGCCGTTCCAGCAGCGCCGCCACCGCCACCGCCAGCGGCACCGTTACCAGCATGGACCAGCGCCAGGCGCTGTAGATGGCCAGGGCTAGAGCCAGCAGTTCCCAGGGCTTATCACTGACAAAGCTCGGCGCAATCACCGCCAGCAGCACGCAGGCCGGCGCCACGTTCATCATGTACTTCAGCCGCGGACTCAAGGCCCGCCGCCGCAGCAGCAGAAAGCCGCCGATGCGGCAGCCGTAGGTAATCAGGCTCATGGCCAGCAGGGTGATGAGAAAATCCCGCGAAATCACCGCTTGCCCCCCTGCCAGAAGGCCAGGGCCAGGCCCACGGCGCTGCCGCCGATGACGTAGAGGGCGCTCTGCGGCTGCCAGAGGTAGAGCAGGACGGCGCTGATTAAACTGCCGAGCCAGGGGATTAAATCTTCCTTCTTACCGCGCCACATGCCCCGCACCAGGCACAGGAACACCGCCGGAAAGGCCAGGGCGAAGCCGTAGTGGCTCAGGTCGCCCAGCTGCGCCCCCAGGTGGGCGCCGGCCAGGGCGCTGCTAAACCACACTATATAGAGCGGCAGGGCGGTGCCAAAGAAGTAGCCGAAGGTGAATTGGCCGGTCTGCTGCGCCCGGCGCATGCTTAGGGCCCAGGTTTCATCGGTCATCAGATAGAGGCTGGGCAGCACCTTTTTCAGCGGTAAATCCTTGAGCAGCGGCGCCAGCATGGCGCCCATGATGAGCATGCGGCTGTTAATCATGAAGGTGAGCACGGCGATGAGCAGCACCGGCGCCGGATTCGCCCACAGGCTGACCATATTGAATTCGGAACCGCCGGCGAAGTTCACCGTGGTGAGAAGAAACACCTCCAGCGGCGTCAGCCCCTGCTGCTGGGCCAGGCTACCGAGGATTAGGCCGAAGGGCACCATGGCCAGATTAACCGGCGCGCTGTCCTTCAAGCCCTGACGAAAATTTTCCACAGATTATTCCCAAAGGGGCGCATTTTACCCGGGGCGCAGCTGGCCGCGCAGCAGCAGGGCCAGGCTCTTCACCATCAGCAGCACCATCAGGCCGTTGGCAGCGATAAACAGCGCCGCGGCCAGGGCGGGAAAGTGGCCGGCCCGGTAGAACACCAGCGCCACGTTCACCAGCGACGCCAGGCCGAAGGAGAAGGACCAGAGGCCCAGGTTAAAGGCGCCGTTGCTGAGCCAGCGCAGATTCTTCGCGAGGAAGAGCCCCTGCAGTAAGCCGTAGCCCAAGACCAGCTGGGCGAACAGGTCGGCCCGGCCACCGTTCAGGGTAAAGTAGGCGTTCAGGCCGACGAAGGCCGGGGCGAGAATTATGCCCATGGACGGCCGGCTGGCCGTTTCTGCGCCGAAGACGCGGATGCGCTGCAGCAGAATCGGTTCATAGATAAGCCAGGCCAGCAGGCCGGCGCCGAAGAACAGCCAGCCGTAATCGTTTAAACCGAGGGCGCCGAGCACCGCGGCGCTGCTGAAGTTGGCGGCCACCGTCGGCAGGTAGAACACCGGCAGCACGGACTGTTCACAGAAATTGCCCCGCCACAGCGGCGCCACCCGCGCGTAGACAAACCACAGCTGGCCGGCCAGGCCGAGGGCGATTAATGCCAGGGCCAGCGGCCGCAGCCAGGCCAGGGCCAGGGCGCCCATGACTAGGGTGGTGATGGGAATGAGGGCGAGCAGGGCGAACTGGCTGGGGTGGGCCCATTCGGCCTGCAGTTGGCCGTGGCGCCAGCGGCGCTGGCTGGACCGCAGTAGGCGCAGATAAACGAGGGCGGCGGCGAGGCCGAGCGGGCCACTGACCAGCGGCGGCCAGCCCTGCCAGCCTTCCATCTGGCGCCAGGCGAGGGCGAAGGCGCCGCTGCCGAGGGCCACGGAAAAATAACTGGTTGGATACATGGAGATTCCCGGTAAAAGCCGCGATTCTAGGCCGTGGACCCGGCGGGCTTTCGCCAAAAACAACCCGTTCCTAGCCTGCATGTAATGGGGCTTTAAATACAGACGGGCGGTTCTTCACTAACGCTCAGGCGCTACGCGCTTCCCCTGTATGTATTTAGAGCTTTAAATTACATACAGGGAAAGCGCCCCTATGTTTGTAATTGGCGGGTTACAGCACGTAGCGGCCGTTAATCACCTTCATGTCCGGCACCCGCTTGGTGGCCTCAAAGTAGTTAAAGCCCGGCATCAGCATCTGCCAGAAGCTGTACCAGCGGTGGGTACGGTACATGGACAGATTGTTGGCCGTCAGCCGGAAGGGGAAGGCGTGCACCGCCACCGACTTCTGGCCGTGTTCAAAGGCCACGCCCACCAGCGAGTAAATCTCCTGAATCTGGTTGTCGCCCATGGCGTAGCAGCCTACCGAGGAGCATTTGCCGTGAATCATCAGCAGGTTGCCGGTGTAGCCGTGCTGGCGGTCGTAGGCGTTGGGGTAGTTCATGTCCATGGACAGCTTGAAGCGGCTGCGCGGGTTCATGGAACGGCGGGTGATGTTGTAGAAGCCCTCCGGCGACTGCTTATCACCCTGCTGGGTCTTCGGCCCCAGCTCCCCGGAGTAAATGCAGATGGGGTAGGAGCGGAACATGCGGAAGCTGCCGTCCTCAATCTGCATCCACAGCTCGATGACGTTTTCCTTCTTAAAGACCCGCAGAAACACCGGCGAACCCCAGGTGAAGCCCTTCTTTTCCACCTGCTGGCGCAGGGGCAGCAGGTGGGTGGCGCCGTTGGGGAATAGGGGCACGTCGGCCATGGGAATGTATTCGTAGTTGATGGGGAACAGCGGCGTCGGCGCCGCCAGATTGCCCGGCACGCCGGAACCCAGGCCGGCCCCCGTGCTGCGGTTCATCAGCGGCGGCGGCAGCGGCTGGGCCAGGGGCTGCGCCAGCGGCCGGCCCGTGGGGGAGGTTATGGGCCGGGCCAGGGACGGCGGCAGCGGCTGGCTCATGGGCCGCGGCAGGGCGCTGGGGCCGAGGGCGGAAATGGGCCGCTGGTTTACGGGGGCGCCGTAGCTGAAGTTACGCGCCGACGGGTTCAGATGTTGGTAAGCGGGCGCCGCGCCGACCGAGGCCAGCTGCTGGGCCGAAGCCACGGCGCCGATTAGTAGTAGGGTTAAAAGCAGTCTCATTGGTTATATAGCCATCTCAATAAATCGTTTTCCAGGCCGCGGCCGGCGTTCTCCACAATAATGGCGAACAGATAGGTGCGGTTGCTGGCACTTTCCAGGTAGCCGGCCAGGGAGTGAATGTTGCGCAGGGTGCCGGTCTTGGCGTGAATGCGCCCCTGGAGCGCCTCGCCGCGGAAGCGCCGCTTCAGCGTGCCCACTTCGCCGCTGACCGCCAGGGACTGAATGAAGTGGTAATTGTGGGCCAGCGCCTGCAGCAGCTGCACAATCTGCCGGGCCGACACCCGCGCCCGCCGCGACAGGCCGGCGCCGTTGTCCAGAAACATATTCTGGGTATTAACGCCCATCTTTTGCAGGATTTGCAGCACCGCCTGGCGCGAATCCACCAGGGTGGCCGGCCGCCGCTGGGATAGGGTTAAAAATAGGTGGCGGGTCATCACGTTATTGCTGTGCTGGTTCATCATGGCGATGGCCTCGGGCAGCGCCACCGATTCCAGGGTGTGGAACAGCTTCTTGCCCGGCGGAATGGGCTGCACCTGGCCGACGCCGTGGGCGGTGCCGCCCAGCTTCAGCCAGTAGTCGCGGAACCAGTAGTAGAAGACCTCGGAGCCTTCGCCGAGCACGGTTTTAATGTGGTATTCCGGACAGCTGGCGCCGAGGCGGCCGCTGAGCACCAGCTGGGCCGAACCGTCCGCCGCCCGTTCCAAATTGGCGCTAATGCCGGAGCGGCCGCATTTGCCCTTGGTGCGCTGCACCCGATTGACGATTTTCCAGCTGGTGATGTTCGGTTCGATGCGCACGCCGTTGCCCACGTAGATGTCGATGGTGCGGAAATTCACCATCAGCGCGTTGGGCACCGCGTTGTAGGCGGACTGCTCGGCGCCGTCGAAGGAGCCGCCGTCCTGTTCGCTCTGGCTCAAACGGAAGGCGCCATCGTCGAGGACGATGTTACCGGTAATCTCCCTTAAGCCCTTGTTGCGCATGGCCTGAAGCGCCTCCCAGAGCCGTTCCTGCACCAGATAGGGGTCGCCGCTGCCCTGAATGTACAGATTTCCGTGGGACACGCCATTGGCGTCGGGCAGTTCATCCAGGTAGAAATTGGTTTTCCAGCGGAATTGCTCACCGAGGGCGCTGATGCCGGCGCCGGTGGTGAGCAGCTTGGCCACGGAGGCCGGATTGCGCGGCGTGTCCGCGTTCAGACTGACCAGCGGCTGCTTTTCCCCCACCTCCTGCACGTAGATGCTGACCCGCTCGGGATTTAAATTGTGCTTAGCCAGCAGGGCGCCGATTTCCGGCGGTAGCACCTGGCCGGGCGGCGCCGGGTAGGCGGCCGGAGGTGGGGCCAGCGGCGTGCCGGCCGGGGCCCCTTGAAATTGCTGCGGTGGATTGGCCGGGCCCAGACCCTGGGCGGCGGCGGGGCCCACCAGGCCCATGAACATAAATAAGAGTAAAAAACGCATAGGTAGTTACCCCAAAAAAGTTCGCCATTATAGGGCCCCGGGCCGGCCGCCGAGGCTTTTCTACCGCGCCGGCGGAGAATTCCTAAAGGCTATTCTTAGTAAATCTAAGTAATGGGCAACGATTGCAAATTTATAATGCACACTCTCTTTTAATTAGGAATTTCAATATGCAATGCCCCGTTAAATCTTTTCTCGCCCCGCTGCAGGGACAAATCCTTTCTATCCTGCGCATGGTTAGCGCCTACGCCTTTATCCTCCACGGCACGGCCAAGGTCTACGGCTTCCCCGTGGCCATGAATAAGGATTTCAGCTGGTCGTCCCTTAACGGCGTGGCGGCGGCCCTGGAACTCGGCGGCGGCGCCCTGCTGTTCCTCGGCCTGCTGACGCGGCCGGTGGCCTTCCTGCTGTCCGGGCAAATGGCCATCGCCTACTTCATGGCCCACGCCTCCATCTATCCCATGGTGAAACAGGGCGAGGCGGCCATGCTCTTCAGCTTCATCTTCCTGTACCTGGCCGCCGCCGGTGGTGGGGCCTGGTCGCTGGATAGACTGTTCTGCCGCCGCCATTACTAATTAAATACCGCAGAAGCGCCCGTCTGTCGGTAAAAGCCCATTTACCAACGGACGGGCGCTTCTGCTGTATGTATTTAGCGCATTAATTACAAACATAGGAAGCGCCCCGTTGTATGTTTAAGCCCTTTAAACATACAACGGGGCGCCTCCCCTGTATTTAAAAACTAATCCAGCTTGCTGGCGATGAAGGCCTTCAGCTGCGCCGCGTCGTTGTCCAGCACCGTAACCTGCCGCGGCAGCGCCTCGATGCCCTCAAAGCGGGCCGGCCGGCTCGGCTCCAGGCCAATGGCCTCACGCACGGTCTTGGCGAACTTAGCCGGCAGCGCCGTTTCCAGCACAATCCAGCCCTTCTGGTCAATCTGATTGCGCCAGGCGCTGACCCCGTCCGCCGTGTGCGGGTCGATGATGCGGCCGAATTCCTCCTTCACCGCGCGGATTTCCGCCAGCCGCTCCCGGTGGGTGGAACGGTAGGAGCTGAAGCCGGAATCCAGCACCGCCTCCCACAGCGGCGTGTCGCGCAGGTCGAAGAAGCCCTGGGTGTCCAGCTGGGCCCAGAGGCGGCGGATTAGGGCACTGTCGCCCTGGGCCAGCAGATACAGGTAGCGCTCGAAGTTGCTGGCCTTACCGATGTCCATGGACGGGCTGGAGGTTTCCGCCACGTCGCGGCCCGGCCGCGGCCGGTAGATGCCGGTCTGGAAGAATTCATGGAGCACGTCGTTTTCATTGGTAGCAACGAGGAAGCGGCGTATGGGCACGCCCATCAGCTTGGCCAGGTAGCCGGACAGGATATTGCCGAAGTTGCCGGAAGGCACGATGACGCTGATTTCCTCCGCCTCCTGGCTCAGGTAGGCCTTGAAGTAGTAAACGGTCTGGGCCAGGATACGCGCCCAGTTAATGGAGTTCACCGCGCCCAGGTGGTATTTCTCCTTAAAGGCCTTGTCGCCGTTCAGCGCCTTCACCAAATCCTGGCAGTCGTCGAAGACGCCGCGAATGGCGATGTTAAAGACGTTGGGCGCGTTCAGGCTGTACATCTGCGCCTGCTGGAAGGGGCTCATACGGCCGTGGGGCGACAGCATGAAGATGTTCACCCGCTCCTTGCCCAGCACCGCGTATTCGGCGGCGGAGCCGGTGTCGCCGGAGGTGGCGCCGAGAATATTTAGGGTCTGGTTGCGCTGGCGCAGCACATAGTCGAAGAGATTGCCCAGCAGCTGTAGCGCCATGTCCTTGAAGGCCAGGGACGGGCCGTTGGACAGCTCCAGCAGGGACAGTTCATCGCTTAATTTGGTCAGCGGCGCAATGTGCGGGCTGTTGAAGATGTCCGGGTCGTAGGTCTGTTCCAGCAGGTCCAGCAGGTCGTCGCTGGGAATGTCCGTGATGTAGGGGGACAGCACCAGGTGGGCCAGCTGGTAGTAGGGCAGGTCGCGCCACTGCTCGATTTCCTCCCGGTCAAAGCTGCGTAGCAGCAGCGGCATGGCCAGGCCCCCGTCCGGCGCCAGGCCCTGCAAAAGTATGTCGCTGAAGCTGCCCAGCTTCGCCCCGCGGGTTGATTGATAGTTCATAGATTTTCTTCCTCAATGTCGTTGTTCGGCCGCCGCCCCGGGCGGTGTTTCTTCAGGTAAACCAGCAGCAGCGACAGGCAGGCCGGCGTTACCCCCTGAATGCGGCTGGCCTGGTCGATGTTCTCCGGCTGGACCCGGTTTAATTTCTCCGTCAGCTCCGCCGACAGGCCGCGCACCTGGCGGTAGTCGAAGTTCTGCGGCAGCCGGCGGGCCACGTTGGCCTGCAGCTGGGCCACCTCCTCCCGCTGGCGCTTCAGATAGCCGGCGTACTTGGCGTTAATGTCAATCTGCTCGATGATGTCCGGCGCCAACCCCGGCGCGGCAAATTCCGAAAACTGCGCTAGGGTGCCGTAGTCCACCTCCGGCCGCTTCAGCAATTCCAGGGCCGGCAGATTGTGGCTGCTGTTAAAGCGTTCCCCCCGGATTAGGACGGTCTGTAGCCGCTGCTGTTCCCGTTCCAGCGCCTCCATCTTCTCACTGAACCGTTGGAAGCGGGCCGGGGAGACCACGCCCAGCCCGTGGCCCAGGGCGGTGAGCCGCTGGTCCGCATTGTCCTCCCGCAGCAGTAGCCGGTACTCGGCGCGGCTGGTGAACATGCGGTAGGGCTCGCTGGTGCCGAGGCTGATTAGGTCGTCCACCAATACGCCCAGATAGGCCTGGTCGCGGCGCGGGTACCAGGGTTCCTGGCCCCGGCAGCGGAGGGCGCCGTTAATGCCCGCCAGCAGGCCCTGGGCCGCCGCCTCCTCGTAGCCGGTGGTGCCGTTGATTTGCCCGGCGAAGAAGAGATTTTTAATGGCCTTGGTTTCCAGGGAATGGCGCAGGCCCTGCGGGTCGAAGTAGTCGTACTCGATGGCGTAGCCGGGGCGGGTAATCTGCGCCCGCTCCAAACCTTTAATGGAGTGGATATAGGCCAGCTGGGTGGCGAAGGGCAGGCTGGTGGACAGGCCGTTGGGGTAGAGCTCGTTTGTTTGCAGGCTCTCCGGTTCAATAAATACCTGGTGGCTGTCCCGGTCGGCGAAGCGCATCACCTTATCTTCGATGGACGGGCAGTAGCGTGGCCCCACCCCTTCAATTAAACCGGAATACATGGGCGACTGGTCCAGGGCGCCGCGAATGATGTGGTGGGTCTGGCCGTTGGTGTGGGCGATAAAGCAGCTCACCTGCCGCGGGTGCGGCAGTTTCTCCTGGGAAAAATAGAGGGCATCGCCGTCGCCGGGCTGTTCGGCCAATTGGCTGAAGTCCACCGTGCGCGCGTCCAACCGCGGCGGCGTGCCGGTTTTCAGGCGCCCCACCCCCAGGGCCATTTCCCGCAGCCGTGCCGCCAGCAGCTCACTGGCCGGGTCGCCGGCGCGGCCGCCGGCAAAGCTGTGCAGGCCCACGTGGATTTTCCCCGCGAGAAAGGTGCCGGCGGTGAGGATAACCGTCTGGCCGTGGAAATCAATCTGGTGCTGGGTTCTCACCCCACGCACCTGGCCGGCGGCGACGATTAGGTCGCTGACCGCGGTCTGGAAAATTTGCAGATTTGCCTGGTTCTCCACCAGCTGGCGTATGGCGAGGCGATACAGCTGCCGGTCGGCCTGGGCTCGAGTGGCCCGCACCGCCGGCCCCTTGCGGCTATTGAGGGTGCGCCACTGAATGCCGGCCAAATCGGCGGCCCGGCCCATGAGCCCGTCCAGGGCGTCGATTTCCCGCACCAGATGGCCCTTGCCAATGCCGCCGATGGCCGGATTACAGCTCATCAGGCCGATGGTTTCTAAATTGTGGCTGAGCAGCAGGGTTTTCACGCCCATGCGCGCTGCGGCCGCCGCCGCCTCCACCCCCGCGTGGCCGCCGCCGACCACGATGACATCAAATTCTTCTGGATAAATCATGAAAGTAAACTCGCCAGTAGCCAGCGGAACAGTTGTAGGCACAGCACGGCAATGAGCGGTGCCAGGTCGAACATGCCCACCTTGGTGGGCAGCAGGCGGCGAATGGGCGCTACCAGCCAGTGATGCAGGGCCAGGGCAATTTGCAGCACCGGCTGGTGCGGGCTGGTTTGCAGCCAGGAGGCCACCACCGCGATGATGAGGCTGTAAAAGGTCAGATTCAGCCAGCAGTCCAACAGCATGACGCAACCCATGATTAAACCGACAAGGGAAGCGCCCCCCTGTATGTTAATGCTGTGGGCAATAATTAAATTGCTGAGTAGGCAGAATAAAAAGGCCACCAATAGGGTGGGCCAATCCCAGCGGCCGTGCTGAAGAAAACGAAAGGGCAATAGCAGCGGCTGGGTTAATTCATAAATGCGTCGGGCCAAGGGATTAAAGGCGTAGAGGCCATAAAAGCTAATGTGCCAGCGGATTAGGAGCAGGCCCACCAGCGAATAAACAATTAGAAAAAATATATTGGCGGCCATTACCAATCCCTGGTTAATTCTTCGCCCAGCTGATTGCTGCGCTGCACCACGGCGGCCAGGGCCTGGCCGACGATTTGGTCAATCTGGCTGTCCTCCAGCGCCTGCAACCCGGCAGCGGTGGTGCCGCCGGGTGTGGCGATGGCATTCACGAAGCCGGCGAAGCTACCGTTCTCCTCCTCCAGCGCTAGCACCGCGGCGCCGAAGAAGGTTTGGCTGACCATGTCGTAGAGGGTTTCTTTGTCGAAGCCGTAGCTTTCGCCGGCGCGGGCGAAGGCCTCCATCAGCCGGAACACCAGACCAATGCCCGAGGCGGCCAGGGCGATGACCCCGTCCAGCTGGGTTTCGTCCTCCAGCCATTCGGTGCCACCGACGGCGGCGAAGATGCTGTCCACCAGCTGCTCTTCGTCCTCGTCCAGCTGGCTGTCGCTGTAGATGCCGGTGAGGGCGGCCTGCCGGCGCACGGCCATGTTCGGCATGGCGCGGATTAAAGCCACCTCATCGCCGAGAATGTCCCGGTATTTTTCCAGGGGAATGCCGGCCACCAGGGTGATAATTAATTTATCCGTTAAATCGTAATTAGCCATTTCCCGTAATAGTTCTTCTAAATGGGCTGGCCTAACTCCGATAATTAAAACTTGCGCCTGCTCATATATAAAACGATTATCCCTAGAGCATTTAATTTTATAATTATTTTCTATTTGTTCCGCAGTGGCTTTAGACTTGCAAGAAGCAATAAGGCTAGCGAATTGCTTATCCTGTAATAATCCTGCGATGATGGCGCCACTTAAATGGCCGGCACCAATAAATCCAATGGTTTGAGAAAACATTAGGTTTTTCCTAGCAATTCAAAGGGAAAATTTTAACATTTTAATTTTTATAAGGAATTTGATATGTCAGAAGAAATGAAATTGGACGACCTTTTGCGTTTTACCTTTAAGCAAAAGGCGTCCGACTTGCATTTAAGCGCCGGCTTGCCCCCCATGATTCGGGTGGACGGGGACGTGAAGCGCCTCAATGTGCCCGATTTAACCTCCGAAGGTCTACGGAAAATGATTTATCAAATCATGAACGACGACCAGGTGAAGAACTTTGAAGAAAGTCTCGAGGCGGACTTCTCCACGGAAATCAAGGGCATTTCCCGCTTCCGGGTAAACGTGTTCAACCAGAACCGCGGCATCGGCGTGGTCTTCCGGACCATTCCCTCCAAGGTGCTAACTCTGGAAGAGCTGCAGGCCCCCGAGAAATTTAAGGACATCATCGACGTGCCCCGCGGCCTGGTGCTGGTTACCGGCCCCACCGGTTCCGGCAAGTCCACCACCCTGGCGGCCATGTTGAACCACATCAATGACACTAAGCACGAGCACATTCTGACCATCGAAGACCCCATCGAATTCGTACACGAATCGAAGAAATGTCTCATTAACCAGCGGGAAGTGCACCGGGACACTAAGAGCTTTAACAACGCCCTGCGGGCGGCGCTGCGGGAAGACCCGGACATCATTCTGGTGGGCGAGCTGCGGGACTTGGAAACCATTCGCCTGGCGCTGACCGCTGCGGAAACGGGCCACTTGGTGTTCGGCACCCTGCACACCAGTTCGGCGCCCAAGACCATTGACCGGATTATCGACGTGTTCCCGGCAGAGGAGAAACAGCTGGTGCGTTCCATGTTGTCCGAGTCCCTGCGGGCGGTGGTGGCGCAAACCCTACTGAAAAAAGTTGGCGGCGGTCGGATTGCCGCCCACGAAGTGCTGGTGGCCACCTCGGCGGTGAAAAACCTGATTCGGGAGGACAAAATCGCCCAGATTTACTCCATGATTCAGACCGGTTCCCAGTACGGCATGCAGACCCTTGACCAGAACCTGCAGAACCTGGTGAAGAGCGGCATGGTTACCCAGGAAATGGCGGCCACCAAGGCCAACGACAAGACTCTCTTCGGCGTTTATTAGGAGAATTTTTATGGCATTTAATCCCGAAGCGGAATTTAACCGCGAAGAAATCCGCAAGCAGTTCGACCAGCTGGTGAAGTTCGCCGCCCAGAACAAGGCCTCGGATATTTTCATCAATACGGACAACTACGTGGGCGTGAAGCTGAACGGCAACATGACCTACCTGAAGAATGTCTACATGGGCGAGCAGGACGTTTACAACCTGATTCACACCATCGCCCGGGAGGCCGGCTTCCACGAATTCCTGAAGACCAGCGAGCTGAACTTCATGGTGGACGTGGAAAACACCACCTACCTGCGGGTTAACGCCTACCGGCAGCGGGGCATGCCCGGCCTGGTCATGCGTTTGATTCCCAACGTAATCCCGGACCTGGACGAGCTGAACCTGCCGCACCCGGAAATTCTCAAGCGCATCGCCATGTTGAAGCGGGGCCTGGTCATTGTGGTTGGTGCCACCGGTAACGGTAAATCCACCACCCTGGCGTCCATGATTGACTACCGCAACGAGAACACCCAGAACCACATCATCACCGTGGAGGACCCCATCGAGTTCATGTACAACAGTAAGAAGTGCGTGATTATCCAGCGGGAAGTGGGCATCGACACGGAAAGCTACGGTTCGGCGCTGAAGAACTCCCTGCGCCAGGCGCCGGACGTGATTCTCATCGGTGAGATTCGCGACAGCGAAACCATGCAGTACGCCATGCACTTCGCCGAAACGGGTCACCTGTGTTTGGCCACCCTCCACGCCACCAACTCCGTGCAGGCCCTCGACCGGATTTTCAACTTCTTCCCCCGCGACCAGCGCACCCAGCTGCAGGTGGAACTGTCGGAAAACCTGCGCTGCCTGATTACCCAGCGCCTGCTGCCGCGCTCCGACGGCACCGGCCGGGTCGTCGCCATGGAAATGATGATGAACACGCCCTACATCGAGCACCTGATTCACGAGGGTAACTTTGGCGCAATCCCCGAAGCCATGGAACGGGGCAACCCGGACGACGGCGTCTTCACCTTCGACCGCTGCATCTTTGACCTCTACGAGCGCGGCGACATCGACTACAAGGACGCGCTGCAGTATGTGGAATCGCCGAACAACTTCCGCATTCGCATTCGGGCCGAGTCCAACCGGCGTCTGCCCGAGGAGCTGCAATCCCGCGGCAACGACTTCCGCATCACTTCGGACGACATGCTGGAACGGCAGATTGCCATGAAGGAGCGGGCCGCCCGCGAGGAGAGAAAACGCAAGGGCGAATAAACTTTCCTGCAAATTCCTTAGCCCCGGCTCCGGCCGGGGTTTTTTTTATGGCCATTTACCGACGGAGGGGCGCTTAGCTTGTATGTTTAAATGGCTCAAATTACATACACTATAAGCGCCCGTCTGTCTGTAAATAACGGTTTGGGCGGCCCGGCGCCGGCGCATAATTAGCCTCGCCGCCACGATTAGGCGCCATTAACAGGAATTTGCATGAGTCTGCCGGAACCCATTAATAACAGCATCGTCGCCCGCGCCAGCGGCAAGGTCATCATCAGCGGTGAACACGCCATCATCTACGGCGCCCCGGCGCTGGTGGCCGGCGTCGCCCGCTACAGCACCGTGCGCTTCACCCCGCACCAGGAGCACCATTTGCGCACCATACTTAAGGATTTCAGCGCCGACCCGGTCTCCTATCCCCTGAACCGGCTGAAACATTTCTGCGACCGCCTCGACCGGCACTTTGAGGAATTTCTCGCCGGCCGCCGGCCCATTAAAAACATTCTCAGCCGCCCCGACGACCTGCTGGCCTACAGCCTGGCGAGCCTGGCCAAGCGGGTGCTGCCGCTGCGCGGCCGGCTGGAAACCAGTTCGGAGCTGCCGCTGGGCGCCGGCATGGGCTCGTCGGCGGCCATCATTGCTGCGGCGCTGCTGATTCACGAGCATTTGAGCAGGCAGCCCCTGAGCCCCGACGAGCGCTTCCGGCAAATCCGCTTCTGCGAACGGCTGCAGCACGGCCGGGGCAGCGCCCTGGACGCGGCGGCGGTAACTTACGGCGGCCTGCTGCGGGTGGAGAACGACCAGCCGCAGCCGCGGGACTATTCCCTGGAAAATTTCTACTACCTGCTGGACGGCATTCCCCAATCCAGCACCGGCGAATGCGTGGCCCAGGTGCGGCAGCGCTACGCCAGCGACCTGGGCCTGTGGCAGGAGTTCGCCGCGGTAATTAACGACCTGGATAAATCCTTGGGGGCGGGGCAAAGCCCGGTGGCGGCGCTGCGGGCCAATCAGCGGCTGCTGGAACGGCTGGGGGTGGTACCGGAGGGCACGCGGCAATTAATCCGCCAGCTGGAGGCCACCGGCGCCACGGTGAAAATCAGCGGTGCCGGTTCCGTGCGCGGCGGCAGCGGCGGCATGCTGCTGGTCTATCAGCCGGACCCCCAGGCCTGGGCGGATTTTCTAAATGTTAATCCGGGGAGATTCGCGGGCAAGCTGGAACTGGCCCGGGGCGGGCCGCAGCTGCTCAGAATTTAGCGGGGGAAAGGCGTAAGATGGCTTTAGTAATTTCAACTGGAGTAATCACATGAGTAAAAACACCCGCACCGAACACGACACCATGGGCAATGTGGAAGTGCCCAGCGATGCCTATTGGGGCGCCCAGACCCAGCGCAGCTACCAGAACTTTAAAATCGGCGGCGAGACCCTGCCGAAGCCGTTGATTGACGCGCTGGCCCTGGTGAAAAAGGCGGCGGCGCTCACCAACCAGGAGCTGGGCCGCATTAAGCCGGAGCAGGCCGAACTCATTACCAGAGCCGTGGACGACATTCTGGCGGGCAAGCTCGACGGCCAATTCCCGCTGGTGGTCTGGCAGACCGGTTCCGGCACCCAGTCGAACATGAATTTAAATGAGGTCATTGCCAACCGGGCCAACGAGCTGGCCGGCACCGGCCTGGCCGCCTATCAGCCGGTGCACCCCAACGACCACGTTAATCACGCCCAATCCACCAATGACAGCTTTCCCACGGCCATTCATGTGGCCAGCGCCATTGAGATTAACCGGATTCTAATTCCCGCCCTGAAAACCCTGCGCGACACCCTGGCCAAGAAGGCCAAGGAATTTGACCCGATTGTGAAAATCGGCCGCACCCACCTACAGGACGCCACGCCGCTGACCCTGGGCCAGGAATTTTCCGGCTACGTGCAGCAGCTGGACAACGGGCTGGAGCGGCTGGAACAGGCGCTCCACTGGCTCTACCAGCTGCCCCTGGGTGGCACCGCCGTAGGTACCGGCCTGAACGCCCACCCGGACTACGCGGTGAAGGCGGCGGCCCAGCTGGCCCAGCTGTCTAAGCTGCCCTTCGTAACCGCACCCAATAAATTTGAGGCCCTGGCCGGCCGCGACGCCTGCGTGTTCGCCTCCGGCGCCCTGAAAGCCCTGGCCGCGAGCCTGAACAAAATCGCCAACGACGTGCGCTGGCTGGCTTCTGGCCCCCGCTGCGGCCTCGGCGAAATCAAAATTCCCGAGAACGAGCCCGGTTCCTCCATCATGCCCGGCAAGGTTAATCCGACCCAGTGCGAGGCGCTGTCCATGGTCTGCTGCCAGGTCTTCGGTAACGACACCACCATTAACTTCGCCGGCGCCTCCGGTAACTTTGAGCTGAACGTGTACATGCCAGTGATTGGCTTTAATCTGCTGCAATCCATTCGTTTGCTGGCCGACGCCGTGAACAGCTTTGAAGAACACTGCGCCCGCGGCATTGAGCCGGTGCGGGAGAAAATCGACTTCTTCCTGCACAATTCGCTGATGCTGGTTACGGCGCTGAACCGGAAGATTGGCTATGAGAATTCGGCGAAGATTGCGAAGACCGCCTACAAGAACGACAAGTCCCTGCGGGAAACGGCCATTGAGCTGGGGCTGCTGACAGGTGAAGAGTTCGATGAATTAGTCAAGCCGGAAGACATGGTTAAGCCCAAGTAGGCGACCAGATAGGTTTTAACTCTAGAAGCACTTACCGCCCCGCCGGGGCGGTTTTTTTGTTTTAAGGGCCCTTTTACCAACAACAGGGCGCTTTCTCTGTATGTATTTAAGCGCTAAATACATACAGGGGAAGCGCCCGTTTGTTTGTATAAGCCATTAAACATACGGAGGGGCGCTTAGGCTGTATGTAATTAAACCTTTTAAACATACAGCCTAAGCGCCCGAGCGTTAGCGACCGGCTGGCCGGCGACCGGAGGGAGAACAAGCGTGAGCTCCGCAGGGGCGAACAGCAGTGAAGCGAAGTGAGCCCCGCAGGGGCGAACAACCGCCCCGTTGTTGGTAATTAACGCATAGGTGGAGCTGCTAAGGCTGCGCCGCCTGGCTTTGCAGCTGTTTCAGGGTGTGCTGGAAGGCCTTCAGCTTCGGGTGCTCCGGATAGGCGGCGATGAGCCGTTCCAGCAGCGCGGCGCCCTGGGCCGGCTGGCCCCGCTGGCCGAAGGCCTTGGCCGCCAGATGGTAGTTTTCCGCAATCTTCTCGTGGCCCGGCGCCCGGCCGTTGAAGTTCTTCGTCAGCGACAGCACCAAATCGTTATCGCCGCAGCGCAGGGCCAGCTGGGCCAGGGGGAAAACCGCGTCGTTGTCGATGCGCTCCGGGTAGATGTCCGCAATGCGCGCCAGCTGCGGGCGAATTAGCTCGTAGGCGGGCTGGAAGCCGGCGATGGCCGCCTGCAGCAGTCGGCGGTAGGCGTAGTCGTGGCGGGAACCGCTGGAGGAGCGGTGGTAGTCGTAGAGGCGGCGGAAGGCGGGGAAGTAGGTGGCCACGTCCCGCTCTTCGCTGGTGTACTGGTTAATGATGCTCTCGGCGCTGGCGCTGTCGCCGGCGTTCATCAGGTAATCCACCGTCTTCATCTCGCTGGCGAAGTCGCGCTGGGCCTGAAGGTCGCCGATGAGATAGGAGCTGGGGCCCTCGGCGAGGATTTTTTCCATTTCCGGGTCGAATTTTGCCGCCGGGTCGTCATCGCTGGCCATGAAGAAGCCGACGAAGAAAGTGGAAATGGCCATATTAAAGGCATCAACGATGCCGGCACCGTAGCTGAAGGCAATCAAATTACTCTTATGCAGCGGCGTAACCACCAGATAGCTTATGGGGAGGAAGAGCAGTGGCGGCAGGGCGGCGATAAGGGCGTACTTGCCATAGCCGATATTTTCTATGGTCTTCAGCCACTCACCGGGTTTGAAGAACACGCTCCAGTCGCCTTCGCTACCCACAAAGCCCATGAGAATGGCGACGCCAAAGACCGCGAATACGATGTCGCGCACCAGCTCGAAGGATTCCTGGCCCCAGGAAAAGTACACCGGCAGGAAGAACAGCGACAGCACGAATAGGCCGGCGGAATATTTAAAGGGAATGAAAAAGGAAACTTCGCTGGTGGGAGCGAAGGGCACCGGCTCGTCCTCGTAGCCCTTATAGATGCGCATGAGCCCGTCATAGAGCTTCACCCGCAGCAGCAGGGCGATGAATGCCACCTTAAGCATTAAAAACTGCGGCGAAGGCACTTGGCCGACAGCGGCGTTCAGGGTATCGCGCTGTTCCTTGGTCAGATTAGCCCGCTCCACCACACCCATGTCCGTTAGGCCAAAGGACTTTAATAGCTCCTCCACGCCATTAGCCTTCTCGAAGAAATCAGCCAGCACGGCGCCCGTCAGCAGGCCAAAGATGATGATGTAAATCAGGTTGCCGGGCCGCAGGCAGTAGCGCCAGCAGCGGCCGAATTTGCCCAGTACTTCCTTAAACATGTGGTTCTCCATTGTGAAAATCCCCATTGCCGAGCAATTTGCAGTCCATTCCGGCCATAATTTTCCCTTTTACCTGGGGAATATTTATGTTTAACGCCTATTTCTTCGACCTGGACGGCACCCTCTGCGACAGCCTGGGCGACCTGACCGCCGCCGCCAACGCGGTGCGCCGCGCCAATGGCCAGCGGGAGCTGAGCCGCGAACGGGTGCAGGGCTACGTGGGCAACGGCATCACCAAGCTGCTGCACCGGGTCTTGACCGATGACTTTAACGGCGCAGCGGAGGAGCAGAGCCTGGCCGCGGCCCGGGCCGTCTTTACCGATTACTACCGCCGCCACATCTGCGTGCACACCCGCCTCTACCCTGGCGTCAGGGAGGGGCTGGCCTGCCTGCACAGCGCCCGTAAAACCCTGGCGGTGATTAGCAATAAGGACGAGGGGCTGGCGCGGCAGCTGCTGGCGGATTTACAAATAGCTGAATACTTCGCCCTGGTCTACGGCGGCGACCGCTTCCCGGAACGGAAACCGGCGCCGCGGCCCCTGCGGGAGGCCCTGGCGGAACTGCAGCTGGCACCGGCCACCACCCTGATGGTGGGCGATTCCGACAATGACATCGGCGCGGCCCGGGCGGCGGGGCTGAAGATGGCCTATTTCCGCGGCGGCTTCGGCGGCCCGGCCCTAGCCACCCGGGCGGACTTCGCCTACGACCATTTCCACGAATTGGAGCATTACCAATGAGAGCATTGTTTTTATTAATCTTTTTCAGCCTGCCCCTGTGGGCCCAGGACGAAATTCCCCTCAGCTGCCAGGAGCTGCTGCAGCTGGCGGAGCGCCTCGACCAGCTGCAGCGGGAAAAGGTGCTAAAGCGGCCGGCCCCCTTCAGCGAGGCGGAGCAGGAGCAGCTGCACCGGCAGGAATTCAGCGAGCTGACCGGCCAATTCATTGAGCAAATCGGCGACTTCGGCGACGAGCGCCTGCAGCAGTGGTGCGAGGAGAACCGGCACAATTACCAGGAAATCATTGACCAGCGCACCACCTTCGGCCACATCAAGGAGCGGCTGTTGAATTAGCGCTTTTACCGACAAGGGGGCGCTCCCCCTGTAGGTAAAAATAGCGGTTTTTACAAACAGCTAAAGCGGCCGGCTGTCGGTAAAAGGCGAGTTTTTGTGTGTAAGGAAGTGCTTTTTTTTCCGCAAACTGCCTTAAAATTAGCGCCACGCTCCGGGCGTTAGTTGCGGGCGGTGGCAAGCCGCACCGGAACTAGAAGTGGAGAGCTCAGCTCTTCAAGATTATTTTTTATTAGTAAGGAAGACCTTATGTCTAAGACGAAAAAATTACTGGCCATCATCGCCCTAATCGGTAGCACTGCCGTCTGGGCCGCCCCCACCAAAAAACAAACGGTGAACTACACCTGCGAAGGCGACGTGGAAGCCACCGTTACCTACACCTTCAACGCCAAAACCGGCTTCCCCATCAATGCCCGCGTGCGCATTAAGGGCAAGAGCTTCACCGTGCAGTACGACAAGAGCCGTTCTGACCACGTGGACAGCCAGTTCAAAAACCGCCAGGGCTACAAGCTGAGCGCTCCCGCCCTGACCATTAAAGGGGTAAAAAGCACCAGCGGCATCATGATTTTCGACCGTGATGACAGCTTCCTTGGCAAGGAATGCAACCCCTAAGGTCTAGGTCACCGAAAGTTCTCTATAAATACGAGCCCCCAAGCCTTTGGGGGTTTTTTATGGCCTTTACAAACAGACGGGCGCTTCCCCTGTATGTATTTATGGGGGTGGAATTGTCCGGTAAAATTGGCGCCAATCATCATGGGGCAGCCCCTTAAACCAAACAAAGGACAACCATGAAAAAAATCCAACTGGCGCTGCTCCCCCTCCTCATTCAGCAAAGCCTCTGGGCGCAAGAAAAAGAAGTCGTACTCGACGAAATCCACGTGGCGAGCACCAACCCCTTCGCCTCACTGACCAATAACAAGGTGAGCGGCCAGGCCCAGGTTAAGACCCTCGGCCAGCGCAGCACCTTCGACCTGCCGCTGAACGTTACCGGCTACAGCGAAAAAATCGTCGAAGACCAGCAAGCGCGCAACATCACCGACCTGCTCGGCCGCAATGACCCCTCCGTTACCGCCGTCGGCGGCGAAGCCTACGCCCTGCACGGCGTTTCCGTCCGCGGCTTCCGCATCGACAGCCGGGAATTCTCCATGAACGGCCTGCCGGGCATGGCCGGCGGCTATCAAAGTTCCATGGCCTACGTGGGCAATGTGGACCTGATGAAGGGGCCGGTGGGAGCTCTCGGCGCCCCCAGCCCGGAAAGCGCCGTCGGTGGCGCGGTCAATGTGCAGAGCAAGAAGGCCGGGCCGGAGGATTTAACCCGGGTCGGCGTTGGCTATTTCAGCGATAGCCGCGGCCAGGGCACGGTGGACCTGTCTCGGCGCTTCGGCAACAACAAGGAATGGGGCCTGCGCTTTAACGGCCTGTACCGCAACGGGGAAAGTTCCCGCAGACACCTGAAGGAGGAAAATTCCACCGTCGCCCTGAACGCCGACTACGACCAGGACAATCTGCGCGGCCAGATTGACCTTATTCGCAACAATCGCAACAACGAGGCCGGCCGCGCCCGCTTCGATTCCCTCAACAACTACAAATTCCAACTGCCCGCGGCGCCCACGGGGCGCACGAACCTGGCCCAGCCCTGGAGCTGGCAGGATTCCCAGGAAACCATCACCACCGCCACCGGGGAAATTGACCTGAACGGCGATACCACCCTCTACGGCGGCATCGGCCACAACGACGCTGCCATGAAGCAGCTGTTTTCGCAGATGGTCATGGATAACGACCGGGGCGATTTCCACGAGAGCAACGGCGGCTACTGGGATTTCCAGATGAAGACCACCAGCGCCAATCTGGGCCTGAAGGGGCGCCGCCAGCTGGGGAGCATCAGCCACGACTGGGCCATTTCCGCCGACTACATGGATAGGAAGCGGGGCAACGCCAACAACACCGTCAGTAAGGAGGACGCCAATTTCCCGGCCATCATGGCGGCCAACAATATTTACAACGTTAAATACTTCCCGGCGCCCAGCAACCTCAGCTACAGCTTTAAAAACCGGCGCACCAATAACTACCGCAACGGCAGCATCGGCCTGGTGGACACCATCGGCTTCTTCGACGACCGGTGGCGTTTAACCCTGGCCGGGCGTATGCAGCGGCTGGAGCAGAAGACCATTGACGGCAGCAGCGGCCAGGTCAGTAACCGCTATAAAAAGAACGCCTTTAACCCGCTGGTCGCCCTGGCCTACCAGCCCCGCGAGGACTTCATCGTCTACGGCAACTACGCCCAGGATTTGGAACCGGGCGACGTGGTGGACGACGAGAAGGCGCTGAACAACGGCGAGGCCCTGGCGCCCTACAAAACCCGCGCGGCGGAAATCGGCCTGCGGAAGAACTGGGGCGACATCACCGCCACGGCGGCGGTTTTCCAGAGCAGCCAGCCCACCGCCTACCTGGATAAAAGCAGCAACCGCTACGGCCTCTACGGCAAGAGCCGCTACCGCGGCCTAGAGGTGAACGGCTACGGCTCCTTCCTCGACAATAGGCTGCGGCCGGGCCTGGGCTTCACCCTCATGGACGGCAAGCTGCTGCATCAGGCCAACGGCGACGGGGCGGTGGTGGGCATGCCGCGCTTCATTGCCAAGGGCAACGTGGAATGGGACATTCCCCACAGCGACAGCTGGACGGTGAAGGGCGGCTTTCAGCACTTCGGCCCGTCCTACCAGGACCCGGCGGAAAAATACCGCCTGAAGGGCTACACCCTCTTCGACGCAGGGCTGAAGTACCAGCAGAAGCTGGGCGGGCGGAATTTCACCGTGGGCCTGAGCGCGGAAAATATCTTCGACAGGAAATACTGGCAGGCTTCCAACTCCCGGGCCGGCACCCGCAGCTACGCCATTCAGGGCCTGGGCCGCACGGTGTGGCTGACCGGCTCCATTGATTTGTAGCCTAGTTTAAATACAGGGAAGCGCTCCTTCTGTTTGTAAATATCGCTATTTTTACAAACAGAAGCAGCGCTTCCTTGTATCTATAAAACCCGTTAATCTGCTTATGAGCCCATGACCATTAATTAGTTTTAATGGCCCGGGGCCTTTCTATAAAATAGCGAGTTTTTCTAGATGAGACAGCTATGACCATAATCCATAACCTCGGTTTTCCCCGTGTCGGCGCGCGCCGTGAATTGAAATTCGCCCAGGAATCCTACTGGAAGGGCGACAGCTCCGCCGAACAGCTGGCCGAAGTGGCCAAAGCCCTCCGCGCCCGCCACTGGCAGAATCAGGCCGGCCTTGATTTCATTCCCGTGGGCGATTTCACCCTCTACGACCACATGCTCGACATGAGCCTTACCCTCGGCAACCTGCCCAAGCGCGCCTATGAGGGCGGCGGCAGCGAGCTGGACGCCTTCTTCCGCACCGCCCGCGGCCGTTCCCCCATCGACCAGGGCGCGGGCGTGGCCGCCGGCGAGATGACCAAATGGTTTAACAGCAACTACCACTACATCGTGCCGGAATTCGACCGGGACACCAGCTTCAAGTTGAACAGCCAGCGGCTGCTGGCCCAGATTGCCGAAGCGAAAAGCCAGGGCGTGCAGTTTAAGCCGGTCATCGTCGGCCCCGTCAGCTATCTGCGCCTGGGCAAGAGCAAGGACGGCAGCCAGCGGCTGGATTTACTGCCCAAATTATTGCCCGTTTATAAGGAACTATTGGCCGAGCTGGCCCGGGCCGGCGCCGAGTGGGTGCAAATCGACGAGCCGGTGCTGGTAACCAGCCTGTGCGACAACTGGCGTAACGCCTTTAAGACCGCCTACGCCACCCTGGCCGGTTCCGGCGTGAAGCTGCTGCTGGCCACCTACTTCGGCGATTTGGGCGAAAACCTGGAATTGCTCCAGGATTTGGCCGTGGACGGCGTGCATCTGGACGCCATTAACGCCGGCAACGAAGTGAACCGGCTCATGGAGCTGCTGCCGGCGCCGAAGGTGATTTCCCTGGGCGTCATCGACGGCCGCAACATCTGGAAGAGCGATTTAACGAAAATCCTCGATTTCCTTGAACCCATCAAGGCGCGCCTCGGCGACCGGCTGTGGATTGCTCCGTCCAGTTCACTGCTGCACGTGCCGGTGGATTTGGACCAGGAAGACAAGCTGGACGGCGAAATTAAGAGCTGGCTGGCCTTCGCCATTCAAAAATTAGAAGAGCTGCGGGTGCTGAAGAAGGCGCTGGAACAGGGCCGCAACGCAGTGGCCGCCGAGCTGCAGGCCAACGGCGCTGCCCTGAAATCCCGCGCCCTCAGCGAGCGCGTGCACAATCCGGCGGTGAAGAGCCGCTGCGCCGCCGTAACCAAGGAAATGGGCGACCGCAAGGCCAACTACGCCACCCGCATCAAGGAGCAGCAGGCATTGCTAAAACTGCCGCTGTTCCCCACCACCACCATCGGTTCCTTCCCACAGACGCCGGTAATCCGCAAGGCGCGCTCGGACTTTAAGGCTGGAAACATCAGCGAGGCCCAGTACATCGAGGAAATGCAGAAGGACATCCGCTACTGCGTGGACGTGCAGGAGCAGCTGGACATCGACGTGCTGGTGCACGGCGAAGCGGAGCGCAACGACATGGTGGAATACTTCGGCGAGCAGCTGGAGGGCTATGTGTTCAGCCGCTTCGGCTGGGTGCAGTCCTACGGTTCCCGCTGCGTTAAGCCGCCCATCATCTTCGGCGACATTTCCCGGCCCAAGGCCATGACCGTGTTCTGGTCCC
>CAUSQL010000006.1:0-65231 GCA_963533935.1 uncultured Cardiobacteriaceae bacterium
TAAAGTAGCCCGCCTTTTTGGGGGTTTTCCGCGCCAAACGGCAGCGTTTATAGCTGGCTTCGCCATTAACTTTGAGCAATAGTCCTTCGTAATCTTCATTCCAAGGTTCTTTAATGCAATCAAAATCGCCGTAAAAGCCGCGGAGCACCGCCATAATTTTCACAATTTCATCACCTTGTTATCTAAATACATACATCGGGGCGCTTCCCCTGTATGTTTAATCATGCCTTTAACACCCATCAGAAGCGGCCGGTCATCGCTAAAGGCTCTTCACTTCCGCGCGTTCGCCCGCAGCAGTTCCGTGCCGAACCAGCCCCAGTAGATGCGGTGGCGCCAGATTAAACCGTCCTTCAGCTGCATGACTTCGAGGATGTCGATTTGCTCGCCGGCCGGCGTCTGCCGCGGGTATTCCCACATCAGCGTGTCGCCGCGGGTCAGGTAGGAGCCGTCCCGGTACCAGCGCACCAGCTCATTGGGCCGCCGTTTGGTGCCTTCCTCCAGAAAGCGCAGGATTTCCGCCCGCCCCTCCAGCACGCCGCGCTCCTGATTCAGAATCACCGGCACCAGCGGGCTTTCCAAGATGGCGTCCTCGGCATAAAGCTGAATGAGGGCGGCGCAGTTGCGGCCGCGGGCCTGTTCGTGCCACTGCTCGTAGATATGGAGAAAGTCTTGATTCATGGGAACTCCCGGTTGGAAAAAACTAGATTTTACTCCCATTAAAAATACAGCCGGGCGCTTCCCCTGTATGTAATTAAAGCTTTAAATACATACAGCTAAAGCGCCCGGCCGGCGGTAAATGGCCTAAAACCTAGCCAATCATCCGTTGCAGCAGCTTGGTGCCGCGCAGCTGATGGTAGAAGGCCACGGCCACATGGCCCACGATAAGCACCAGCAGCGCCCAGGCCAGGGTGCCGTGCCACTGATTGCCCAGTTCCACCAGGAATTTATTGTCGTTCTCCCGGCCCACCTGGCGCAGGAAGGCGGTCAAAGGTACCAGCAGCACCAGGGCGAGAATGGCCAAATGGCCCAGCTTCGCAAGCACGCCGCTGGCCGGCCGCCGGTGGAAATTAACCGCCGTCCACAGCAGCCGCAGCACCGCCAGACCCAGCAGCACCAGGCCGATTTGCTTGTGGTAGGCCATCAGGTATTTGTATTCTTCGTTGCTATTTTTCAGGATTGCGATGGCGAAGACAGCGATGAAGAGCAGAAAGCTCAGCCAGTGAATTAGCCGTGTTAGGGCGCCATATTTAGTGGAATTATCGAGAATTTTCATATTGCCTCATTTAGTTATTGGGAGGACTATTATCCATGCTTATTGATGATTGGCTACGGGAAAAGGCCGCCGCCGGCCACGACCGCCAGGAACTGCGCTGGCTGCTGGCGCAGGTGGCCGGCATTGCGGCGGCGCAGCAGCACACCCGCCGGGAGCCCTTAAATGCGGCGCAGCTGGCCGCCCTGGCCGCAGCCCTGGCCCGCCTGGCCGCCGGCGAACCGCTGGCCTACGTGCTCGGCGAGTGGCAGTTCTTCCATTTAAATCTAAAAGTTAGTCCGGCGGTGCTCATACCCCGCGCCGACAGCGAAAGCGTGGTGGAACGGGCCTTGGACTTAATAAAAGAAATTCCGACGCCGCACATCTTCGACCTGGGCACCGGCAGCGGCGCCCTGGCCCTGGCCCTGGCCGCCTTCCGTCCGGATTCTCGGGTCATCGCGGTGGACAGAAGCCCGGCGGCGCTGGCGGTGGCGCGGGAGAACGGCCGCGATTTCGCCAACGTGGAATTTCGCGCCAGCGACTGGTTTTCCGCCCTGGCCGGCGCCCGGGCGGATTTAATCATCGCCAACCCGCCCTACATCGCCGCCGGCGACCCGCATTTGCCGGCTTTAGGCCACGAACCACGGTCAGCTCTAACGGCCCGCTTTCATGGCTACGGCGACTTATTCACCATCGTGAAGGAAGCGCCGGATTACCTGAAGCCCGGCGGCTGGCTGCTGCTGGAACACGGCTATGCACAGGGGGAAGTGCTGCGCCGCTACTTCGCCCGCCGGCGCCGCTGGACGGACATTAACAGCGGCCGGGACTACGGCGGCCGGGAGCGCATGAGCTGGGCGCGGCTGGCCTAGGTTGGTTTTTTCCGTTAATTTACAGACGTAGAAGCGCTTCGTATGTATGTTTAGGGCTTAAAACATACATACGAAGCGCTTCTATGTTTGTAAATCGGTGATTAGCACCGTAGTTAGGTGGCCTTAGGAATAAATAAACGCTGTTCCGCTGGCCTTGGGTCTCAATGCCCACCCGCATCAGCCCAGGAAGCATTACTAGTGGCCCACGGCGCGTCGCAAGGCTTTGCCGGCGACTGAAGGGAGAAAATACATTGAAGTGGTTGCCCCCCTTAATCGGCTCACGGGCTTCTACACATAAAGACAAACAAAGAAGCGGTTGTTCGCCTCCTTGGTTGGCTCACGCGCTTCTACACATAAAGACAAAGAAGCGGTTGTTCGCCTCCTTGGTTGGCTCACGCGCTTCTATGTATTTAGGCCCGGTGGGTGTCGGGCATAAATGCCCGACCTACCAGCTTTGTGAATTTTCAACCGTGGTTCGGTGGGCTTCGAGCCACACTTTAGTGGGCCTCAAGCCAACTTTGCCCCAATCCCAATTCCACCTCCAGCGGCACCGTCAGCGTTACCGCCTCGGCCATAATTTGGCGAATGCGCTCCCGCAGCCGCTCCACCGCCGCCGGGCGAATTTCAAAGACCAGCTCATCGTGCACCTGGAGCAGCAGCCGCAATTCCTCGTCGCTCCCCAGTTCCCGTTCCAAATCAATCATGGCCCGCTTGAGTATGTCCGCCGCCGTGCCCTGAATCGGCGCGTTAATGGCCGCCCGCTCGCACTCCTGGCGCAGGTTCTTATTCTTATGGTTAATGTCGAGCACGGGAATGCGCCGGCCGGCCAGGGTTTCCACGTATTGGTGTTCGCGGGCGAACTCCTTGGTTTCTTCCATGAAGTTCAGCACCTGCGGATAGCGGTTAAAGTACTTTGCCATGTAGTCTTCCGCCTCCTCCAGGGAAATCTTCAGGCTGCGCGCCAGGCCGAAGGAGCTCATGCCGTAGATGAGGCCAAAATTAATGGTTTTGGCGGAACGGCGCTGCTCCCGGTCCACCGCGTCCAGCGGCACGGCAAAAATCTCGCTGGCGGTGGCCCGGTGTATGTCCAGGCCCTGCTGGAAGGCGGCGATTAGGCCCGGGTCCTTGGCGAAGTGGGCCATCACCCTTAGCTCAATCTGGGAATAGTCCGCCGACAGCAGCTGCCAGCCGGCCGCCGCCACAAAGGCGCTGCGGATTTCCTGGCCCGCCGTCGAACGTATGGGAATGTTCTGCAAATTCGGATTGGTGGAGGACAGGCGGCCGGTGCTGGTTACCGCCTGCTGGAACGTGGTGTGCAGCCGGCCGCTGACCGGATTAATCAGCCGCGGCAGCGCGTCGGTGTAGGTGGACTTCAGCTTGGCCAGGTGCCGCTGTTGCAGCAGCAGCCGCGGCAGCTCGTGCTCCTCCGCCAGCTGGCTGAGCACGCTCTCGTCGGTGCTGGCCTGGCCGGCGGGGGTCTTCTTCAGCGGCGTTAATTCCAGTTTCTCAAAGAGAATTTCCCGCAGCTGCTTGGTGGAATTCAGATTAAAGGGCTGGCCGGCCAGGCCGTAGGCCTGATTTTCCAGCTCCGCCAGCTGGGCCGCCAGCCGCGCGCTCTGTTCCGCCAGCTGCCCCCTGTCCAGGGCCACGCCGTGCCGTTCCATCTTGGTCAGAATGGCGCTCAGCGGCAGTTCCATGTCCTCATAGAGCCGCTTTAACGGTTCCTCCAGCCGCCGGTTAAATAGTTCGTAGAGCTGGCCGATGCCGTCCGCCCGGCGGCCGCAGTGCTCCGCCGCCACCGCCGGTTCCAGCTGGTCGAAGGTCAATTTATGGCTGCCGCGGCCCAGCAGCTCTTCCCGGCCCGGCGGCGACTGGTTCAGGTGGTAGCGCAGGAGCTTGTCCAGGTCGTAGTTGGCGCCGGTGCTGTTCAGCACATAGCCGAGCAACATGACGTCGGCGGCGGCCGTCAAATTAATCTGCCAGCGGGCCAGCCAGTGGCTCAGCCGCTTCAGATTGTGGCTCACCTTAATTAATCCCGGCCGTTCCAGCAGCGGCTTCAGCTGGGCGAAAACCTTGTCCGCGGCCAGATTGTCCGGGTAATCCTCGCGGAAGAGGCCGGCGCCGCGGCGGTGATTCAGCGCCAGATAGTGGGCGGAACCGGCGGCGGCGCTGATGGCCAGGCCCAGCGGTTCACCGGAAAAATAGTCCTCGTCGCTGGTTTCCAGGTGCAGGGCCAGCCACTCGGCCCGTTCCCAGCCCTTAATCAGGTAATCCAGCTGGGCCAGGGAGGTGATTAATTCATAGTGGGCCGGCGCCGTTTCCAGGTACTTGGCCGCCAGCTGCGCCAGGGAATATTTATGGCAGATGGCCGCCAGCGCCGCCGCGTCGATGGGCTGGCGCCGGAAGTAGTCCCAGGGCTGGTCTATGGGCAGGTCGGTTTTGATGGTGGTCAGTTGCAGGTTCAGGGCGAGGCGCTCGCTGTGCTCGCGCAGCTTTTCCCCCTGAGAACCGGTGATTTCCTCTTTGTGGGCGAGCAGGCCGGCCAGGCCCTGGTATTTCTTCAGTAATTTCAGGGCGCTGGTCTTGTTTAAATTGGCCAGGCCGATGATGTTATCCGCCGCGTCGCCCTTCAGCGCCAGAAAGTCGGCGATGAGCTCCGGCGGCAGATTCTCACCGAAGCGCTTAGCCACGCTGCTGCGGTCGTAGCGCTGCTCCTTGGCGGTGGCGCGGGAACCGGCCTTGGCCAGCAGGGCGATGTGGTCGTTGATGAGCAGCTGGGCCATATCCTTGTCGTTGGAGGCGATGAGCACGCTGTAGCCGGCGCCGCTGGCGGCCAGGGCCAGGGAACCGATGACGTCGTCCGCTTCTACGCCCTCCCGCTCCAGAATGCGATAGCCGAGGGCCTGGATTAATTGGCGAGTCGGTTCCAGCTGCTGCACCAACCGGTCGGCCATGGGCTCGCGGTGGGCCTTGTAGTCCTTGTAAAGCTGGTGGCGGAAGGTGGGGGCGCGCCTATCGAAGACCACCGCCAGGCATTCGGGCTGGTAATTTTCCTGGAGCTGCTCCAGATAGCTGGATAGGCCGAAGATGGCGCCGCTGGGGAGATTTTCGCTGGAATAGAGGCCGTTGCGCTCCTTGCTGTAGTAGCAGTTGGAGCCATCGACAATGATAAATAGGGGTTTCGCCATAAAATTTGCATTTTACCATTGGCCAAAGCAGGCTTTTTACCAACAAGGGGGCGCTTAGACTGTATGTAATTTAGCTTAAATACCTACAAATGATTTATTGCGGCAGAAAGCTGGCCACCGGCTGCCAGCGGTCGCCGGCCCGTTCCAGCACGAGAATCTGCCCCTCTTCAAAGAATAAATAGGTGTCGTCGCCGCTCAGCAGCGTCGCCAGCGAGCCAATCCACGGCGAATGGCCCACCAGAATTAAATCCTCCTCCTCGCCCCGGAGCAGGGCCGCCAAGGTCTCCTCGTTGGCGCTGCCGTTAATCTCCGGCCGCACCGTAAAATCCGCCGCGTAGTGCTGGGCCGTCTCCTGGCTGCTGGCCGCCTCCGAGGCCCAGATGCGCCGGCCGCCGTAATTTTCCCGCAGCCAGTCCGCCCCCTGGCGCGCCTGGGCCGCGCCGCTTTCCTCCAGATGGCGCTGGCCCAGCTTGAAGCGTTCGCTGTGGCCGTGGCGCCAGAGTATCAATTGCATTTTTCTACTCCCATAAAAAAAGCCCCGGGCGGGGCTTTGACTTAGGCGGCGGCCTTGACGATGCGCTTGTTCAAGCGGCTTTTCAGGCGGCTGGCCTTGTTCTTATGAATTAGACCTTTACGGGCAGCACGATCAAGCAGCGAAGTGGCAGTTGAGTAGGCCTGTTGGATTAGGGCACTGTCGCCGCCCTCGATGGCCTTCAGAACCTTTTTCACCGCCGTCCGCATCGCCGACCGTTGGCTGGCGTTTAGAAGGCGGGCCTTTTCCGCTTGGCGGACCCGTTTTTTTGCTTGTGCAGTATTTGCCACGTTGTGAAATCCTATTGGTTAAGTTAAAAAATAAAGCGGCTGATTATGGGTAATTTCCGCCGTAAAGTCAATGGCTGCGGGCTTCCCGGCCGGCCGGGCTTATCCCCCATTGTGCCCTAAACATACAGGGGAAGCGCTTCACCGTATGTTAATTAAAGTGCAGAAACAGCCAGCAGGTGCCCGCCGCAATCATACAAGCGATGGGCACCGTAATAATCCAGGCCAGGGCAATGGGCTTCATCAGCCGCCAGTTGGCGTTCCGATTGACCAGACCAATGCCCAGCACCGCGCCCACGAGGATATGAGTGCTCGACACCGGCAAACCCATGGACGAGGCCAGCAGCACCACAATGGCCGCCGACAGCTCCGCCGTAAAGCCCGAGGCCGGGCTCATGGCCGCCAGGTGCGTGCCAACGGTGGCAATAACCTCCTTGCCGATGAACCATAGGCCCGCCACCAGGGCAATGCCGAAGGCCAGCATGGCGTAGGCGGGAATGGGCGCGGCCAGGGCCAGGCTCTCCGTCTTCAGCACTTCCAGAATGGCGGCAAAGGGGCCGATGGCGTTGGCGATGTCGTTGGAACCGTGGCTGAAGGCGAAGCAGGAGGCGGTCAGCACCTGGAGCCAGCTGAAGAAAATGTAGGTGGCCCGCGACAGCTGGTGGCTGCGGAAACCGCGGGTAAAGCGCCGGGCAATGAACCAGCTGGCCAGGCCGATGATGAGGAATAGCAGCAGATGCTGGCTGTCGCTCATGCCCAGATTAATGTTCTTTAAACCCTTAAAAATCAGCATATAGCCAACGATGAAGACGCTGAACACGGCAATCAGCGGCAGGTACAGCTTGCGCACCCGCCGCGCCCGCGGCAGTTCCCTCTCGTCCAGCTCCTCCAGCCGGTGCTCCTCTTCCCCCTCCATCATCAGCCCCAGGGAACCCAAATTGCGCAGCATGCGCTTGTGCATGGGCAGCTTCTTCTGTAGGGAAATCTTGCGCTTCTCGCCCTTCTTCTCCTCCTTGTCCTGGCTGTTCAGCCGCCGGGCATTGACGCGCAGGGCGTACTTTTCGTGCTCAATTTCCCCGAGCAGAAGAATGTGGTTCTTAATGTGGTAGAAAACCAGATAGGACATGAGGCCGCCCAGCACCGGAGAAATTAGCCAGGACAGCACAATTTCCCCGATGCCCCCCCAGCGCACCGCCGTCAGCGGCTCCGGCTGGCCGGTGAAATAGCCGGTAACTAGGGCGGCGCCGACGATGGAACCGACCACGGAATGGGTGGTGGACACGGGCCAACCCTTGTAGGTGGCGAAGAGCAGCCACAGGGCCGCCGCCACCAGCGCGCTCATCATGATGTAGAGCAGCTGCATGGGGCTGATGTGCAGCCGTTCCATATCCACGATGCCCTTGCGAATGGTATCGGTAACTTCGCCGCCGGCAATGAGCGCGCCAGCCACCTCAAAGACCGCCGCAATGGCCAGGGCCTGGGCCACGGACAGGGTGCCGGCGCCCACCGAGGTGCCAAAGGAGTTGGCCACGTCGTTGCCGCCAATATTAAAGGCCATGAACAGGCCGAAGAGCGCCGCCAAAATGAATAGTTTGGGGTAGTGGTGGCCGGTGAATTCCAGGCCCCAGAAGATAAATAGAAAGACCGTGGCTGCTAGAAAGCCGCCGGCAAAAATATTGAAGCCTTTCTCAAGATTCATAGGTATCCCTTTGAAATTAATCGATAATTTCCTGGCCCGCACCGTAGCGCTGCCAGGCTTCCATTATGGCTTTCACTAAGGTAGCCAGTGGAATGGCGAAGAATATGCCCCAGAAGCCCCAGAGGCCACCGAAAATCAGCACTGCGGCAATGATGGCCACCGGGTGAATGTTCACCGCCTCGGAAAAAATCAGTGGCACAAACACATTGCCGTCGGTGATTTGGATCAGGCTGTAGGCGCCGCAGACCCAGTAAAAACTTGAACTGCCGCCAAACTGCATATAGGCCACCACAAACACCGGAATGGTTACCAGGGTGGCACCGATGTAGGGAATGAGCACGGACAGACCAACGAGAAAGCTCAGCAGCAGCCAGTAGTTCAGGTCAAAGTAGTAAAAGGGCACCAGGCACAGCACCCAGACGATGAAGATTTCAGCGAATTTGCCGCGAATGTAGTTGCCAATCTGCATGTCCACCTCCTTCCAGATTTCGTAGATGATCTGGCTGCTCTGGGGCATGAACTTGCCGAGCCAGCGCAGAATCTGCTCCTTATCCTTGAGGAGAAAAAACACCAGCATGGGCACCAGCACCAGATAAACCAGCAGGCTGATGAGAAAAATCAGCGAGGAAAATAATTTGGTGGAAAACAGGTCGCTGGACCAGTTGGCAAAGCCGTTGGTCAGATTGCCGATGAAATTATTGATGTCCGCTTCCGTCAGGTAGCTGGGGAAATAGCGGGGCAGCACCATGAGCCGCTGCTGCATGGCACCGAAAAAATCCGGCATGGCCAGAAATAAATTCTTCGTCTGGCCAATGATGGTCGGCACCACTCCGGTGAGAATGTAGAAAATCAGCCCGCAAAAGCTAAAAAAAACCAGCGGCACCGCCCAGCTGCGCCGCAGGCCGGACCGCTCCAGCTGGCCCACCAGCCCTTCCAGCAGGTAGGCGATGGCAATGGCGATAATCAGCGGCATCAGCCACTGGCCCATAAAATAAAAAATCGCCCCCAGGGTGGCGGAAAAAATAACGAGAGCAACCAGCGAAGGGTTGCTCAAGAATCTATTAATGGGTTTAAAAATGGATCTACTCATCGGCGCTGGGCGGCAATAGGGTGCCCTGCACCACTTCCGGCGCCACGCCACGGCGGTAAGCCTGTAGGGCCGCTTCGCCCTGGCCGGCGCTTTCCAAAATTTGCGCCCACAGCAGATAGGCCTGCTGGCTCGGGGTTACTTGAATGACTTCCTCCATCAGCGCCAGGGCCAGTTCTAAATCCTGGGCCCGATAGGCCGCCTGGGCTTTGGCCAGCATGAAGACCGGATTATCCCGGTGCTTCTCTTCCCACTGGTTCAGATTTTCCAGCTGCTGTTGGCCGTTCACCCCCTGCAGCTGGCTGTAGGCCTGAATCAGGGTTAAATCGTTGGTGGCGCGAATTTGGTTCAGCAGGGTCTGCTCGGCCACGTCGCTGCGGCCCAATTTAATGGCGGCGTCGGCGAAGACCAGTATTAGTTCGCTGTCCGTGCGCAGCTCGTTGGGTAATTTGCGCCAGAAATTATCTAGGGCGGTGAAATCCTCACCCTGGCCCAGCAGTTTTAGGGCTTCAATGCCGTAGCGGCGGCGCTTGGCGGTGAAATCCCGGTCGCTCAGGCTGGTTTGCAGCCGCGGCAGCTGTTGCCAGGCCTCGGTCCATTTCTGCTGGCCCGCGTAGGCTTCATCGAGGAGCAGATTAACCTTGGCGTTGTAACCCTCGCTCTGCTGTAGCTTGAGGAGGAATTTCTCCGCCTTGGCATACTCCCGATTATTCAAGGCCAATTCCGCCTCGTTGAGCAGGGTGCTGCCACCGCTCTGGCGGGAATGTTTGCGGGCTTCCAATAGATAGCTGTCCCGCCGCTCCAGCGCGTTCTGCCGGTCGGCGCAGATGGCGGCAACTTCGTAGTAAATCACCGCCGGCTGCTCCAGCTCCTTGGTCAGATTGGCGCCGCGAATCAGCTGCCGTTCCGCCTGGTCGTAGTGGCCGGCGATCATTTCTTCCAGGCCACGGCGCAGCAGGTTCTGCGCCTTGCGGCCCTTGCGCAGCCGGGAATTTCTGCTGAACAGTTCCGGGCTATTCCACAGGATTACGCAGAGTTTCAGCAGCTTGATGATGATGTAGCTGCCCACCAGCATTAGCACCAGGGCCACGAAGAAATTTATGGATACGGTCTGTTCCGCAAAGACCAAATCCACCGAAGTGATGGAATTGCTGATGAGCCAGCCGAAGGCGCCGCAGACGGCGAGGAAGATTAAAGTTAATAGGTAACTCACCTTATTCCCCCTTGGCCTGTTCGACCTTCTGCACCAGGGCGCCGATGTCCGGCAGTTTCACCTTGGCGGTTTTCAGCTGTTCCAACTTCTTCAGGGCCGCGGCCACCGCCTTGTCCTCCGTATTGAAATAGCGCTGAATTTGCTCGCTCAAACCGTTGGCGGTCTGCTCGTAGCTGGCGTAGTCGCCCACCTGGAGGGCATTGCGGCCGAAGCTTAAATCCAGGCGCACGTTCTGGCGAATGATGTTCTGCAGGTTCTCGTCCCGATTGACCCAGGCCAGGGAGCGGTCCGCATTCTTGGTAACTTTGACGGTGCTGGCCACCACATTGCCGGCGATGGCTTTGGTTTTCGCCCACACCCCCTCTTCCTTCGCCACGTCCTTGGGCTCTACCGCCGGCTTACTGTTGTCCTCTTTAAAGGGCCACACATCCACCGTGTCCAATATCTCATTGAGCTGCTGGGCCGGAGTGGGCTCCTCGGCCAATTCCTTAAAGTCCGCGATTAATTTGTGCAGCGGTTCCTTGAATTGCAGGTAGGGGTCCTTGTTCAGGTTATAGATGTCGAAGGCCTGGAGCGCCTCGTTTAAATAATTGACCGTGCTCTTGTAATTGCCACCTTTGGCTGCGATGTCGGCCATGGTCAAACTGCTGAGCAGCGGCCCCGGGTTGGCGTGGCTCTTGATGGAGGCGGTTAATTTTTCCTTCTCCGCCGCGAACAGTTCGCTAATTTCCTCTTTGGTTTTGCTGGCCAGGGCTTCGGAATTGTCTAAATCCTTCTTGATTGCCTCGGTCATGGCCTTGTTTTCGTCGCGGATTTCCTTCCACTGTTCGATTTCCTTAGTTAAATCCACCCGCGGCAGGGAACCGCCGGCGTAGGTTTCCAGGGCCGTTTGGATCGCCTTTTTCACGGCGTCCTCGTCCATTTTCTTGTCGTCCAGCTTGGCGGCGGCGGCGGCCACTAATTTATTAACCTGCTCCGCGTCGAGATATTTCTTCTCCAGCTGGGCCAGCTTGTCCTCCACCACGGAAAAGCTCTTGGTGTTCTCATTAATTGAGGTGTCAAAGGCATTGGCGCGAATGACCGCGGTTTTCTGCTCCTGATACAAATAAACGCCGCCGCCAATGGTCGCCAGCGTCAGTAAAAAGTTGAATATGGATAGTTTCCGCCCGACCCGTTTTTCTTTAACTATTTCCCTGGGTTCAGTCATATTTATTGCTCCTTAATTAAATTGCGCCACCAATAACAGATAGATGCCAGTTGGGCGTTTTCGTCGGCCCTTGCCGCGGCAAAAACCCGAGCGAAGCCCTCAGCTTCGGCATATTGTGCCACTCGGCCGCTGATTGCTGCAATGGCGCAACAGGATTTTAACTGCCGCAACAAGGGCGGCGGCGCCAGGGCCAGCAGATGGTCCAAAGTGCCGCAGCTGGCGATGGTTAAGACCTGGGGGAAACGCTGGAAATGCAGGGCCGGGCTGGGATTAAAGCGCTCGTAGACCGCCACCTCCGCCACCTCGTTATTTTCGGCCAAGGCCTGCCTCAGCAAACCGCGGCCGCCGGGGGCAGCGAGAATGGCAACGCGCCGGCCCCGCGGCTGCCAGGCGGCCAGCAGCGCTTCGGAATTGAAGGGCGGCGGCGCTGCCACATCGACCCGGGGCAGGGCGGCGGCGGTGGCGGGGCCGATGGCGACGATTTCCTGCCGCCCTAGGGGATAGGTGAGATGGCGGGCCGCTGCCGCGCTGGTAAAGACGAGCGCCTCCGCCCCGGCCAGCGTGGCCCGGTCGCCGGCGGTCAGGGAAAGCGGCCGAGTGGCCATCAGCGGCAGCGATTCACAGCTGGCGCCCAGTGCCGTGGCCATATTTTTAAAGTTTACATACATACGGGCGCTTCTACTGTATGCAATGTGGCAGCCGCTTAGGGGCTTATTTACAAACATACGGGCGGTTCTTCTCCCCGGTCGCTGCGCTCAGGCTTCGCTTCCCCTGTATGTTTAAACACTACAGCCGGCGATGATTGCCGCGGCGCCCTGGGCGAGGAAGTCCTCCGCTAGCGCTGCCGCCCTGGCCATAATCTCCGCCGGTGGTGCCGTAATTTCCTGCCGTAGCAATTTTTGCCCGTCCAGGGACCCCAGCAGCGCCCGCAGCCGGATTTCTACCCCCACATGGTCGGCGAACACCGCCAGCGGCACCGAACAGGAGGCGCCAAGCCGCGCCGCCACCGCCCGTTCCGCCAGCACGCAGCGGGCGGTAGGTTCATGGTTTAAGGCGGCCACCAGCGGCGCCGCCGGGCCATCGGTCAGGGTTTCAATGGCTAGGGCGCCCTGGCCGGCCGCCGGCAGCAACGGCAGCTGCTCGCTGATTCGCTCCCCCAACCCCAGCCGCTTCAGGCCGGACACCGCAAGGACAATGGCGGCAAACTCGCCCCGTTCCAGCTTGGCCAGGCGACTCTGCAAATTGCCGCGCAGGTTCACCAGTTCCAAATCCGGCCGCAGTAGCTTTAATTGCAGCTGCCGCCGCAGGGAACAGGTGCCGACGCGGGCGCCGGCCGGCAGCGCCGCCAAGCCACCGTAATTGGGCGCCAGCAGCGCATCGTAGGGATTTTCTCGCTCCAAAATGGCCGCCAGCCGGAAGGGGGCCGCCAGCTGCGCGCCCACGTCCTTCAGGGAATGTACCGCCAGCTGGGCCCGGCCGTCCAGCAGCGCCTGTTCCAACTCCTTAATAAAGAGATTCTTACCGCCAATCTGCGCCAGCGGCTGGCCCAGCAGCTGGTCGCCGCGGGTGGTCAGCGGCAGCAGTTTAATTTCCAAATGCGGGTACCGGCGGCGCAGCTGGTCGGCGACGAAATTGGCCTGCCACAGGGCCAGTGGGCTCTCGCGGGTGGCGATGTTTAATTGCATGGACGGCTCCTTAAAACCTTAACATGGGCTAATTTTAAGACCTCAAGGATTGCCATGAGCAAAGACACCAACCGCAGCTGGGGCGGCCGCTTCAGCGAAGCCACCGACCAATTTGTCCAGGAATTCACCGCTTCCGTAGCCTTCGACCGGCGGCTGTACCGGGAGGACATCGCCGGTTCCCGCGCCCACGGCCGCATGCTGGCTGACCGGGGCATTATCAGTGCGGAGGATTTCGCCGCCATCGACCGGGGCCTGGGGCAGATTCAGGAAGAAATTGAACGGGGTGAATTCACCTGGCAGCTGGCGCTGGAGGACGTGCACATGAACATCGAAGCGCGGCTCACGGAGCTGGTGGGCGACGCCGGCAAGCGGCTGCACACCGGCCGTTCCCGCAACGACCAGGTGGCCACGGACATTCGCCTGTACCTGCGCGGCGCCGGCGAGGAAATCGAAGGGCTGCTGGCCCAGCTGGAGGGCCATTTGCTCGACCGGGCCGAGGCGGAGGCGGACACCATCATGGCCGGTTTAACCCATTTGCAGCCGGCCCAGCCCATCACCTTTGGCCATCACCTGCTGGCCTACCGGGAAATGTTCAAGCGCGACCGGCAACGCTTCGCCGATGGCCGCGAACGGCTGAACTTCTGCCCGCTGGGCGCCGCGGCTCTGGCCGGCACCTCCTACCCCATCGACCGGGCGCAGACGGCGCGGGAACTGGGCTTTCGCGGCCCCTGCGCCAATTCCCTGGACGCGGTCTCCGACCGGGATTTCGCCATCGAATTCACCGCCGCCGCGTCCATCTTTCTTATGCACTGCTCGCGGCTGGCCGAGGAGCTGATTCTGTGGAATTCCGCCCCCTTTAAATTCATCGACCTGCCCGACCGCTTCTGCACCGGTTCCTCCATCATGCCGCAGAAGAAGAATCCCGACGTGCCCGAGCTGATTCGCGGCAAGAGCGGCCGGGTTTACGGCCATCTCATGGGGCTGCTGACGCTGATGAAGTCCCAGCCGCTGGCCTACAACAAGGACAACCAGGAGGATAAGGAGCCGCTCTTCGACACGGTGGACACGGTGCGCGCCGTGCTGCTGGCCCTGAACGGGCTGGTGCCCCACCTGCGGGCGAACCGGGCGGCCATGCGGGCCAGCGCGGCGGCCGGCCAGGCCAACGCCACGGATTTGGCCGACCATCTGGTGCGCCAGGGGGTGCCCTTCCGCGACAGCCATGAGCTGGTGGGCCGCGCCGTGGCCCTGGCGGTGGCGCGCAACTGCGGCCTGGAGGAACTGCCGCGGGAAGAGCTGCAGGAGCTATGCGACGGCAAGCTGGGCGCCGATTTGGATTTTCTGAAATTAGCTAATTCCGTGGCCAGCCGCGACCACTTCGGCGGCACGGCGCCGGCGCAGGTGAGGGCACGCATTAGGGAGGCGCGGGCGGAACTGGCGGCGCTGGCCCCGCCCAAGGAAGGTTAAACCTACAACGGGGCGCTTTAGCTGTATGTATTTAAGGCCTTAATTACATACAGGGGAAGCGCCCGTCCGTTTGTAAAACGGGCGAGCGCGTGAGCCGCAAGGCGAACAACCGCCCGTCCGTTTGTAAAAGACCCATTTATGGGCATCTAAGGCGGGCCAGGAGTCTTCGCCCTGCGTTCGCCGGTCGCTGACGCTTCGCTTCCTCTGTCTGTAATTTCCTTAATCCATAAAAAAAAGCCCCCGCAGGGGCTTAAGGCGCTTGAATTAGGCGGCGAAGGCCTCGCAGCTTTTCGCGCAGTCGTTGCAGGCTTCCAGGCAGTCCTTGCACTCCTGGTGGTGATCGGCGTGCTCCTTACACACTTCGGCGCAGTCCTTACAGGCTTTCGCGCAGATGGCGGCGATGTCCTTGCCATAGGCCGACTGCTCGCTGGCCAGCTGCAGCAGGGCGTCGCAGAGGGGCAGCATTTGCCGCACGGCCTTGGCGCAGGCGCCCAGGGATTTGTCGCCGTCGGCCAGCAGGCGCAGGCAGTGGTCCAGGCACAGGGTGCCGGCGGTCAGGCAGGCGCTGGCGCTCTTGATGAGTGGCGCGAATTTTTCGCTGGCACCGGCGGCTTTGCCTTCTTCTTTGGCTTCACCTTTCTCGCCATGCTTGTGCTCGTCGGCCAGGGCGGCGGCGCCGGCCAGGGCCACGGAAGCGGCGGTGATGTTTTTAATGAAGTCTCGTCTATCCATGTTTTTTCCTTTGGTTAATTTGGGGTCGCCCAGTCTATTACAAAATTTTTAAAAACCACTAATCAATGCGCCGCAGATTGCTGATAAAGCGCGGTAGCGTCCAGGCGTCGCCCAGCCGGGGCAGGCAGAAGCCGCTCGTGCTGCTGGCGCCCATCTGAAAATGTTCGCCGTCCCAGTGGTAGGAATAGCGGCTCCAGCAGTTGCTAAAGTCGCGGCCAATGCGGTACAGGCCCTAGCCGTTATGAACGTTAAAGGTGGCGGCGAAGTGGCCCCGCACGCCCTTGCGGTCGCCCACCAGCTCTAACACCTGTTCTTTGTCCCGGTTAATGACCGCATAAACATGGTATTGGTCGTGCTCGCCGCCGCCGGGGAAGGACATGCACAGGGTTTTCAACAGATATTTATCCCCGTCGAGGCGGTACAGGCTGATGGCCCGCTTGCCCTCAAGAAAATCCTCAAAGAGGCTGCGGGGCAGCTCCCGGTCGTATTTGCGAAAGGTTTCACAGAAAGAATTGCGGTAGCGCTGCTTGAAGGCCCGCCGCAGCAGCCCATAGAGAACCCGGTGTTCCGTACTGTCTTCGTCAAGGACTGCGGCGGGCTGCGTCGGCAGCGGCCGGTAATTGATGGTCGGCACCGGCTGCCGTTCCGGCAAGTCTTCCTTGCTTTCGCCCCGCTCAACCAGGGCCGTGACCGTGCCATCGCGCCCCTGGAAGATGTCCATGCGGTGCAGCACCAGATTGGCGCCGTGGTTGGCCAGCTGCCAGCGCAGTTTCCCGCCGGAGAAAATAATGTCCTCCTTGCCCAGCACCGCCCGCCGCAGTTTTTCCAGCATTTCCTCCGACAGTTGGGCGCGGCCGGCCCGGTCTAAGGTGATGGTGCCCATCTCCCTACCGCCCACCTGGAGCCGCACCTTACTAGGGTCGATAGTCGGCATCAGAGCTGAACTGCAGGAACATGGACAGGACCGCATAGCTTTCTAGAGATAGCTCACGGCAGAGCGGCTGCCGGCGTTGTTGCAGACCAGTAGCCAATTTTTATGCATATTTCAATACGCAGAGTTGCACTTAGATGCAATTCTGAATGTAGAAGGGCTTATTACTACCCCAGGTTAATTTTACTGCCCCAATAGTTGGGATAGTCGCTAATTTATAAAACTAGCAGCCATGGCCGTGGAGCGCATTAATGCAGCAGGCCAGCATTAGCAGTAGTTTTCTCATGGCTTACTCCTGGTAGGGGCGGTTCTTCACGTAATTAGGGCCTAAATACATACAGGGGAAGCGCCCGTGTGTTTGTATAAATACATTAACGGGGCCTTTGCTTGGTTGCGACGCCTATCCGGTATACATACATAAGAAGCGCCCCGCTGTTTGTTTATCCACAGGGGGCGCTTCCTTAACTTCAATGCGGATTATTTCTTGCCGCAGGTGATGCTCAACACGTTGCCGTTGTCGTCCATCAGCGCCTGGCACAGCTTGTTATCGCTCTGGCGGTGGCTGTTGCACAGGCCGGAATCCAGGTTCTGGCCGCCGATGGAGCAGCCGCCGCCGCTGGCGTTCAGACGGCCCACCACCTTGCTAAAGCCGCCGCCGCTCTTCTTCTTGGCGGGGGCCGGCGCCGGCCGGCTGGCACTGCTGTTAAAGGAGGCCCGCTGCTGGGCCAGCGCCTCGTTGGCCCGGTTGGAACTGCGCACGGTGCTGCTGCGAATCGGGTTGTAAACCGAAGCGCTCAGATTGTTCAGGCCGTAATCGCCGCCGGCAGAGCTGCTACTGGTAGAGCTGCTACTGGTAGAGCTGTAGCTGCCGCCGGTGGAACGGCGGGGGCTGGTGCTGCCGTAGTAATCGTCCGCGTTCATCTCATAGTCGGCGAGGTGGCCGCGGCGGCTGCGCCGTTCATAGCGTTCACCGCTGCTGCGGCGCACGTATTGCCGCCGTTCCCGCTTGCTGTTCTTATATTTGCCCTTGGCCGACGCCTTTTCCGCCACCGCCTGTAGCCGCTTGGTTTTCGCCAGCAGCGCCGCTTCCCGCTTGCTCAGCTTCTTCTCGCCCTTGGCCGCCTTCTTGTCCACAATCAGCTTGCTTTTCCTGCGCTCGCTCTTCTCGCTCTTGTCGTTCCTATCGCTGCGGCTGCTGAGCAGTTTTAGCTCCCGCTGATTTTTTTTGTCGCCCTTGGCGCTGCTGCGCTCGCTTTTTTCATTTTTAACCAGCTTGCTGCCGCGGTCGCCTTTCTCACTCTTCTCATTCTTCGCGCTGACTTTTTCCGCCTTTTTCGCCGGATTTAGGGTGAGTTTCTCAACTTTTTCCTCTTTTTTCCCCTTGTCGGCCTTTTCTTCCCGGTCGGCGGCCTTGGCCTTGGCTTTATTACTGGCCAGGCTGCCAATCAGCTGCTGGTCCAGGTGGCGGTAGCTGCCGCCGGCTAATTTGTGGTCTTCCCGATACTGCTGCAACGCCTCCACGGTGCTTTTGCCTTCCACCCCATCGACGCCACTCTTGTAGCCGCGGCTCTTCAGGTCGCTCTGCACCTTGCGGGTTAAGTCCTTGTAGAAGCGGCCCAGCCAGCCCCAGGACAGCTTGCCCGTGGCCGGAAAGCCGTTGGCCTTCTGGTAGGACTTGACCGCCTCGTTCAGGCCGCCGCTGTGGCCCATATAATTCAGGCCGCTCTGCACCAGCTGTTGCAGGCCGGAGCTGTAGGAATCCTTACCCTTGCTCGCCAGGTATTTCTGCATTTCGCCGTTACCGCGCAGGCCGGCGATGTCGTAGAGGTTCAGACCCCGCGGGTCCCGCTGGTTCAGGTCGCAGCTCTTATCCTTGAGGGCCGCCAGCTGGTCCCGCCACACCAGATTGCTGGGCTGGCACTCCGCCCAGGCCCCCTGGCTGAAAACTAAAATTAAGCCGATTAAGAAGCGCTTCATAATTTACCTCCACGCAGTAAGAAAGTTTGTAATGCAATGATTGTATTGGAATTATTAAATAGGTCGCCCCGCTGGAAATGGGCCAGGGTGTCCGCTAGGGAATACTGCACCACGCGAATGTCCTCGCCCTCTTCCACCAGGCCGGTGTACTCCGGCAGCTGGCGGCTGTCCACCTCCGCCAAATAGAGATAGGTCTTGGAGCCGCTGCCCCCCAGGCTGGGGTAATAGCTGGTGAGCAGCTCCAGCTTTTCAGCCTTTACGCCTAGTTCCTCCTGAATCTCCCGGGCCATGCACTGGTCCGGGTTCTCCTCGTCCTTATCCATAATGCCGGCGACGATTTCCGTCATCCATGGCCGCGGCTCACCGGCCACCATGGCGCCGACGCGGAACTGTTCCACAAAGATAAAGCGCTGGGCGCGGCGGTCGCAGACCAGCGCCGCCACCACGCCGCGGCGGCCGGAACATTCCCGCACCAGCACCGGCGACATGCCGCCTTGGTAGAGTTCGTGGCGCAGCTCCAGCCGCTTGATTTTCATAAAGCCCCAATAGGCTTTTTCTTCCTTTAGTACTTCAAATTTGTAATTCATATTAACGGTAGCGGGGGGTGGTGCCGATAAAGCTGTAGGGATTGACCGACGGGCCATACTGGCGAATTTCAAAGTGCAGGGCCGGCACCTCCTGGGGGCTGATGCCCATGGCGGCGATTTTCTGGCCCTTGGTAACCTGTTGGCCCTCCTGCACGTCCACGGAATCCAGATAGCCGTAGGCGGAGAAAATGCTGTCGTTGTGGCGCAGAATAACCATGCGGCCGAAGCCGGTGATGCCAGCACCCACATAGGCCACTTCGCCGTCGTGGGCGGCGTTAATCTCCTGGCCGCGGCGGCCGGAAATCTTAATGCCCTGGTAGCCGGGGCGATTGGCTACGAATTCACGGATTACCTGCCCCTTGGTGGGCCAAATCCAGTCGCTCTGGCCCTGGGCGGTGATGTCCGGCGGCGGCGGAATGTTCTTGTGCAACGCGGTGCTGCCGTTGGCCAGCAGCCGCAGCCGGCTGCCGGCCAGAATGCGATTGATATTGGTGATGTCGTTCATGCGCGCCAGCTCGTCGATGTCCAAGCCATAGCGCCAGGCGATGTTGAAGAGCGTGTCCCCGGGCTTAACCACATAAAATTCCGTGGGCGTCAGCGACCCTCGTGCGCCGTACAGACTGTAGGCGCTAGGTTTCTTGGCCTGCTGTTCGCAGCCCACCGTCAGCAACAATAGGGAAAGGAGGCTTAAGGTTTTCCTCATAGGTCTTAAGAATTCTTTAAATAAGAAGTGGGAAGTCTAGCACAAAGGCACCGGGCCAGCGTGGCCCGGCGACTGGGGAGAAGGCGCCCGGAGGCGCCGCTGGATTATTTAAATTGCTCGGCGAGGGCAGCGAAGTTTTCGTTTTCCTTCAGGAGCTTTTGCAGCTCCTTGTACTGCTCCTTGCAGAAGGGCACGCCCAGCTCGTTAATCATTTTCTTGCGGTCCTCCTCCATTTTCTTGACCACGTCCGGCGTGCGGTTCGGGTTGGTGATTTTGCCCATCTCGTTGCTCAGCAGCAGGTAGTTGCGGCAGATGTCCGTATCCAGCGGATTGGTTTCATCGGCGCCGTGGGCGGTGGTTAGGGCCAATAGGGCACCAGCTAGCATTAATTTTTTCATTTTTAACTCCGTTGTGGATTGCAGGCTGGCTGACGCCAGAGCCATGCCAGCGGCGGCCCTATGCTAAAATTTTCACTTTTTCAAACAGTTAGAGGTTTATGTCTAAAGAAGAAAGCATTGAATTTTCCGGCGTGGTGGTGGAAACCCTACCGAATACCATGTTCCGGGTGGAACTGGAAAATGGCCACGTCATCAACGCCCACATTTCCGGCCGCATGCGCAAAAACTATATTCGCATTCTGACCGGCGATAAGGTGAAGGTGGAAATGACCCCCTACGACCTGAGCAAGGGCCGCATCGTTTTCCGCGAAAAGTAGATTTTCCATACATATAAAGCGCCCGTCCGTCGGTAAATGCTGTTTTTACCGACGGACGGGCGCTTTATATGTATGTATTTAGCCCATTAATTACATACAGCCTAAGCGCCCCTCTGTTTGTATAAGGCCATTTACAAACATAGGGGCGCTTTCCCTGTATTTAAAATTTACCGGTAATGCCGCGCCGCTTCGCCATTGACCGGTTCGGCTCGCCGCGCCTGCTGACCGGCGCCGGCCCGGTTCTGGTAATCGGCCAGCAGAGCCGCGCACTGCGGATGCGGCAGCCGTTCGCCCTTGGCCTGCTTGGATTTCTTCGCCGGTTTCGGGAATTGCAGCGCCAGCGCCTGGTCCCGCACCCATTTCTTCAAATCATCGTTGCAGCCGTCGCCGGGGGGCAGCGGCGCCTGATTCTCACAGCTGAAGCTGCCGGCCGGGCAATTCAGGCGCACATGGAAATGGGAGTCGTGGCCCTTCCAAGGGCGCACCTTACGCAGCCAGCTGCGGTCGCTTTCCGTCTGGCAGAGAAAATCCTTAATCACCGGATTCACAAAGATGCGCGCCGTTTCCGGGAATTGGGCCGCGGCCCACAGGGCCTGGCGGTACTCCGGCCGCCAGCGCTCCTGGAACAGGCGGCCGTTGTACAAATCGGCCATGGTCGGCGGCTCCAGCTCCGCCGGCACCGCTTCGCCGGGGCCGACGCTGTAGAACCAGAAATCCACGTCCAGACCGTTCTGGTGGCTGGCGTGGCCGAAGGGCATGGGCCCGCCCAGGGGCTGGCTCATGTCGCCGATGAGAATTTGCCGCGGCCCCAGCGCCTGACCGACGCTTTCGATGAGCTCCCTGGTTACCGGCTGGGTGTAGAAGCGGTTGCGCCAGCGGCGAATGGATTTGTAGCCGGGACCCTCGGCGGCCACCTGCACGGCGCCGCTCTGGCAGCCGTTGGCGTAGGAACCGATGGCCTGGGGACTTCCGCCCAGCGGGCTGGGCACCTGGCTCCAGGCATTGCTTTTGTCCGGGTCCTGGGCGAGCAGCGGTGCGCTGAGCATTAAGAGAAGTAATTTTTTCATTGTTTAGCCAGGTCTATGGGTTGGCCGCAGGCCGTGATGATTGAATTGTTATTGAGCATTTTCATTAGGTCGAACTCGCTGATGCCCGCTTCCTCTAAGGTAATGCGGTCGCGGTCGAAGTAACGGCCCATATTTTTGTAATGGCCGGTGTTCAGCCGCCAGATGGCGGCCAGCCGCGCACCGCTGAATAAATCAGGCCCCTGGGTTACCAGCACCACATCATCATAGAGAGCACGCATTTCCTCGCCCACCAGCCGGTTATCGCCCATGACCCGCGATTTGATAAAGCCCGGTGGCAGCGCCCGCTCATAGTGGCCAATGCGCGCATTATTCCGCGCCGGCAGCCGCGCCAGGTACGGTTCCGTCAGCGCCAGCGGGTCAATGATGTACTTGTCCAGCGGCATGACCCAGCCGCGCTGGCCAATGAAGCAGGAAATGCTTTTATGCTCACTGCTGGAGGGGGCGGCAAAGGTGTAGTTGTAGTTATTTTTCAGTATGACCGGCAGCAGGCCCGTGCGCTGGAAGTAGAAGCCGCGCTCGTCGGCGATGCCGTCGATGATGTCATAGCGTTCGTAATTCAGGCCGTAGCGGTAATTTTCAGCGCGCCAGCCATTGACTAGCAGTAGGCCGAGTAGACCGTAGAGGAAGTATCTATCCGGATTGCTCTTCAGATTCTCTCTATTAATGGCGAATTTGATGGGTTTTACCAGATAGAGCAGCAGGAAGACCGCCTGCAGCATGGCCGCGGACAGGAAGCGGCCGGCCATGTAGTCGGCGCCGACGCGGAACAGGTAGCCAATCTGCAAAGCCAGACCCATGGCCAGCAGAATCAAATTCATGCCGCCCTGCTTCACCAGCAGGCCGCCGATGAGGCCGGCCAGCAGCGCCACGGCAATGGTGGCCAGGGTCAGCGGGTCGAAGTTCCACAGGAAGGCGAAGTAATTGCGGGCGTTGGTCAGCAGCACCTCGCGGGGGTAATCCAGATTCACCTTGGCCAGGGCCGTGTTCGGCACTAGGCTGCCGTAGTAGATGAGGGAGAAGCTTTCCCAGACGAACACCGGCAACATCGCCAGCAGCCCCCACTTCAGCCAGGGCAATTTCGCCCTGATGGCCTGAATCCACAGCTGGCCGGCCAGGGGCAGGACGAGAATCATGCCGTCCGGGCGGGTTAAAAACATTAGACCTACGAGGAACAGGCCCAGGCCGTAGCGGCGGCCCAGCGGCAGATTGCTGAAGTGCACCGCCAGATAGGCCAGCAGCAGCAGGTGCAGCAGCGGGTTTTCTAGGCCGGAGCTGGAGTAGTCCATAAAGGCCTTGGACAGGCTGAGCAGGAACAGCAGGGCCAGCACCAACAGTCCGTTCACCTGTAGGCGCCGGGCCAGCTGCACCAGCAGCAGCAGGTTCGCCACCAGCAGCACGAAGTCGAGGGCCAGGGCGAACCAGTAGGATTGGGCGCCAAGGCCGGTGCCCAGTGCCAGCAGCCCGTACCAGAGCGGGTGGGTGTAAACCTGCACCCGTTCGCCCATGTTCCACACTGGGCCGTGGCCGGCCAGCAGCTGGTCCACGGAGCGGAAGGTGATGAAGGCGTCCTCGGTAACCCAGGCGGTGTTAATGAAGGTGTAGATGAATGCGGCCAGCAGTAGCAGGACCTTGGGCCAGTCCAGCGGCGACTGCCGTTCCCGATCGATTATGTACATAGAAAATTCCGTAAAAATTAGTAGATAAGCGCTTTTAGTGCCTTAAATGCATTCTAAATTACATACAGGGGAAGCGCCACATTGTATGTAACCTCCCCCTATTTTATCGGCCCGCGGCGCCGCCTTAGAATAGACCCATCACTAACTAAGGATTTTTTATGGCCCAAGAATATCTCATCGCCCCCTCCATTCTCGCCGCCGACTTCGCCCGCCTGGGCGAGGAGGTGCGCGCCGTGGAGCTGGCCGGCGCCGACCTGATTCACTTCGACGTCATGGACAACCACTACGTGCCGAACCTGTCCTTCGGCGCCCCCATCTGCCAGGCGCTGAAGAACTTCGGCATTAGCACCCCCATCGACGTACATTTGATGGCCAGTCCGGTGGACGATTTAATCCGTCAATTTGCCGAGGCCGGCGCCGACATGGTCAGCTTTCACCCGGAGGCCAGCCTGCACCCGCACCGTTCCCTTCAGCTCATTCGCAGCTATCACATGCAGGCGGGGCTGGTCTTTAATCCGGCCACGCCGCTGGACTATCTGGATTACCTGCTGCCGGAGCTGGACTACGTCATGCTGATGGCGGTGAATCCCGGCTTTGGCGGCCAGAAATTCATTCCCCAGACCCTGAATAAGCTGAAGCAGCTGCGCCACATCATCGACCGCTCCGGCCTCGCCATTCGCCTGGAAATCGACGGCGGGGTGAAGGTGGAGAACATTGCTGAAATCGCCGCCGCCGGCGCCGACACCTTCGTGGCCGGTTCCGCCATCTTCGCCAGCGATAACTACGGCGAGACCATTAAACGCATGCGGGAGGAGCTGGCCCGTGGCTAACTACGAGCCGCGGCGGCGCACGCTGCTGGCGGACCTGCTCACGCCGGTGGCCCTTTACGACCGGCTGGCCCGCGGCCCCTATTCCTACCTGCTGGAATCGGTGGAGGGTGGCGAACGCTGGGCGCGCTATTCCATCATCGGCCTGCCGGCCCGGGAAGTTATCCGGGTGCGCGACGGCCATTTAACTATCCACCGGGACGGCCAGCTGACCCATGAAGAGCAGCTGACCGACCCACTGGCCTGGCTGGCGGAATTTCACGGCCAATTCGTCCAGGGGGCGCTGGACCTGCAATTGCCCTTCGCCGGCGGCCTGGTTGGCTATTTCGGCTACGACTGCGTCGGCTACATGGAAAAGCGGCTGGCCCAACGGCCGGCCCAGGACCCGCTCCAGCTGCCGGATTTGCTGTTTCTCGTCAGTCTGGACTTAGCCATACTCGATAATCTGCGCGGCGAAGTGCACCTCATCAGCCACCGCTGCGCCGGCGAGAGTGAAGCGGAAGTGCAGGGGCGCCTCGACCAAATGGAGGCGGCGCTGAACAATCTCGGCCACGCCCGGCCGCGCAGCCTGAACTGGGCCGGGCAGCTGCCGCCGCTGACCGAGCATTTCCCGGAAGCCGACTTCAAGGCGGCAGTAGAGAAGATTAAGGAGTACCTGGCCGCCGGCGACAGCATGCAGGTGGTGCCGTCCCAGCGGCGCAGCTGTGAGTTTCACCAGGCCCCGCTGGATTACTACCGCGCCCTGCGCCTAACCAATCCGTCCCCCTACATGTATCTGCTGGACCTGGGCGATTTTCAGCTGGTGGGCTCGTCGCCGGAAATTCTCACCCGGCAGCAGGGGCGCCAGGTTACGCTGCGGCCCATCGCCGGCACCCGGCCCCGCGGCGCCACTGCGGCCGAGGATTTGGCCCTGGAACAGGAACTGCTGGCCGACGAGAAGGAAATCGCCGAGCACGCCATGCTCATTGATTTGGCCCGCAACGACATCGGCCGGGTCTGTGAGGTGGGTTCGGTGCACATCACGGAAAAAATGGTCATTGAACGCTATTCCCACGTGATGCACATCGTATCCAACGTGGAGGGCACGCTGCGGCCGGAGGTGGGGGCCATGGATTTGCTGCGCGCCACCTTCCCCGCCGGCACCCTGGCGGGGGCGCCGAAGATTCGCGCCATGGAAATCATCGACGAGGTGGAACCGGAGCGGCGCGGCGTTTACGGCGGCGCCATCGGCTACTGGTCCTTCAGCGGCAATATGGATTTGGCCATCGCCATTCGCACGGCGGTGATTAAGGGCGGTCGCCTTTACGCCCAGGCTGGCGCCGGCGTGGTTTACGATTCCCAGCCGGCCAGCGAGTGGCAGGAGACGGTGAATAAGTCAGCAGCGCTGCTACGGGCCCTGGCGCTGTTGCAGTAGTCGCGCTTTAACGGTTTTACCGACAGGCGGTTGTTCGCCTCCTGCGTCGGCTCACGCGCCCGCTGTTTTACAAACAGACGAGCGCTTCCCCTGTATGTTTAAGCGCTGAATTACATACAGAGGAAGCGCTTCTATGTATTTATAAATGCTACGTCAGCGGCGGCCATTCCACAGCTGCTGTTGAATGAGAAATTGCTCCGCCTGAACCCGAAAGCCCTGGCTGATTTGCTCGTTGAGCGGCTGGCCCTCCACGGTCTTAATGGTGGCCTTGAAATGGTTGCTGAGCCGCTTCACCAGAATCAGGAAATTTTCTAGAGCCTCCGGCGCCGGGGCCGGCTGCGGCAGATTGGTGGACACCCACAGGCCGCGGATTGGCTCCTCATCGTTAAATACATAGCCCTGGGCGTCGTTCTGAAAGAGAAATTGCACGGAATTGTCGTAGTTTTTCGTCTCGTAGAAATTGCTGTCGGTGCGCTTCAGGCCCAGGATAAAAATCACCGCCCGCCAGTCCTGCCAGCTGATGGGATTGCGCATTTTCAGGTAGCACATGAAGGACAGCTGGGGCGGCCGGCCCCGCGGCTTTACCACCCGCGGCTTTTCCACCCGCCGCAGTTCGCGAATGATGCTAAAGGCCCCCAGCAGCAGCAGCAGCAACAGCGCGCCGGCCACGCGCACCAGATTTTCCAATGTGTCCGCTTGCATATTAGTCTCCCTGAATTTTGTTGTTTAATTAGCCCATTTTAGAAGCTAAAGGGCCATTACACTGGCCGGAAATGCAATTGGAAACCCTATGGCCATAAAAATTCATCACGGCCGACCGGCGCCGCTGGGACGGCAGCTGGCGGCCATGCTCTACGACAGCTTTCTACTGCTGGCGCTGTTTATCCTCGTCGGCTTTATCTTTGTCATTGGCAACGGCGGCGAACGCCTTAAGCCGGGCAGTGGCCTGCTCTATGGCTTCCGCCTGGCGCTGTTGGCCTGCTGGGCCCTGTTCTACGGCTATTTCTGGTCGGCCCAGGGGCAAACCCTCGGCATGCGCGCCTGGCGGCTGCTGCTGGTCGATGAGCGGGGCACCAGCCTGAAGTTTGGCCCGGCCCTGTATCGTTGGTTCCTGGCGCTAATCACCTGCCTGCCGCTGGGGCTGGGCCTGTTCTGGCGCCTTTGGGACCGGGACGGCCGCACCCTCTACGACCGCTGGAGCCACAGCTGCCTCTATGTGCTCGATAAAAATCCCTACGGCAAGGAATAAACATACATCGGGGCGCTTATGCTGTATGTTTTTTCCGGCCGAAAGCCAATAAAATGGGCCATTTTTATGACCAGCATTAAGCGAGCGATTCTGCTCCTTCTCCCCGCCAGCGCCCTGGGCCAGAGCGCCAAGGTGGATTACATCTGTAGCGACCGGGACCTGGCCTACGCCCAATTCACCTTCGACCCGGCCAGCGGTGCGCCGCAGCGGGTGGACGAATTTCTCATTCTCGCCACCGGCCGCAAGGGCAAGGATTTAACCCTGCGCGAGGACGAATCCAGCGAGGAAAATTCCGTCTTCTACGCCGAGGGCAAGCGCTACAAAATCGTTACCACCCCGGCCATCACCGCCGCCAACGTGCGCAAGGGCACGAAAATCGAAATCTTCGACAGCATTCCCTATTCCCTAGTCAGCGATTGCCAGCCCCGCTTCAAACCCGAGGAGGAAAAGGCGGCCACGGAAACGGTTTTCAAGGCCCGCGGCGACGCCATGCGCTACCGCTGCGACGAGGGCTTTCTAGAGGCGGACTTTATCTTTAACAAGGACCGCACCGTGCCCAGCAACGTAACCGTTTACTACGAAAATAAGAAAAATCGCGAAAAGCTGGCCATGAAAATCGACCTGGCCCAGAGCGAAGCCGGCAAAAACACTGTGTTCGTCGGGGCCCATGGAAAAAAAATGTCCGGCAGCTACATTTCCAGCGATAATCTGCCGCAAGCCCACGGCTTGACCCTGGCCGATAACCAGGGAGTTACCATCCGTGGCAACTGTGTGCCGGAAATTTAAGGCACGTTTTTAAATGAGGATGTTATGAAAAAAACTCTAACTTTAACCTTACTACTCGGCCTAAGCCTTGGTGCCCGGGCCCAAACTAACCAGACCATTAATTACACCTGTGATAATGGGGTAAAGGCGACGGTCAGCTACAAGTTTGACGGCGAAACCGGCTATCCCATTAACGCAAAAGTTAAGGTGAAAAAGAAAAGCTTCACCGTTAATTACGACGCTAACCGTTCGGACGTTACCAGCAGCTTCTTCCAAAGCCCACAGGGCCACAAGCTGAACGCCGACGCCCTAACCATGGTGGATTTGAAAAACACCAACGGCATTCAAATCCTCGACCAGAACGACCAGTTCCTGGCCAAGGAATGTAATGTGGGCGACGCCTCCGTGGACATGGAGCAGCGGCCCAGCGCCGACGCGGTGCACTACCAGTGCCAGAACGACAAGCGCCTTTCCGTGCGCTACGCCTTCAACCGGGAAGGTCTACCGGTTTCGGCCCTGGTGAACTTCAAGCGCAAGTCCTTCAAGCTGCCCATCAACCTGGACCGTTCCGATAACACCGGCACCGTCTTCACCGGCCACGGCTATACGCTGCTGCCGGGCGGCGCCGTGGACAGCAATAACTACCGCGAGCTGGACGGCCTGATGCTGCAAAACGCCCAGGACCAAATCGTGGCCAAGGAATGTGCCCCGGAATAGCTTAATTAACTGGCTAGAGCGCTCCTCCGGGAGCGCTTTTTTTATGGTTGAAATATATGTTTTTACAAACATATGGGCGCTTCCCCTGTATGTTTAAAACCTTAAATAAACATACAGGGAAAGCGCCCGTCTGTATTTATAACTACATGAAGATTAGGCGGCCCAACAGAATCAGGCTTAGGGCCAGCACCCCCACATTTAGCTCCCGTGCCCGGCCGGTGATGAGCTTGCTGATGCTGTAGCTGATAAAGCCCACGGTGATGCCGTCGGCGATGGAGTAGCTGAGGGGAATCATCAGAAAGGTGAGGGCCACCGGGGTGGCTTCGGAAATGTCGCCCCAGTCGATGTCCTTCAGCGCGTACATCATGAGAATGGCCACGTAGAGTATGGCACCGGTGGTGGCGTAGCTGGGAATCATGGTCATCAGCGGCGCAAAGAATAGGGCGAGCAGGAATAGCAGGCCCGTAATTACCGCCATCAGGCCGGTGCGACCGCCCACCGCCACGCCGGCGGCACTTTCCACGTAGCTAGTGGTGTTGGAGGTGCCGAGCAGGGCGCCGATGACCGTAGCGCCGCTGTCCGCCAGCAGCGCCTTTTTCAACTGGGGAATTTCGCCCCGTTTACTTAGGCCGGCCCGGTCGGTTACGCCGATGAGGGTGCCGGCGGTGTCGAATAAATCCACGAAGAAGAAGGCGAAGATGACGCTAATTAGCTCCGGTCTGAGCGCCCCCAGCAGGTCCAGCTGAAACAGGGTCGGCGCCAGGGCCGGCGGCGGCGCCAGCAGCGCATCGGCCAGCTGATTATTGTCAAAGAGCACCGCCAGCAGCGCCACCGCAAAGACGGAAATCATCACCGCCCCGCTGATGCGCAGGTGGTTCAGCGCCACAATTAGAAATAGGCCGGTGAAGGTCATCAGCGCCGGAAAGGCGCCGAGATTGCCGAGATGCACCAGGGTGGCGTCGCTGTTCACAATCACGCCGCCGTTCTGCAGCGCAATGAAGGCGAGAAAGCCACCGATGCCGGCGCCAATGGCCTTCTTCAAACTTAGGGGAATGGCCTGAATGAGCCACTCGCGCAGGCGGAAAAGGCTGATGAGCAGGAAAATCAGACCGGACCAGAACACGCAGCCCAGGGCCACCTGCCAGGAATGGCCCATTTTTAAAACCACCGTGTAGGTGAAAAAGGCGTTTAAACCCATGCCCGGCGCCAGGGCAATGGGCAGGTTGGCGTAGAAACCCATGATGAAGGAGCCCAGCGCCGCCGCCAAACAGGTGGCCACAAAGACCGCCTGCTTGTCCATGCCGGTTTGCGCCAGCATGGCCGGATTCACAAAGATGATGTAGGCCATGGTGAGAAAAGTTGTTAGACCGGCCAAAAGCTCGGTTTTAACCGTGGTGCCCTGCTCCCGCAGGCGGAAATATTTTTCCAGCATTGAACTTATCCAAAAAGGGGAAATTATAAAATAGTCCCATGAAAACAATGACTAAAGCCCAGATTGCCGAGGCCTTCCGCCGCTGGCAGGCGCAAAATCCCACGCCGCGCACGGAACTGCAATTTCACAATAATTTTCAGCTGCTGATGGCGGTCATGCTGTCGGCGCAGAGCACGGATAAAAGCGTCAATCGGGCGACGGCCAAACTGTTTGCCGTTGCCCCCGACCCGGAGAAGATGTTGGCCCTGGGGCTGGATAATTTAAAGGAATACATAAAAACCATCGGCCTTTACAACAATAAGGCGGTGAATATGCTGAAGACCTGCCAGCTGTTGCTGGAAAAATTCCATGGTCAGGTGCCAAACCGACGGGATGATTTGGAAAGTTTGCCCGGCGTGGGTCGCAAAACCGCCAACGTGATTCTTAACACCGCCTTCGGCCAGCCAACTATGGCCGTGGATACCCACATTTTCCGCCTGGCCAACCGCACGGGCCTGGCGCCGGGCAAGACGGTCAATGCGGTGGAAAAGCAACTGTTGCAGCGGGTGCCGCCACGGTATTTGCAATACGGCCACAACTGGCTGGTGCTGCACGGCCGCTACGTGTGCCAGGCGCGGCGGCCCCGCTGCGACGAGTGTCTCATTCGCGACCTCTGCGTCAGCGGTCGTCAGCGGTCGGCCCTTGACAGCAAAGGGAAAATTTAGTCTAATGCCTCCCTTCTTCGGCCAAGTAGCTCAGTTGGTAGAGCAGAGGATTGAAAATCCTCGTGTCGGCGGTTCGATTCCGTCCTTGGCCACCTTCATTTCTTTCATTAACTAATTTAAAGAGGTACGACTATGGCACGCGTTTGCCAGGTAACCGGTAAAAAGCCGATGGTCGGTAATACCGTTTCACATGCTAACAATAAAAATAAGCGCCGTTTTCTTCCCAACCTAACCTATCACCGCTTCTGGGTGGAGAGCGAAAATCGCTTTGTCAGACTGAGAGTTTCTGCCAAGGGAATGCGTATTATCGATAAAAAGGGCATTGACGCCATTCTGGCGGAGATTCGTGCCCGTGGTGAAAAAATTTAAGGAGTAAGCTATGGCGAAGAAAAAAGGTGCGGTGGAAAAAATCCGTTTGGTTTCTTCTGAAAACACGGGCCATTTCTATACTACGACTAAGAACAAGCGTAATTCTCCGGAAAAAATGGAGATTAAGAAATATGACCCGGTGGTGCGTAAGCACGTTATTTATAAAGAAGCAAAAATTAAATAAGCGCTTCTTTTCTCCTTGGAAAGCCCGCGACAGTGGGCTTTTTTCATATCTAAGTTATGCAAAAAACCCTAATTCACTGTGAAGAAATCAGCGGCTGGCGCGGCAGCAATTGGCTCTTCAACAATATTAATCTGACCGTCGCCAGCGGCGAAATCGTCATGCTCATCGGCAATAACGGGGTGGGTAAGACCACCCTGCTGGAAATCATCGCCGGCGCCCGCCCGCTCCAGGGGGGCCAGCTCCATAATTTCTGCCAGCCGTCGCACTGGCTTGGCTATTTGCCCACCCAGGCGCCCCTCTATCCCCAGCTGACCGTGCGCCGCTATCTGGAAACCTGTGCTCTGCTGCGCCAGCGCTCGGTGGCGGACGTGGCGCGGGTTATTAATCTCTGCGGCCTAGAGTCGGTGCTGACCAAGCGCTGCGGCCAGCTGTCCCACGGCTTTGGCCAGCGCACAGCCCTGGCCCAGGCGCTGCTGCACCGGCCCCAGCTACTGCTATTGGATGAATTATCCAACGGCCTGGACTACGGGCAGAAGCAGGAATTCATGGCGCTGCTACGCCGCATTAAGGGCGAATGCGGCATTCTCATGATTAGCCACGATTGGCAGGAGGTGGGCCAGCTGGCGGACCGGCTCTACCTGCTACAGGAAGGCGGCAACCTGCGGGAAATCAGCCTGCCAATTCGCACGGAACGGCAGCGCTGGCTACAAACCCGCGACCCGGCCACGGCGGCGCGGTTGGCGGCGGACTTTCCCGGCGCTTACCTGGAGAACTCCTTCCTGGCCGTCAATGATGAAGCGGCCACGGCGGCGGCGCTGGCCAAACATGTGGCGGCCATCGTCGCCCTTTATCCCCATTACCCGGCGGCGGCGCTGGCGGAGAAACTCCATGCTCACTAATCACCTGCGCAAGGAGTGGCGGCTGCTCTTTTCCCCCACTCTACTGATTGCCCTGGCCCTGGCCTGGCTGGCCCTCGGCTGGTTTTTGCTGGCGCTGCTCCAGGAATACCAGGCCATCGCCGCCCAGCTGGCGCAGCTGGAAAACCGCCGCGGCGCCACGGAAATGCTGCTGGGCACCGCCAATGACTTTGTGAAGTGGCTAATGGTGCTCTGGTCGATTTTCTTCGGCGCCCGCAGCCTGGCGGTGGAAAGGCAATGGCACACGCTCACCCTGTATTACGGCCAGAGCTGGCAGAATTTCTATCTGGCCAAGGCGCTGCTGCTAACGCTTGCGCTGCTGCTGCTGACCTTACCCTTCTGGCTAACGGCCGGCGGGCTGGCGGCCGGCGTTAGCTGGGACAAGCCCCTATTGCTGTCCTACCTGCTCGGCCAATTATTTTTCATGGCCTTTGCAGTGGGCCTAAGCCTGACCATTTCCGCGGGCCAGAGCCAGGGTTTAAGCGCCTCACTGCTGACGGCCCTCTGCTGGCTGCTGCTGTGGCTAAGTCCCACCCTAAGTAGCACACCGCCCTGGCTGCCGGTGCTCATGCGCTACCTGTCGCCCTTCGAGCATTTTCAGCTGTTGCAGCAGGGCATTTTGAGCGTGCAGACGATTTTTTACGCCGCCTTTACCACGGGCATTTTTATAATGGCCGTCCCCTATTTCTGGCAGGAGAAGCCATGAGCCAATTTATTTACCCCTATTTACTGTTCCTTGCGAAAACCATCACTGTGCTGGTGGCCCTGGTGCTGGCGCTGGGCCTGGTGGCCTCGCTGAAGGCGGCGAAGAAAAGCCACCGCCGCGACCGGGAGGACATGCGCATCAGCTGCCTGAACGATGAATTTGCTGACCTGCGCGAGGAAATGCACGGCACGCTAAATGACGAGAAAAGCCACAAAAATTGGCTGAAAGAGCAGAAAAAAGCGCAGAAAAAGGAGGAAATGGCGATTAAGCCCAATCTGTTTGTGATGGACTTTAACGGCGACATCGAGGCCAGCGCCACCGACGAGCTGCGCGAGCACCTGAACATGATTCTCCAGGTGGCCAACCCCGGCGACCGGGTGATGATTCGCCTGGAAAGCGGCGGCGGGCTGGTCTACGCCTACGGCTTTGCGGCGGCCCAGCTGCACCGGCTGCGCCAGAAGCAGATTCCCCTGACCGTCTGCGTGGACAAGGTGGCGGCCAGCGGTGGCTACATGATGGCCTGCCTGGCCGACGAAATCATCGCGTCGCCCTTTGCCATTCTCGGTTCGGTGGGGGTAATTGGCGCCCTGCCGAACTTCCACCGGCTGCTGCAAAAGCACGACATTGACTACGAACAGCACACGGCGGGCAAATTCAAGCGGTCGCTGACGGTGCTCGGCGAAAATACCAACGAGGACCGGGAACAGTTCCAGCGGGAATTGGCCGTTACCCATAAATTATTTAAGGAACACATCAGTGCCTACCGGCCACAGCTGGACGTGGAGGCCATTGCCACCGGCGAAACCTGGTACGGCGTTCAGGCCCTGGAGAATAAGCTCATTGACCGCATCGGCACCAGCGACGATTTCATTCTGGAACACCTGGCTAGCCACCGCATTTACTGGCTCTACAAGGAGGAAAAACCCTCGGCCCTGGCGGCGCTGAAGAAACGCTTCCTCGGGCTGCTGGGCCGGGATAGCGGCCCCCTTAAGACCAAAATCGGCTAAATTTACCGGCAAGGAAGCGCTTTAGATGTATGTAATTAGGCTAAATACATACATCTGAAGCGCTTCCCTGTTTGTAATTTGTCGATTATTTATCGGTGGCGATTATACCCACCATACCCACCATACCCACCAAACCCACCGTGCCCACGGCCATCTGCACCGGCAGCGTTACCAGGTCAAAGCCAATGGCCAGCGGGTAGAGGGCGGAACTCCTGGCCTTTTCTTCCTTTCTAATGTCGAAGAAGGTAGGGCGGCTTATCTGCCATTGCTGGCCCAGGCTGCTGCGCGGCCGCTGGGCCAGGGTGATTTTGCTGCTTAATCGCCGCTGGCAGTAGCTCTGTTCGCATTTAAAGTTCAGCGCCGCCAGCTGCTGCTGCTCCTGGGCACTTAACGGCCCTTGGCCCTTGTAAACCACCGTTACGGGCACATCGTTAAATTCACTTTTTTGCAGAGTCTGCGCCGTCCCATCTTGGTACATAACCAGGGTGTCCTGGCCGGTGGCGTGGGGGAAGAGCAGCAGGCTGGTGCGCTCCATGTTCAGGCCCTGCATGATGCGCAGGAACAGCTGCGCATCTCCCTCCTGGGCCGCTGGCTGGGCGAAGTAGCTGTACTTTTGCCCGAGGAAAACCACGGCGTTTTCAAAGCCGGGCACCGGCGTCTGCGGCCGGCCAAAGGCGACGATTTGGTCGCGGCTCAGGGTGGTAAATTCGTGGGACTCGCTGGAAGTGGCCATTAGCGTGTAGGTGCTACAGCCGGACAGGAGACCGGCCAGCAGACCGCCGGCCAGCAGGGTGATTTTTTTCATGGATAATTCCTAAATTTAAATACAGGGTAAGCGCCCCGTTGTATGTTTAATCTCAAAAAACCTACAGCAGAAGCGCCCGGTGGCAGCTATAAAACGCTTCCTACTCCATGGCGCCGGCCACGCTCACGGCCAGCACCTGTACGGGTAGAGTTATCAGGTCGTAGGTTAGGGCCAGGGGCAAGAAGAGGCCCACTTGCTTATGTTCGCCGCGGCGGCGGATTTCAAAGAACAGGGGTTTGCCCATGGACCACTGCTGGTCGAGGCGGTTGCGCGGCAGCTGAGCCACGGTGATTTTGCCGTGCAGTACCCGGTAGCAGCGGCTGCCCCGGCACTTGAATTTCAGGGCTGCTAACTGCTGCTGTTCCTGGGCCGTCAGTGGTTCCCGCCGTTCGTAAACCACGGCGATGGTTTCGCTAAATTCCCGCTGTTCCTGCTCGCTGGCCGGCGTCAGCTTTTGGTAGAGCGTCAGCGTGTCCGCACCCTTTTCCATGGGCAGCTCCAGCCGGGTGTAGTTCATGTCTAGTCCGCCCATGATGCGTTGGAACAGCTGCGGGTCTTTGTTATCCACGCCAGGTGTGGCGAAGTAGCTGTATTTTTGCCCGATGAAAACCACAGCGCCCTCAAAGCCGGGCACCGGCGTTTGCGGATAGCCGAAGCCGACAATCCGGTCGCGGCTGAGCAAAGTGTCGTTGGTTTTCATTCCTTCCATTATGACGGTGGTGGTGGCGCAGGCCGTGAGTAGGCAGCTGGCCAGCAGTAATATCTTTTTCATAAAAAAACTCCTTAATCTAATAATACAACGGGGAGCGCCGGCCCATACAAATTTTTTAAGTAAAAAACATACGGGGGAAGCGCCCCGATGTATGTTTATCCGCCCTTACCTTGACAAGTGCCGTTTAATCCTTAAACTTAATCGCAAGTCTGTATTGGTACTTCGCAATGGCCAACTGCAAACCCCGTCAGGTTCGGAAGAAAGCAGCGGTAGTAGTCTGGTTGTGTGCCGAAGAGCGCTGGTACAGACTTTTTTTATGGGGGAATGCAATGTACCAGGTATTAGCGCGCAAATGGCGGCCGAAAAATTTCCAAGAGCTCGTTGGCCAGGAGCACATCAGCCAGGCCCTGAGCTACGGCCTCGACCACAATCGGCTACATCATGCCTACCTGTTCACCGGCACCCGCGGCGTGGGTAAAACCACCATCGCCCGCATCTTCGCCAAATCCATCAACTGCCTAAACAATGGCGTCAGTTCCCAGCCCTGCGGCGAATGTAACCATTGCCGCGAAATTGACGGCGGTAATTTCCCAGATTTAATTGAAATTGATGCCGCCTCGCGCACCGGCGTCGATGATACCCGTGAAATTCTCAACAACGTGCCCTACGCACCGGTGAAGGGCCGCTTCAAGGTCTACCTCATTGACGAGGTGCACATGTTTAGCCGCAGCAGCTTTAACGCCCTGCTGAAGACGCTGGAAGAGCCGCCGGAGCACGTTAAATTCATTCTCGCCACCACCGACCCGCAGAAGCTGCCGGTAACCATCATTTCCCGCTGCCTACAATTTCACCTGAAGAATATGGCGCCGAGCCAAATCGTCGCCCATCTCCAGCGCATTCTCGAAACGGAACGGATTCCCCACGAGCGCGAAGCGCTGCTGCTGCTGGCCGAGGGGGCCAACGGCAGCATGCGCGACGCCCTCAGTCTGTTGGACCAGGCCATCATCTGCGGCCAGGGGGCGGTAAAGACCGCCGCCACCGCCCAGCTGCTGGGCAGCATTCCCGGCCAGCAATTGCTCCAGCTGCTGCTGTGCCTGGCGCGCCAGGAGGGAACCCAGCTGCGCCAGCTGCTTCATGATTTGGACAGCTACGCGCCGGACTATTCCCAGCTGGTGCACCGGCTGTTGCAGCTGCTGCAAACGCTGACGGTTATTCAGCTGAATGCCCAGCGGCCCGAGGAGGAATTCCCGCCGCTGCTGCTGGAACTGGCGCCGCAGCTGCCGGTGGAGCTGGTGCAGCTCTGGTACCAAATTTTGACGGACACCTGGCAGAGCCTGCCCTACCAGCCGGAGTTAAGGCTGGCGGTGGAAATGGGCCTGCTGCGCATGATGGCCCTGCGGCCACTGCTGCCACAGAGTGAGGTGGAGCGGCTGCGGCCCATTCGCGAGGCGGAAGAGATTAAATTGAGCCGGGAACCGGCTTTGCCAGAATCGGAACCGCCGGAACTGGCTTCACCAGGGCCGGCTGCCAATGGGGCTGAAATCGCCGGCGCGGTGGTGGAAGAAACGGCCGCAAATGCTGAACCGCCCCCAGCCGCCGCGGAAAGCGATGGCGAGGAACCGCCGCCCTGGGCGGTTGAGGAGGTGCCGGCGACGGAATTCAGTCGGGAGGAAGCGGCGCCTGCCGCCCCAGTGGTGGCTAGTCCGCCGGACTATGGCCCCTACATTAATAATGTGGCCGGCTGGGCGCAGTTCATTGACGGCCTAGCGTTGCCGGACAAGGTGCGGGCCCTGGCCGACAGCAGTTGCCCTTTGGCCTGGGAGGCCAATATCCTAACCCTAGGCCTGGGCGAATTTCTCTGCGGCTATTTTGCGGACCAGGCGCCCTTGTTGGCGGAAATATTGCACTGTGAAATCAAGTTGCAGCCGGCGGATTTGGACACGCCCCAGAGTTGGCGGGAACGGCAGCAGTTACAGCAACAAAAAGACGGTGAGCAGGCCTTTCTGCAGCACTGTTCCGTCCGTCTGGCCATGGAATTGCTCGATGGCCAGGTGGAAAACATTCAACCTTTAAACTAATTGGAGTTATTTATGTTCGGAAAAATTGGCGTTGGCAATATGATTAAAAAAGCCAAGGAAATGCAGGAAAACATGAAAAAAATGCAGGAGGAACTGGCGCAGAAAACCGTAACCGGCCAGGCCGGCGCCGGCGCGGTAACCATCACCATGAACGGCCTCAGCGAGTGCCAGAAGGTGGAGCTCAATCCGGAAATTCTTAAGGAAGACCGGGAAATGATTGAGGCCCTGCTGGCTTCGGCCATCAACGACGCCAATAAGCGGGTGCAGGAAATCAGCAAGCAGTCCATGGACAGCATCACCGGTGGCGTGAACATTCCCGGTTTGAAATTCCCCTTCTAAAAATAAATAAATCTCGGGGACGTCGCCGCAGGAGTAAGCTAAGTTTTTAGCTACTGGAGGCGTTCCCATGAAAACCCTTAACGACGAACTACTTTGGCTGGAATCCACGGAATTTGTACTCGGCGAGCACATCTATCTGGGAACAGTTAAAACCGCCGCCGGCCAGGTGGCCGTGGTCAGCGTGGCCTATAAGCCGGACTATGCGGCGCGCAAGCTGCGCGAGAATCTACGGGCCCTGCAACCGGCCAGCCCCATCGTCGCCCGCTATCTGCGGAAGGTGCGCGTGGGCGACACCGACGACCTCTATAAAATTCAAATCGACTAACGTATTTCCAAAAAATCATGAGCAAAGACAAAGAATTAGGCATCAATATCTACAGCAAATCCGTAACCCAGAACGAGACCCAGCCGGCGGCCCAGGCCATGCTGCACGCCATCGGCCTGTCCGACCGGGATTTGCAGAACCCCATCGTCGGCATTGCCAGCACCGGCTACGAGGGCAACCCCTGCAATATGCACCTGAACGAATTGGCGGTGAAGATTAAGGAGGGCATTCAGGCCACCAACACCACCGGCCTGATTTTTAACACCATCGGCGTGTCCGACGGCATTTCCATGGGCACCCAGGGCATGCGCTATTCCCTCGTGTCCCGCGACGTCATCGCCGATTCCATTGAAACCTTCATTCAGGCCATGTGCTACGACGGCGTAGTGGCCGTGGTCGGCTGCGATAAGAACATGCCCGGCGCCACCATGGCGGTGCTGCGGCTGAACCGGCCGGCCATTCTCGTCTACGGCGGCACCATCGCCGCCGGCATGCACCACGGCAAGAAAATCGACGTGGTCTCCGCCTTCGAGGCCTGGGGCCAGAAGGTGGCCGGCACCATGGACGAGGCGGAATATCAGGAAGTTATCCACTGCGCCTGCCCCGGCGAGGGGGCCTGCGGCGGCATGTACACGGCCAACACCATGGCCGCGGCCCTGGAAGCCATGGGCATTGCCCTGCCCTACAACTCTTCCATTCCCGCGGCAACCAAGGAGAAGCGGGACGAATGCCTGGCGGTGGGTAAGGCCATGCGCAATCTGCTGGAAAAGAACATTCGCCCGCGGGACATCATCACCAAGAAGGCGCTGGAGAACGCCTTCCGCCTGGTCATCGTGCTGGGCGGTTCCACCAACGCGGTGCTGCACTTCCTGGCCATCGCCCACAGCGCCGACATTCCCCTAACCATCGACGAGCTGGCGGACTGGAGCGAATCCACGCCGATGCTGGCGGACTTTAAGCCCAGCGGCAAATACGTCATGGAAGACCTGCAGGCGGTGGGCGGCATTCCCGCGGTCATGAAGTACATGCTGCAGAACGGCTATTTGCACGGCGACTGCCTGACCGTAACCGGCAAGACCGTGGCAGAGAATCTAGCGGCGGTGCCGGATTTGGCGGCGGGCCAGCCAATCGTCCATTCCTTTGCCGAACCCATCAAGGCTACCGGCCACCTGCGCATTCTCTACGGCAACCTGGCCCAGGAGGGTTCCGTGGCGAAGATTACCGGCAAGGAGGGCCTGTCCTTCACCGGTAAGGCTAAGGTCTACGACGGCGAATTCCTCGCCAATGAGGGCATTGGCCGCGGTGAAGTTACCGAGGGCACGGTGGTGGTAATCCGCTACGAGGGGCCCCAGGGCGGCCCGGGATTGCCGGAAATGCTGAAGCCGACGGCGGCCATCATGGGCGCCGGCCTGGGCAAGTCGGTGGCTCTAATTACCGACGGGCGCTTTTCCGGCGGTTCCCACGGCTTTGTGGTTGGCCATATCGCGCCGGAGGCCCAGGTGGGCGGCAACATCGCCCTCATTGAGGACGGCGACCTAATCACCATCGACGCGCAGAAGAACACCATCGACGTGCATTTGAGCGCGGAGGAATTGGCGGCGCGGCGCGCTAAATGGGTGCAGCCGCCGCTGAAGCCGAGTGCCCGCCGCGGCATTCACTATAAGTACGCGCGCACGGTCAGTTCGGCGTCGCGGGGCTGCATCACCGACGCCTTCGCCGATTAAACCTAACAAACCAAGTTATACAAACAACGAAGCGGTTCTACGACCTGAAGGTCGTAGCGCTACGCGTCTCCTGTATGTAAAAATAGCTATTTTACGTACAGGGGAAGCGCCCGTCCGTCGGTAAATAAACCCTAAAGCCGCTTAAACCATCGGGCACTTTCCCACTTACTGCTTAGGGCTTAATAAATGGGTGCAGCGCTACCACATTTACAAACAGACGGGCGCTTCAGATGTATGTTTAAACAGCCAAATAAACATACAGCTGAAGCGCCCGTCCGTCGGTAAACGGCTATTTTTTATAGCGGCGGGCCTCGCGGCGCTGCAGCCACAGCACCAGCCGGTCGTAGGCGGCGCTGGGTAGAAAGCGGCGCAGGTTCGCCAGCAGCCAGGTGGCCTTGGTGAGGTAATAGCGCGCCTTGGGCCGCGGACTTTCGAGAATCTTCCACACCGTTTCCGCCACCCGCTCCGGCGGCATCGTGAACGGCTCCGGCTTCTGGCTGTTAAAGCGATTAATCATGGCCTCGTAGGCGCGGCCGTGCGGCGACGGGCCAAAGTTCATATTGCGGAAATGCTCAAAGGCATTTTGGCGAAAGTTGGTCGGCATGATGGGCCCCGGTTCAATGAGGCTAACGTAAATGTCCGAGCCGGTCAGCTCCAGCCGCAGCACGTCCGTCAGTCCCTCCAGGGCGAATTTATTGGCCACGTAGGCGCCGCGGTAGGGCATGGGCGCCAGGCCCAGCACCGAACTGTTCTGGATAATCTTGCCGTAGCCCTGGCGGCGCATGAGCCGCAGCACCTGGCGGGTCAGCTCGTGCCAGCCAAAGAAGCCGCCGGCAAACTGCATCAGCAGCGCGCTGTAGGGCAAATCCTCCACCGCGCCCGGTATGGCAAAGGCGCCGTTGTTAAAGAGCGCGTCCAGGCGGCCGTTGGTCTGGTGCAGCAGCCAATCCAGGGCCATGCTGATGCTCTCCGTCTCCATCAGGTCCAGCTGGCAGGCCTCAAAGCCCTGTTCCTTAAGCCGTTCCACGTCCCGGGGGCGGCGGGCCGTAGCCAGCACCCGCCAGCCCTTGGCCTTCAGGTAATGGGCGCTAACGTTGCCAATGCCGCTGGAGCAGCCGGTGATAAGAATTATTGGTTGTGCCATAGGTGTTCCCCGATTAATTCCGAAAGCAATGCGATGTGGTCGGCCTCTGCGTTCAGGGCCGGAATGTAGCCGAAGCGGCCGCCGCCATTTTCCAGGAAAAGCTGGCGGTTTTCCACGGCCATTTCCTCCAGGGTTTCCAGGCAGTCGGCGCTAAAGCCGGGGCACATGACCGCCAGATGGCGGCAGCCCCGGCGGCCCAGTTCAGCGATGGTCTCGTCGGCATAGGGCTGGAGCCAGGGCTCCCGGCCGAAGCGGGATTGGTAAACCAGTTGTATGGGCAAGTCCGGCAGCGCCGCCTGCAGCAGCCGGGCGGTGTTTTCACATTGCCGCTGGTAGGGGTCGCCCTTCGCCACGTAGCTCTGGGGTAGACCGTGGAAGGACAGCAGCAGCCGCTCCGGCCTGCCGTGTGCGTCGCAATAGCGTTTTACCGACAGCCGAAGCGCCCCTATGTATGTTTCCCGGTCGTGCCAATCGTTGATGCAGCGCACCTCCACCGCCGCCCCCTGCTGTTTAAGGCAACGGGCCAGCTCGTCCTGTACGGTGCCGGTGGTGGTGTAGCTGAACTGCGGGTACATGGGGACGAGGAGAATGCGCCGGACGCCGGCGGCCAGCAGTTCCGCCAGCTGACTTTTAATGGACGGTTCCCCGTAGCGCATGGCCAGGGCCACCGGCAGATGCGGAAAGAGCCGCCCGAGGGCGGCCCTTTGTGCCTGACTGATGTTAATGAGCGGCGAACCATCGGCCGTCCAGATGCGCCGGTAGGCGGCCGCCGTGCGCTGGGGCCGGCGCCGCAGCACGAATAAACGGAGCAGCGGCTGCCACAGCCAGGGCGACAGCTGGATAACCCGCCGGTCGGACAGGAATTCCCGCAGGTAGGCGCGCACGTCCTGCACCGACGGCGAGGCCGGCGAGCCCAGATTAACCAGTAGAATGGCGGTCATTAAAGGGTGCCTACTCCCGAGTTCAACTGCCAGGACTGGGTGCGGCCCTTGCTCTCGTTGAAGTCGTAGTCGCGTACGACGCCGGTGCGCAGGTCGATGTAGACGGTGAGCACCTGCATTTCTTCGCGGGTGGTAACGGCGTTTTCACCCAGGGCGCCGCCGGCAAGACCGCCCAGGCCGGTGGCGATGTCCCGGCCAGAGCCGCCGCCAATCTGATGACCAAGTAGACCGCCGAGGGCTGCACCGCCGATGGCGGCCAGGTCTTTCTTCATGTGGTCGTTATTGCTGTATTTGTACTGCAATATCTTGACCCCTTCCTTGTGGCGGGTTTCCGTGGCCACCGGCTCGCCGAAGAGGGCGCGCACCTGCTGTTCGGTGGTTACGCCCTTCCGAATGCTATTGACCAGGTTATAATTCATCTGTGTGCCGCGATTGACGCCACAGCCCGTAGTTGCTACGGTTAATGCCATAAATAGTGCTGTTAATAACAGTCCTTTTTTCTTCACAATATTGCTCCAACTGGTTAAAAATTGAGCGCTGACTTTAGCGGAAATTCTTAGCCATAACAAGGGATTTCATGAATTCTTTTTTCTCAAGCAAACACTTCATTTTGCTCATGGCCACGCTCATGGGTTTTACCGCCTTTATGATTGATTCCATTCTGCCGGCCTTCCCAGCCATGACCCGGTTCTACGGCCTCAGCGACGCCAATGCGATTCACAATGTGGTCTTCGCCTACTTCCTTGGCAACGCCAGCACCCAGCTGCTCTTCGGCCTCCTGGGCGACAGCCTGGGCCGCAAGAAAACCCTGCTGCTGGGCTTCGCCATTTACATCGGCGCCTCCCTCTCGCTGGTCTTTACTCGGGATTTCAGCTATTTGCTGCTCGGCCGCTTCCTCCAGGGGGCGGGGCTGGCGGCGCCGCGGGTGATGGTGCAGGCCATCGTCCGCGACGTGTCCGCCGGCAACAGAATGGCGCAAACCATGTCCTACATCATGATGGTGTTTATGGCGGTGCCGGTGCTGGCGCCGAGCTTCGGCCAGCTAATCCTCAAGCTGGGCGACTTTAAGACCATCTTCCACTTCTACTGGCTCACCGGCCTGCTGGTGCTGCTGTGGTTCCTGGTGAAACTGCCGGAAACCCTGGCGCCGGAGCGGCGGCAGCCCCTGTCCCTGAAGCAAAGCCGCGAAGCCCTCGCCCTATTCTTTAGAAATCGGGTGGCGCTGCTCTACTTGTTCATCAGCGCCCTACTCTTCAGCATGCTGACCAGCTACATAAGCCAGGCGGAACAGATTCTGGCCCGGGACGTCTACCGGCTCGGCGACCTGTTCCCCTACGTGTTCGCCTCGGTGGCCAGCGGCATCATCATCGCCGCCTTTCTCAACGGTAAGCTGGTGATGAAATATGGCATGCAGCGCATGCTGGACGCCTCGCTAATCGGTCTGCTGCTGGTGGACAGCCTGCTGGTGCTGCTGACCCTGCTGGGGGGAGGTAAGCCGCCGCTGCTACCGCTGGTGCTGCTGCTGGCCGGCCATTTCATCTGCTATTCCCAGGCCATGAATAATCTGAATGCCCTGCTCATGCAGTCCTTTGCCGCCATCGCTGGGGTGGCGGCAGCCCTGTTCGGCACCCTGATGACCGTGGGCGGCGTGCTGCTGGGCGGGCTGGTCTCCCAGCAATACAACGGCACGGTCTACCCGCTGACCCTGGGCTTCTTCCTCGCCGCGCTGCTGAGCTTTGCTCTGAATCGGCTGGCCCACCGGCTGGCCATCTGCGGCCGCTAGCCTAATTACAAACAGACGGGCGCTTCCCCTGTATGTAATTAAGGATTAATACATATATTAAAAGCGCCCGTCTGTCGGTATAAACCGCTACAGCGCCAGTTCCAACGGCGGCTGCGGCAGGCTCACCTCCTGGTGGGCGGTGAAAATAATTGCGCCGCCGCTGGCTAGGTGGGCCGCCCAGCGTTGGCTCAGGTGTTCGCAGCTGGCCCGGTCGAGGGCGTTAAAGGGTTCGTCCAGCAGCCACAGGGCCGGTTCCCGGCTCAACCACAGCCGCGCCAGCTGCACCTTGCGCTGTTGCCCCGCCGACAGCTGGCCGCAGGGCCGGTGCAGCAGCTTCTCCAACCCCAGGCCGGCGGCGATTTCCGCCAATTCCCCCGCGCTGACCCGGCGGCCCAGATAGAGGCGGGCGGCGAAGGTTAAATTCTCCAGCGGCGTGAACAGCGGGTTCAGGCCCAGGCTGTGGCCCAGATAGAGCAGGGGCGCCGTCAGGGCAATGTGCCCGGCCGTGGGGCGATGCAGGCCGGCCAGGGCCTGCAACAGGGTGGACTTGCCGGCGCCGTTGGGGCCGCGCAGGTGCAGCAGCTGGCCGGCTTCCAGCTGGCAGTCCAGCCGCTTGATGATGATTTTCCCCTGGCGCAGCAGCCGCAGATGGCGCACCGTCAGCATTAGAGCTCCAGATTTAGGGGGTCGGCGCCGCTGGTGCGCTCCAGACTGCGCAGGGCCGGCGCCGCGGCCGCGGTGGCAATCTTAATCTTCACCAGCAGCGGCTTCGGCTGGAGCGGCGCCACATAGTCCACCGCCGTGAACTGCACCTGCTGCTGGGCCAACAGGGGCAGCAGCCGCCGCGCGACGGTTTTACCCTCCTGCTCCAGGGTGAGGAAAATCAGCGCGTTGGGCGGCAGCGCCGCCCGGGTATCCGCCTTCAGCTGCAAATTCACCGTGCGGCGGAAGCGGGCCAGGGCCGGCGCCGCCAGCTGGCCCAGGGTGCTGTGCGGGTCCAGCGCCGCCAGCCCCTGCCAGAGCTCGAGGGCCTCGGCGCTGCGCCCTTCCCCCTCGTAGGCGGTGGCCAATAGCAGCTGGGCGCCCTGCTGCCCCTCCTTAACCAGTTCCCGCAGCAGGGCCTCGGTGCTGGCGCTGAGCTGGCCGGCGCTGAAAATGTCCGACTGGGCGAAGGCCAGCCGGTACTTCTGGCTGCTGGGGCTAAGCTGCATGAGCCGCTGGTAAATGGGCCGGGCCTCGCCGTAGAACTGGCCCTGCACGAAGCAGTGGCCCAGGTGCTCCAGCTGGTCCCGGTCGCTGGCGTCGATGCGCTCCTGCAGGGCGAGGCAGAAGACCAGGCCGTTTTCCCCCAGCCACTCCGGCAGCTGGCCCAGATACTGGCTGCGGTTTAAATCCGCCTCCAGGCCGGCGGTGAGCTGGCGCCAGCGGAAGTAATACTGGCCGGACAGCTGCCACCAGCCCAGGGCGGCCAGGGCCAGCAGAACCAGCAGCAGGGGCCGCAGGGAGCGGGGCAATTTGGCGCCATTTACATACATAGGAAGCGCCCGTCTGTCTGTTAATGATTCCTTGGGGGCAGCTGCGGCGGCATTTACATGCAATGGGGCGCTTCCCCTGTTTGTTAATGGCAGTTTTACCGACAGGGGGGCGCTTCCCCTGTTTGTAAAATCCCCCCTTAAACCCCGGCGCCGCCGCACCAATGCCAGCAGCGGCCGCAGGGCCAGGGCCATCAGCAGCAGCGGCAGCAGCCACAGCAGCAGGCCAGAACCCAGCAGCGGCGGCCGGTAGCTGATGAAGTCGCCGTAGCGTTGCCGCAGATATTGGTCGATTTCCCCGTCGCTGCGGCCGGCGCGAATCTGTTCCGCCACCAGCTGGCGCAGCTGCCGGGCCAGCGGCGCGCTGCTTTCGGCAATATTGCTGTTCTGGCAGGTGGGACAGCGGATTTCCCCGATTAAATGGTGATAGCGGCGGGCGTCCGCCGGATTATCAAATTCTTGAGGATTGGCCGCCGCCAGCCGTAGGGTGAGGAAAATTAGGAGAATTAGCGGTCGAAACATTAGCGCTCCAGCAGGGGTTGAAATTCCGCCTGCCAGCGCCGGCGGTCCAGGGGCCCGGCGTAGCGCTTGAGAATCTTACCCGTCGGGCCGATGAGAAAGGTTTCCGGCGCGCCGTAGACGCCCAGGTCGGTGATGAGGTCGTCCCGCTGCCAGATGATTTCCCGGTAGGGATTGCCGGCGCGGGCGAGGAATTGGCGCCCCTCTTCCCCCTCCCGCGGATTGTCCGCCGCCCAGTTCAGGCCGACGATGGGAATTTCCCGGCTCAGCTCCATGAGAAATGCATGTTCCTGATGGCACTGGGCGCACCAGGAGCCCCAGACGTTGAGCAGGAAGTAGCCGGCGGGCCGCTCAATGGCCAGCTCCGGCAAATCCCGGCCGGTGAGCACCGAAGGCAATTCCTGGGGATTGCGGCCGAGGCCGGCGACGAAAAAGGCCAGCAGCAGGCCACAGGCCAGCAGCAGGCCCATTAGCCATTTCTTCATGGTTTCCTCCGGGCGCCCCAGGCGCTCAGGCCGGCCCCCAGGGCCATGATTAGCGCCCCCAGCCAAATCCAGCTGATGAAGGGCTTGAACTGGAGGCGCAGGGCCCAGCGGTCGTCGCTGATTTTCTCGCCCAGGGCCAGATATAAATCGTGGCTGGGAGTGATGAGCCGGGCGCTTTCGCTCATGGGCATGGCCGAGGAGAAATAGCTGCGCTTGGCCGGCGCCAGAACGTGCCAGCGCTTATCCCGGTAAATCAGCAGCTTGGCCACCGTGGCCCGGTAGTTGGGGCCGCTCTCCTCATCGAACCGTTCCAGGCGAATGTCATAGCCGGCGAAGGACACCCGTTGGCCGCTTTTCATCACCAAATCCTGTTCCTGGGAATAGAGGCCGGTCAGGGCAATGGCCAGGGCCATAACCATAAAGCCCAGGTGGGCCAGGTAGGCGCCCAGCTGGTTCAGATGGAGAAAGTAGCCGGCCCAGCCCAGGCGCCGGAAGCGGGTGCCGTAGTCCAGCAGCAGCGCCGCCAGGGCCAAAGCACTTAAAAATAGGGTGATAAACAGCAGCCAGCCAAAGCGGCCCAGGGCCCAGAGGCCGAGGCCGGTCAGCAGGGCCGCCGCCAGCAGCAAGCCCGGCAGCAGCTTTTTTAACCGTTGCGGCCGGTCCCGCTGCCAGCGCAGCAGCGGCCCGAGGGCCAGCAGCAGCAGGGCCAGCAGCGCCAGCGGCACGATTAGGCTGTTGAAGTAGGGGGCACCCACGGACACCTTGCCCCAGCCGAAGAGGTCGGCCAGCAGCGGGTACAACGTGCCCAACAGTACCACAAAGCAGGCGCCCAGCAGCAGCCAGTTGTTCAGCAGCAGGCCAAATTCCTTGGACAAAAGGGAAAAGGTGCGGCGGGAGGCCAGCAGGGGCAGGCGGACCATTAGCAGTAGCAGCGCCGGCAGCAGCACCGCCGCCAGTAGAGCGAGGATAAAGATGCCCCGCTGCGGGTCGTTGGCGAAGGCGTGCACCGAGGTGAGAATGCCGGAACGCACCAGAAAGGTGCCCATGAGGCTTAGGCCAAAGGTGATGATGGCCAGCAGCGCCGTCCAGGAGACGAAGAGGGCGCGCTTCTCGCTGACCAGCAGGGCGTGAATCAGCGCCGCCCCCACCAGCCAGGGCATGAGTGAAGCGTTTTCCACCGGGTCCCAGAACCACCAGCCGCCCCAGCCCAGCTCGTAGTAGGCCCAGTGGGAACCGAGGGCAATGCCCAGGGTGAGGAAAATCCAGGCGCGCAGCGTCCAGGGCCGCAGCAGGGCCAGCTGGCGCCGCCGCAATTTCCCCTGCCACAGGCCGGCAACTACGAAGCCGAAGGCCAGGCTGAAGCCCACGTAGCCCATGTAGAGCAGGGGCGGGTGAAAGATGAGGCCGATGTCCTGCAGCATGGGGTTTAAATCGCCGCCGTCGAAGGGGCTTGGATAGAGGCGGCGGAAGGGGTTTGAAGTTAGGACGAGAAAGGCGATAAAGCCGCTCTGCACCAGGGCTAGCACCGCCAGCGCCCGGGTGAGAAATAGCTGCTCCTCCTCGTCCCGCGGTTGCAACCGCGCCACCGGCAGCAGCCAGCCGGCCATGAGCACGACCCACAGCAGCAGGGAACCCTCGTGGCCGCCCCAGACCGCCGCCAGCCGGTAGTACCAGGGCAGCAGCCGGTTGCTGTGCTCGGCCACGTAGGCCAGGGAGAAATCATTTTTATGGAAGGCCAGGGCCAGGGCCGCCAGCGCCGTCAGCAATAGCCAGAACTGGGCCCGGGTCAGCCGCCGCGCCAGCGGCCACAGGCCGAGATGGTTGGGCAGGGCTAAGGTTAAAAAACCCTGGGCCAGGGCCAGGGCGCCGGCCAGCAGCAGGGCCAGATGGCCCAGTTCACCGCTGAACATGGGGGTGCTCCAGGCCCTTCAGCTCCGGCGGCTGGTAATTTTCATCGTGCTTGGCCAGCACCTCTTCACCTTGGAAGCCCGCATCGGTCAGCTGGCCCTTCACAATCACCCCCTGGCCCTCGCGGAACAGGTCCGGCAGGATTCCCTGGTAATGGACGGTCAGCGGCGGATTCCTGAAGTCGGTGATGGCGAAGGCCACCGCTAGGCTTTCCCCTTCGCGGCGGAAGCTGCCCTTGGCCACCATGCCGCCGACGCGAATGCCGCGCTGGTTCCGGGGCGCCTGGCCCTTGGCCACCTGCTCCAGGGAGTAGTAATGGTTCAGGTCCTGGTTCATGGCGAAGAGCAGCAGGGCCGTGGCCAGGGCGAAGGCGCCAAAGATGAGGCCGATCATTAACAAACGCCGCCGCCGCGGATTATTTTTTTTCCGAGTCCAATTCATGTTCCAGTTCGCTTAGTTGTTTTTGCAGTTGCCGCCGCCGCCGCTTCACCAGTCCGTGCATTAAAAATAGGGCGCCGAGGCTGAACAGGTAGGCGGTCCAGACATAGAAGCCCTGGCCGCCCATGGCGAGGAATTCCCGTAGCGATTGAAAGGCCATCACTGCTCCAGTAGCCGTTCCATGCGCCGTTCCAGCAGCAGGTTTCCCATCTGCCGCAGGGCATACACCACATACTGAATAAAGAAGGCCAGCAGGGCCAGCAGCAGCGGGTAGAGCATGGGCGCGGCAATGGACGGGGCGCCCAGCTTAAATAAAGTCGCCCCCTGGTGCAGGGAATTCCACCACTGCACCGAGTAGTGAATGATGGGAATGTTAATGAGGCCAACCATTGCCAGCAGCGCCGCCAGCCGCTCGGCCAGGGCCCGCTCGTCCAGGCTATGCACCAGCAGCAGGTAACCCAGATAGAGGAAGAGCAGAATTAATTCGGAGGTTAGGCGGGCGTCCCAGGTCCAATAGGTGCCCCAGGTGGGCTTGCCCCACAGGGAGCCGGTGATTAGGGCCAGCAGGGTCATCAGCGCCCCATAGCCGGCGGAGGCCCGCGCCAGCAGGCCGGCCAGGGGCCAGCGCCAGATGAAATGGCACAGGGCGGCCAGGGCCAGCACCGTGTAGATGAAGAGGGACAACACCGCCGCCGGCACGTGGATATAGATGATGCGGAAGGAATTTTTCTGCTGGTAATCCGCCGGCGCGAAGGCCAGACCCCAGACCAGTGCCAGGGTCAGCGTCAGCCAGCCCAGCGGCACCAGCCAGCGCAGCAGCGCCGCGGCCAGGCGGTTAAAGTTTTGGGGGCGGCTGTAGTGCTGGCCCCAGCGGTTCACGATTTGCCACAAAGCCATAGTTATCACAAAAGCTCCCATTTTAGGCCGAAGCGCCCGGCGGCCCCACTTAAAATTCCGATGGCGTGCCGCGGTTTTATTCTTTGGGCGGCTCACCTATAATTTTCCTATCTGGACACCTGTCCAAAGGGAAAAACATGAATGAAAACAATCTGAACAGCCGCCAGCGCTTCCTGGCGGCCGGACGGGAACTTTATCCGCTGCTGGGCTACCGCGACCTTTCCATTCGCCGGCTGGCCCAGCAGGTGGGCCAATCGCCGGGCATTTTTCACCATCTTTTTACCTGTAAAGATGAATTTCTGGTGGAGGTGCTCGACCAAATCTATCAGGAGGCCATGTGCCAACTCACCAGCCAGGTGCAGCGGCGCCGCGGCAGCGTGCGGGCCAAGCTGGCCTCCTATCTCTTCTTTCTTGCCGATTTCACCCGCCACAATTCCCAGCTGCTCTGCCGCATCTTTGAGGACAGCATTGAGGCGCCGGCGGTGCTGAAATTCATTCAACAACGGGCCAACGGCCACATGTCCATTCTCTTCGCCCTGCTGGAACGGGCGGCTGCGCGCAAGCTGCTGAAACCTTCCAATCTGGCGCAGCGGGCGGCCTTTCTCATTAATGCGGTGCTGGGGCCGCTGCTGGTGGGCCGACGCCTGCTGGAGGCGAACCTGCTGCCGGAGCAAATTGCCATGGACTTCGACCGGCAGGTGGAATCGGACGTGGCCATCAATCAGCGCATCGACTGGGCGCTAACTGCGATTTTTACCGATAAGGAACAGCCATGAAAAAAACCTTACTCTCTTTGCTAGTGCTGGCGGCCGGCGGTGCCGCCCTTTACCAACTAAAGTTTCAGAACGGCCCCGAGGAGTGGTGGGCGAATCTGGCCCATTCCAACGGGCGCCTGGAGCTGGAGCGCTACGACATCGCCACCCTCTACGGCGGCCGGGTGGAAGAAATCCTCGTGGACGAGGGCGACCGGGTGGCGAAGAACGCGGTGGTGGCGCGGCTGGACAATGGCACCTCCGACAGCCAGCTGGAGGGGGCCGAGGCCCGGGCGTTGCAGGCGCACCAGGCGGTAGGTCAGGCCCAGGCCGGCCAGAGCCAGGCTAAAGCGGCGCTGGCGGCGGCCCAGAGCACCATTGAGCGGGCCAAGGCCGACGTGAGCGCCCAGCGGCAGCTGCTGCAGCAGGCGGATTTAGAGTTGAAGAACGCGAAGAATATGCGCAACGAGAATTTAATTTCCGCCGCGGAGCTGAGCCGCACCAAAACGGAGCGGGAACGGGCGGCGGCGGCGGTGAAGGCCAGCGAGGCGCAGCTGAAGCAGGCCCAGGCCGGCAAGGAACAGGTGGCGGCCCAGCTGCAACAGGCCAATGCCCAGGTGAAGGAGGCGGAAGCGGCGGTGGCGGCGGCCCAGGCCGGCGTGCACGGTGCTAAAAGCAGCGACGAGGATTTAACGGTGGTCAGTCCGGTGGCGGGGCTGGTGGAATACCGGCTGGTGCAGCCGGGCAGCGTGGTGGCGCCGGGGGCGCGGCTGGTCAGCGTGCTCGACCCCCAGGACGTGTCCATGAATATCTTTGTCAGCAACGCGGACATGAGCCAGCTGCGGGTGGGCGACGAGGGCCGCATCGTCCTCGACGGCCTGGAGGCAGTCTTTCCGGCCACCATCAGCTTCATTGCCCAGGAGGCGCAGTTCACGCCGAAGAGCGTGGAGACCGTAGACGAGCGGGCGAAATTGATGTTTAAGGTGAAGCTGAAGATTCCGGCGGAGGTGGCGGCGTCGCTGCGCGGCCTGTTGAAGGGTGGCATGACCGGCAACGGCTATGTGCGGCGACCGGGCCAGCCCTGGCCGACCCAGCTGACGGTGCGGCTGCCGGCGGTGAATGCAACCGCCCCCGAAACTAGTCCGAAAGCCAGTGCCAGCCCGGCGGCTAAAGCCTTGAGCCAGCGATGAACGGGCCAATTACAAACAACCGGGCGGTTGTTCGGCTTACGCCTCACGCACCCATCGCTAACGCTCGGGCGGTTGTTCGGCTTACGCCTCACGCGCCCATCGCTAACGCTCGGGCGCTTCAGATGTATGTAATTAACGCCTTAAATACATACAGGAAAAGCGCCCGAGCGTTAGCGAATGGCGCTGTGAGACCTTCAGGTCGAACAACCGCCCGGCCGTCGGTAAATGGCTCTGCAGCGGTTCTGGCTAAATGTCTGGCGGGGAAGCATGGGACGGCCATTAATCCCCACCATTGGAGTAGGCCGCACGCGTTAAAACAGCTGGCTACTGCGTTAGCGACATTAACTAAGGCCATTAAACGCCGCATTCAGCGCCATCAAGACCCGGCCCGGCGGCCAATTACAAACAACCGGGCGGTTGTTCGGCTTGCGCCTCACGCGCCCATCGCTAACGCTCGGGCGCTTTACCTGTTGGTAAAAACAGCGATTTTTACGTACAGGAAAAGCGCCACTCCGTCGGTAAATGGCCCAAATCGGGGGGAATTGCTATGGATACCTTAGTAGTTAGCGGCGTCAGCCACCATTACAAGAAGCTCCAGGCCCTCAGCGACATTTCCCTCAGCGCCGGCGCCGGCGAAACCGTCGGTCTCATCGGCCCCGACGGCGTGGGCAAGTCCACCCTGTTAGCTCTGCTGGCCGGGGTTAAGCAGATTCAGACCGGGCAAATCCACCTCTTCGGGACGGATTTAAGCAGGGAACAGCAGCGGCTGGAACTGTCCCGCCGCGTCGCCTACATGGCCCAGGGCCTGGGCCGCAACCTCTACCCCACCCTGTCCGTGCGGGACAATGTGGACTTCCACGGCCGCCTGTTCGGCCTGAACGGCCAGGCGCGGCGCCAGCGCATTCAGCGCCTGCTCGACGCCACCGGCCTGGGCCCCTTCGCCACGCGGCCGGCGGGCAAGCTGTCCGGCGGCATGAAGCAGAAGTGTTCCCTCTGCTGCGCCCTGGTGCACGAACCGGATTTATTAATTCTCGATGAACCGACCACCGGCGTGGACCCGCTGTCGCGGCGCCAGTTCTGGCAGCTGGTGGACGAACTGCGCCGGGAGAACCCGGCCATGACCGTGCTCGTCGCCACCGCCTACATTGAGGAGGCGCAACGTTTCCAGCGCTGCCTGGCCATGGACGCGGGCCGGCTGCTGGTGGACGAAAACACCGCGGCGCTGCTGGCCCGCTTTAATACCGACCGGCTGGAGGAGGCCTACATTAAATTGCTGCCGGAAGAGAAGCAGAGCGCCGGCGTGGTGGTGGAACCCTACGTGGCGGACGCGGCGGCGGCGCCGGTCATTGTCGCCACCGGTTTAAGCAAGGATTTCGGTAACTTTAAGGCCGTCGATAACGTGAGCTTCACCATTAACAGCGGGGAAATCTTCGGCTTTCTCGGCTCCAACGGCTGCGGCAAAAGCACCACCATGAAGATGATGACCGGCCTGCTTACGCCCAGCGCCGGCACCGTTACCCTTTTCGGCAAGGAACTGGGCGAGGCCAGCGCCGCGGCGCGGCTCCAGGTGGGCTACATGTCCCAGAGCTTTTCCCTCTATGAAGAAATGACCGTGGCTCAGAACCTCCTGCTGCACGCGGATTTGTACCAGTTGCCCGGCGACCGGCGCCAGGCAGTGCGGCAGGCGCTGGGGGAATTCGACCTGGCCAACTACGGCGGCGTGCTGGCCCGCGACCTGCCGCTGGGCCTGAAACAGCGGTTGCAGCTGGCCGCCGCCTGTTTGCACCGGCCGCCGCTGCTGATTCTCGACGAACCCACCTCCGGCGTGGACGTGGCGGCGCGGGATTTGTTCTGGCGCCATCTGCTGCGGCTGTCGCGCCGGGAGCGGGTAACCATCTTCATCACCACCCACTTTATGAACGAGGCGGAGCGCTGCGACCGCATTTCCTTCATGCACCGCGGCCAGGTGCTGGCCCAGGGGTCGCCGGCGCAGCTGCTGGAACAGTCCCGGCGGCCCAATCTGGAAGAAGCCTTCATCAGCTATCTGGAGCAGGCGGAACAGACTTCGCCTGAACAGCCTTCAGTTGAACAGCCTTCGGCTGAATCAGCTTCCCCGACGCCGGCCCCGGCGCCAGTTCTCCCCGTGAGAAAAGAACGGCCGGCCGCCCGCCGACCCCTCTTCGCCTGGTGGCATCTAATGTTCAGCTTCGCGGCGCGGGAATGGAAGGAGCTGTTGCGCGACCGGGTGCGGGTCTTCTTCACCCTGGTGGGGCCGCTGTCGCTCATGATTGCCATCGGCTACGGGGTGAATTTCGACGTGCAGAACATGAAATTCACGGTCATGGACCGGGACCAAAGCGCCGCCAGCCGCGACCTGGTCAGCTATTTTTCCAGTTCCCCCTACTTCAAGGAACAGCCGTCGGTGCAGTCGGACGCGGAGGAGGAGGCGCTGATGCGCCGCGCAAAAATTAAACTCACCATCGACATTCCCGCCGGCTACGGGGCCAAGCTGGCCCGCGGCCAGCGGCCGGAGCTGGGCTTCTTCATCGATGGGGCGCAGACCTTCAGCGCCAGCACCATCATTGGCTACGTGGCGGCCCTGGTCGGCAGCTATGGCCAGCACCTCATGCCCGGCCGGGTGCCGGCGCCGCCGGCGGAGCTGGTGCCGCGCTTCCGCTATAACCAGAACTTCACCAGTGTTAATTCCATCGTGCCCGGGGTACTGATGATGGCCTTAATGCTGTTCCCGGCCATTCTCGCGGTGATTTCCGTGGTGCGGGAACGGGAAATCGGCTCCATCAGCAACTTCATCGCCTCGCCGGCGGGTAAGCTGCAATTCCTCCTCGGCAAACAGCTGCCCTACGTGCTGCTGTCCGCGGGCGCCTTTCTGCTGATGCTGGGGCTGATGGCCTTTCTCTACCGGCTGCCGCTGAAGGGGTCGCCGGCGGCGCTACTGCTAGGCACCCTGCTGATGCTGCTGGCCAGCACCGCCTTTGGCCTGTTCATTTCCTGCTTCACCCGCAGCCAGGTGGGGGCCATCGTTACCACGGCGGTGGCGTCCATCGTGCCGATGATGAGCTTTTCCGGCTTTATCTTCCCCACCTCGAGCCTGGTGGGCGGCGCCTTTTACATCAGTAAAATCATCGCGCCCACCTACTACCTGCGCATTAGCCGCGGCACCTTCACCAAGGCGCTGGACTTTTCCCAGCTGACCGGCGAAATGCTCGCGCTGGCGGCCATTTACCTGGCCTTCATGACCCTGGCCTGGCTGATTCTGCGGCGCCAGGAACGTTAAACATACAACGGGGCGCTTCTAGTGTATGTATTAAAGCCTTTATTTACGTACATAGAAAGCGCCCACTCGTCGGTAAATTAATTAGGGTGGGCGCCTGAGCCGCAGGCGAAGAACCGCCCCTATGTTTGTAAATTAGTAAATTTAAGGAGTACGGCATGCAACGCTTACGCAATATTTACTATCTGACCGCCAAGGAACTGCGCGTGCTCTGCGGCGACCCGCTGATGATGTTCCTGGTGTTCTTCATGTTCACCTTCATGGTGCTGGCCGCCGCGCAGAACACCATGGCCGTGCGCAACGCCAAGGTGGCGGTGGTGGACCTGGACCGCAGCCCCCTGAGCTATCGCATCGTGGACGGCCTGCGGCCGCCGGAATTCCAGCGGCCCATCTACACGGACAGCGCCAGCGCCGACGCCCTGATGGATAAGGGCGAAGTGGACTTCACCCTGCAGTTCCCGCCGCACTTTGAACGGCAGCTGCTGGCCGGCCAGCGGCCCGAGGCCCAGCTGCTCATCGACGCCACCGCCATGACCATGGCCGGCATCGGCAGCGATTACATCGGGCAAATCTTCAATCGGGAACTGCGCGACCTGTTCCACCGGCCGCCGACCATCGACCAGCTGCCCTTTAATCCGGTGCTACGGCTCCGTTACAACCAGAACTTTGAAGACCTCTACTTCATGCCGGTGATGGAAATCATCACGGAAATTCTCATCATGGACTTTCTACTGGTGGGCGCCGCGGTAATCCGCGAGCGGGAGCACGGCACCATGGAACATCTGCTGGTCATGCCGGTCAATGCCCTGGAAATCATGCTCGCCAAGATGCTGGCCAACGGCCTGGTGGTATTCATCGCCTCCATGCTGTCCCTGTGGTTTGTGGTGCATAAGCTGGTGGGCGCGCCGCTGCACGGTTCCCTCTGGCTCTACGGCCTGGGCCTGGCCGCCTTCCTCTTTTCCCTCTCGGCCCTGGCCATCATGCTGGCCACCATTGCCCCGGCCATGCAGCAGTTTGGCCTGCTGATGATTCCCATCTTTATGGTGCTAATTCTGTTCTCCGGCTCCCAGTCGCCGCGCTCGGCCATGCCCATTCCCCTGCAGTGGGCCAGCGAACATTGGCCCACCACCCAGTTCGCCTATCTGAGCCAGAAGGTGCTGTTCCGCGGCGCCGGCTGGGCCGAGGTCTGGGAACATCTGCTTAGTCTTAACGTCATGGGCCTGCTCTGTCTGCTGCTGGCCCTGTGGCGCTTCCGCAAAATGCTTGAGCAACAAGGATAAGAAATGAAGAAGCAACTTTTAGTAATGCTAGTGCTGGCCGGCTGCCAGAGCACCAAGGTGTCTTTACAGAATGAAATTCAGCCGCCGGCCCAGTTTGAACAGGGCGGAGGCGGCGCCGCCGTCGATGTGCGCCAGTGGTGGCAGAGCTGGAACGACCCGGTCCTTAACGAATTAATGGCGAAGGCTTTAACCGGCAGCTTTGACGTGCGGGTGGCGGAAAGTCGCTGGCGGGAGGCGGCGGCCCTGGCCGGCCTGGCCGCAGCGGACCGCGGCCCGCAGCTGGGTGCCAGCGCCAAGGGCTCCTACAGCCTGGCCGGGAAAATGGATAATCCGCTGCCGCCGGCGGCGCGCCAGCAGTTGGCCAATAATCCGGCGGCGGCGGCCCTCCAGGCGGACAAGTTCGACATGACCGGCAGTAACGTGAAGCTGGCCTTAAGCGCCTCCTGGGAACCGGATTTCTTTGGTAAGAAACAGAGCGACGCCGACGCGGCCCGCTTTGCCAGCCAGGCGGCCGAAGCCCAGCTGCAGGGGGCGAAATTGCTAACCACCGCCGCCATCGCCGACGCCTACTTCCAGGCCCGCGCCGCCGAGCAGCAGCTGGCCCTTAATGGGGAACAGGCGCATACCCTGGCGCAGCTGGCCAACTATCTGGACGGCCGCTTCCGCGCCGGCCGGGTCAGCGCGGCGGAGAAGGACGCGGTGGCCAGTAAGCTCAAGGCCCTGCACAGCCAGCGCAGCACCCTGCAGCTGGACTACGACCGGCAGCGGCGCGCCCTGGCGGTCTTGACGGGCCAACCACCGCAGAGCTTCAAATTGCCGGCGGGGCGGGCGGATTTACTGCAACGGCCGCCGGCGCCACCGGCCGGGCAAAAGCCTTCCGACCTGCTGCAGCGGCGGCCGGATTTGATGGCCAAGGCGGCGCTGGTGCGGGTTCAGGCGGCGCAGCTGGCCAGCGCCAAGGCGGATTTGCTGCCCCGTTTCACCTTGGATTTTTCCCTGCCCTTCTTCCGCATTAGCGGCGACAGCCAAATGCAGCTGTGGAACGCGGGGCTGGGCGCCAATATGACCCTGCCCATCTTCACCAACGGCCGCCTGCAGGCCAATATCAACGCCGCCAACGCCAAGCTGAAAACGGCGCTGTTGGAATATGACCAGACCCTGCTGCAGGCCCTGGCCGACGTGGACAACGGCTTTCAGGCGGTGGCGGCGCTGGCTAGCCAGACGGACGAGCTGACCGAGGCGGTGCGGCTGGCGGACACCCAGGCCGGCGCCGACGAGAAATTATTCAAATACGGCCGTAAAACTCTGGACGCGGCGCTGCAGACGCGGTTGGACAGCCAGGCATTGGCGGTGCAGCGGCTGCGCAGCCAGCTGGGCCGGGCCCAGGCATTGACGGCGCTGTACAAGGCGCTGGGCGGCGGCTGGTAGCATTTATAAATACAAGGGGGCGCTTCCCCTGTATGTATTTAAGCCGTTAAATACATACAGGGGAAGCGCCCAAACGTTAGCGATGGGCGCCTGAGGCACAAGCCGAACAACCGCCCCCTTGTTTGTAATTGCGTGCATGGGCGGCCGTGGCCTTTCCCTCTGCCAATTAATTTCCCACCCATTACGCCCCTACTCTGGGCAATTACTCTGGCCCCGCCCGTAATTGCAGCCAATGCCTTGTAATTGCAGGGTTTTTAATTGCCGTACAGGAAATGTACTTTCGCGAAAAACTTACCGATATAATGGGGAAGAGTTTTAGCTCACCTAAATCATTTAATTACTTTTAATTTCCATGGAGTTGTCGATGAACAAACTACTATTCCCCAGCCTAATTCTCGCTCTGGCCGCCTGCGGTGGCCGCGCTGGAACCCCGGCCAGCGATTCCGTCTATGTGCCAGACGGTAAGAACACCGTGGTGCCCAGCCCCACATTCGTACCAACGCCCACAGTGGTTCCCACCCCAACGGTAGTGCCAACACCCACCGTAGTGCCCACACCTACCCCGCAGGTAACCGAAACACCTAAGCCAAGCAAAGCCCCGGCGCCAGCGGCCACCGACATTGATTACCCCACCGGTAAGCCTACATTTATCCCCATGCCCACCACCGCCGGCGTGAAAGTTTCCAACAGCAGCCAGCTGAAGAAAGTTCAGGTGAACGGTAAGAGCTTCGACCTGGAGCTGAGCGCCCCGGTTAAAGGCTCACTCCTTGACAGTCAAGACCGCAATCAGCTGTTGCTGGCCGGTCTGAAGCAGAGCGTGGCTGGCCTTATCAAAGTTGATGGCCTACTGCAGGCCTTCAGCCAGGGGGTTAAGCCGGAGGCAGCTAGCCTGACGGGTAAAGCCACCTATGCCGGCGGCAATTCCTTCCTGACCGCCGACAGCGGCGCGACCATCAGCAGCCAGGGCGGTGCTAAATTCGATGTGGACTTCGACAAGAAAACCATCACCTCCGGCACCCTGGGCCTGGAAGGTCAAAGCCTCACCAACAAGGCGGGCCTAACCGTGAACGGTTCAGACTTCACCTTTAACAATGCGCCCATCTCCGGCGACAGCTTCAGCTTCAGCACCGGCAGCAGCAAGTACTACGGCGGCTTCTTCGGCAAGGACGCCTCGGAAATTGCTGGTACCGTGGAAGACAGCAGCAAGGCCGTACAAGGGGCCTTCGGCGCCCAGAAAAAATAGGCGCTTTCTGGCACAGGAAAAGGCACTCTACGGAGTGCCTTTTTTATTTGGTTAATAAATTTACCGACGGCGGGGCGCTTCCCCTGTATGTTTAAAAGATTTGGGAAATTTAGACGTTATTGCCCTGACCCATGGAATTGAGGATTTGTTCGCACTTCGTGCTCAGTTGTTCGCTGCGCTCACTACTCGCTACGCTGCTATTCGCTTCGCTCATTGCGCTTCGCTTCTGTTGTTCGCTGCGCTCACTCCGCTACACTGCGTTCCGCTGCTGTTCGCACTGCGTGCTCACTCCGCTTCACTTCGTTTCGCTTCTCGCTGTCCCGCCACAGCGCAGCGGGCGGGCTGGAAGACGTTTACCGCTAGACGTTATTTCCCTGACCCATGGAGTTGAGGATTTGCTCGCTGTCCCGCCACAGCGCAGCGGGCGGGCTGGAAGACGTTTACCGCTAGACGTTATTGCCTTGACCCATTGAATTAAGGATTTGCTCGCTGTCCCGCCAATTGTCCTTACTCTTCACAAAGGTCTTCAGCATCACCTTCTTATCCAGGAGCCGTTCCAAATCCTCCCGCGCCCTCTGGCCCACCAGCTTCAGGGTTTTGCCCCCCTTGCCGATGACGATGGCCTTCTGGCTCTCCCGCTCCACGATGATGGTGGCGTCGATGAAGATAATGCGCTCCTCCTCCCGGTAGCTTTCCACAATGACCCCCAGCTCGTAGGGCACCTCCTGGTGCAGATAGCGGAACAGCTTCTCCCGTATGGTTTCCGCCACGAGAAAGCGCACCGCCGACGTGGTGATTTCGTCTTCCCCGTAAATAAAGGGCCGTTCCGGCAGCAGCTGCAACAGCTCCCGTTCCAGGGCCGGCAGCTGCTGTTTCTTCAAGGCCGACAGCGGCACGATGGCCCGCCAGTCCATGAGTTCGGCCAGCTCGGCCATTTGCGTCAGCAGCGCCTCCGGATTCTTCAGCCGGTCGATTTTGTTAATGGCACAAATCTTCGGCTGGCTAAAGCCCTTGAGCAGTTCGATAACCTGCAGGTCTTCCGCACCAATGGTGCCCGCCTCCAGCAGAAAAACAATGAGGTCCACGAAGTCCGCGCTCTGCTTGGCCGTGCGGTTCATCAGCCGGTTCATGGCCTTACCTCCCGGATTCACCTGGAGCCCCGGCGTGTCCACGAATACCATCTGGTAATCCGGCCGGGTCAAAATGCCCAGCAGGGCGTGGCGGGTGGTCTGCGGCTTTCGCGAGGTGATGGCGATTTTCTGGCCGATGAGCTGGTTAATCAGCGTGGATTTACCCACGTTGGGCCGGCCCACCAGGGCGATATGTCCCGCTTGCGTCATGATTCTTCTCCACAGTAATGCTTGTACAGGGCGGCGGCACACTGCTGTTCCGCCTCCTTCCGCGTGCTGGCTAAAGCCCGCACGGTGAGATTTTCGCTGCGCGCTTCCACCTCGTAGATGCGCTCGTTGCTCAGCCCCTCCTCGCGCACGATTTCATAGCTGGGCGTGGGGAGGCCGCGGGCCTGTAGCCATTCCTGCAGCTTGGTCTTGGAATCCCGCAGCAGCTCCGCCCGCTCCGGCAGCGCCGCTAGCTGTTCCTGGAAGAGCCTTAAAACGAACTGCTCGCAGGTGTTGAAGTCGCTGTCGAGGAAGATGGCGGCGATGACCGCCTCCAGGGCGTCTTCGAGAATGCTCTCCCGGCGTCGGCCGCCGCTCTTCCGTTCCCCCGGCCCCAGCTGTAAATAGGTTCCCAGGCCAATCTGCTGGGCCAGGGCACTCAAGGTGCGGCCACGCACCAGGGTCATGCGCAGCCGGGTTAATTCCCCCTCGCTGAGCTGCGGCCGTTCCCGGTAGAGGTAGCTGCTGATGACCGTCTGTAGCAGGGAATCACCGAGGAATTCCAGCCGCTCATTATTCTTACCGCGAAAGCTGCGGTGGGTCAGGGCCTGGCGCAGCAGCTCCGGCCGGGCGAAGTGGTAGCCCAGCAGCCCCTGGCCGATTTGCAGCCAATCCAGCGGCGGCGGCCGCTTCATTTAATGGCCTGGCCGATGCGGTTGCAGTCGCCCTGGCCGATGACGCACTTGCCGTTCATCCAGATGAACAGGGCCTTGCCCACCAGGTTCTGTTCCGGCACGTAGCCCCAGGCGCGGCTGTCCAGGCTGCCGTCCCGGTTATCGCCCATGGCAAAGTAATGGCCGGGGGGCACGGTCATTTCCCGCGTGCCCTCTTGGCTTTCCCGCGGGTAGAACTGCAGCTGGTGGCGCCGCTCACCCAGCTGTTCTTCGCCGATGAGGGTTTCCGTCTTCTGCGGCTGGCGCGGGCTGGGGTGCAGCTCGGAAATCTTCTGCTCTTCACCGTTAATCCACAGACGGCCGTCCACCACCTTCAGCTGGTCGCCGGGCAGGCCGACGATGCGCTTGATGTAGTTCAATTTCGGGTCCTGGGGATATTTAAAGACCACCACGTCGCCGCGCTGCACCGGGGCGCCGGCGGTGATTTTCGTACCCAACACCGGCAGCTTGATGCCGTAGCTGAATTTGCTGGTCAGAATGAAATCGCCGTCGTAGAGGTTCGGCTCCATGGAGCCGGAAGGAATGCGGAAGGGCTCGAAGAGAAAGGAGCGAATGACCCAGATGATGAAGAGAATCCAGAAGGTGCCGCTGAAGAATTCAATGAAGCGCTCGTCGCGGAAGGCCGGCTTGCGCAGCCAGTGCATTTCCTCCTTGCCCAGGGGCTGGTTGGCGGCCAGCTTTTCCCGGGCGCTGAGCAGGGCGGCGGGCAGTTTCTCCGGCCGCCGGTCGCCGGCGACGGCGGCGAGCCGCTCCAGATAGCGTTGCCGGTCGGCGCTGGTTTCCCTATTCTGGCTAAAGGCGCGGGTTAGCCGCTTGCGCTCCTTCAGATAGCCGAAGCTGTCGTAGATGTAAAAGACCAGGCAGACCAGCACCGCCAGGGTGAGTATCAGCTCAAAATTTTCCATGAAAGTGTTTAGCATCGTTATTCCTAGTTGGCCGCGGCGCGCCGCGGGCGTTGAAAAGAACGGCTATTTTCGCACGGCGCCGGGCTGCGAATGAATAGGCGGGGCCGGTAGATTATTTACCGACGGACGGGCGCTTACTATGTATGTTTAATGATGCTTTTAAACATACAGGGGAGCGCCTGTCTGTTTGTAAAACAGTGAGCGCTTCCCCTGTTTGTATAGGACTGGGCCTAACCGAATAAATCCGCCGTGGGCTCCTTGCCGCCGGTGATTTTCGGATTAAGGGCGTAGAGTTCGTGTAGGAACTTCAGCACGTCCTCGCTGATGTCCTTGGTGCGTAGATTGGTTAGGCCGGAATGGGGGAAGGCCAGCTCCAGGGCGGGCGCCGGTGCCGGCATGTACTGGCTGGCCAGTTCCGCCGCCCCCTTGCCGTTCTCCTTGACCCACTGCACTGCCGCGGTCAAATCCTTGTCCAGGGCGGCGACGAATTCCCCGTTCTGTTTCAGGAAGTCCTCGGACAGCAATAGCCCCGCCTGGGCCAGGCCGGACTTGGTGCCCAGCGCCGTGTCCAGGGCCTTATCAATGGCAAAGCTGCGTTCCACCGCCACGTTCAGCTTCTTGGCCTGGAGCAGCGCCGCGCTGGCCAGCGGCTCCGGCAGCAGGGCATAGTCCAGGTCTTTCTGCTTCAGGAACAGCAGCACCGCCTCCGGCGGCGTGGCGGTGTAGGTGATTTGGCCGCCTAAATCGACGCCGGCCTTCTTCGCCAGTATCTGTAAAACCAAGTCCGGCATGTCGTTCTTAAAGGGCATGACCAGCTTTTTCCCCACCAGCTCCTTGACGGACTCAATCCGGCCGCCCTTGCTCAGCACCGCGAGCAGGCCGGTGGTCATGATGTTGTAGAGCAGCACCGGCTGGCCCTGGGCGCGCAGGTTCGCCGCCACGTAGGAGGGCACGATGCTGATTTCAATAGACTTACTAAGCAGACCGGCCCGCAGCTGGTCCGGCCCCTTCCAGCTCTGCACCCTGAAGGGGCGAATCTTCCGCGCCTCGCCCTGCTGGGCCGCCACCGCCAGCAGCACCGTGGGCGTTACCGGCGGCCCCCACAGGGTTAAATCGGCAGCGACAGCCGAAGGCAAGGCACTGGCGGCCAGGGTGGCACCGGTGAGCTGGAGGAATTGGCGACGGTTAATTTTCATGGTTACTCCTAGATTTACGGGAGCTTTCACCTTAGGCTGCGGCCTATGGAAAATCAAGGAAGCAAAGTTCATGGCCCTATTACTTAGCGCACAAAATCTCTCGCTGGCCTTCGGCTGGCGCCCCCTGCTCGACAACGTCTCCTTCGCCGTGGAAAGCGGCGAACGCATCGCCCTGCTCGGCCGCAACGGCGAAGGTAAATCCACGCTGCTGAAGGTGCTCAGCGGCGCGCAGCCGCCGGACGATGGCCTAATCGCCCCCTGCGCCGGTTTAAAAATCGCCTACCTTCCCCAGGACCCGCCGGCGGCGGACCAGCGCCCAGTGCGGGAGGTGGTGGCCGAAGGTCTGGCCCATCTCTTTAAGGCTCTCGCCGAGTACGAGGAATTGGCCGTCAGCCAGGCCAATCCGGAGCGGCTCCAGCAGCTGGAGCAGTTGCTGGGCGAAGAGGACGGCTGGCACTGCGCCGAGCGGCTGGCGAAGACCCTGCAACGCTTTAATTTGCCCGGCGACCGGCCCATGGCCGAACTGTCCGGCGGCTGGCGGCGGCGGGTGTGGCTGGCGCGGGCGCTAATCGCCAATCCCCAGCTGCTGCTGCTGGACGAGCCCACCAACCACCTAGACATCAGCGCCATTGTCTGGCTGGAAAAGCTGCTGCTGGACTTCCCCGGCGCGGTGATTTTCGTAACCCACGACCGGCGCTTCATGGAACAGCTGGCCACCCGCATCTGGCAGCTGGACCGGGGCCAACTGCTGGACGTGCGCGGCGATTACCGCCGCTTTCTCCGCACCCGGGAAGAACTGCTGCACAGCGAGGCCCTGGCCCGCGAGCGCTTCGACAAGAAGCTGGCGGAAGAAGAAATCTGGATTCGCCAGGGCATTAAGGCGCGGCGCACGCGCAATGAGGGCCGGGTGCGCGCCCTCCAGCAATTGAGGCGGGAACGGGCGGCGCGGCTGGAGCAGCAGGGCAAGGCGCAGATTCAGCTGAGCGACGGCGACCGCAGCGGCCGCCAGGTGGTGGTGGCGGAAAATCTTTCCTTTAACCATGGGGACGGCCGGCCCCTGCTAAGTAATTTCAGCGACATCATCGAACGGGGCGAGAAAATCGGCCTGGTGGGCGCCAACGGCGTCGGCAAGACCACCCTGCTGCGGCTGCTGCTGGGGGAACTGCAGGCCACGACCGGCCGGCTCAAGCTCGGCACCAATCTGCAAATCGCCTATTTCGACCAGCTGCGCGCCAGCCTGAACCGGGAGGAAACCCTGCGCCAGGCCATCAGCCAGGGGGCGGAAACCATCACCATCGGCGGTAAATCCAAGCACGTGGCCAGCTATCTCCAGGATTTCCTCTTCCCGCCGGAGCGCTGGAACACGCCGGTTAGCGCCCTGTCCGGTGGCGAGCGGGCGCGGCTGCTGCTGGCCCGCCTCTTTTCCCAGCCGGCCAATCTGCTGGTGCTGGACGAACCCACCAACGACCTGGACGTGGAAACCCTGGAATTGCTGGCGGAACTGCTGGCGGAGTACCAGGGCACCGTGCTCATCGTCAGCCACGACCGGGCCTTCCTCGACGATGTGGTTACGCGGCTCTACGTCTTCAATCGGCGGCAGGAACGCATCGACCTGGTGGTGGGCGGCTTCAGCGATTGGCTGAATCAGGGCGGGGCGCTGGAACAGCTGGAACAAGCTCCCGAACAGACTCCGTCCGAACGGACTTCGACCGAACAGCCTTCGGCTGAGCCGCCTTCTCCCAAGGCCCCGCCCGAGAAGCGGAGCGGCAAGCTGTCCTACAAGTACCAGCGGGAACTGGAACTGCTGCCGGGGCAGATTGCGGTGCTGGAGGCGGAGCTGGCGGCCCTGAGTGAACGGGCGCAGCAGGGCTATGACCCGGAGCTGTTCCAGCGGCTCCAGCAGTGTCAGGAGGAGTTAGATAGGGCCATGGAACGCTGGATTCAGCTGGAAAGCGGCGAGGTTTAAGGTCTAAATTCAGCCTTTTACCGACGGACGGGCGCTTTAGTTGTATGTAATTAATGGCTTAAATACATACAGGAGAAGCGCCCCTATGTTTGTAAAATCCTGGGGCGCCTGAGCAACGAAGTTGCGAAGAACCGCCCGTCCGTCGGTAAAAAGCCCAGCTATTCCGGGAAGCGGGCATTAAGGGCTATCAGCTGCGCTTCGACGGCGTCAAAATCCAGGCCGAAGGCGGCGGTGTGGCCGGTCAGCGGCTGCAGCAGGCCGGCGATTTTCTCCGGGCTAAAGCGTTGCGTCAGCGAGTGCCAGTCCGCCGCCGGCAGCAGCAGAAAGGCCAGCGTGTCGGAGCCCAGCGACGGCAGCCACAGGCTCAGCACATAATCCGGCGCCAGCCGCGTGGCGATGGCGTTAAGCACCGCGTCGCCGCTGTCGTCGAGCTTACGGGGCTGCGGGAGGTTTTCCAGCCGCCGCCGGTCGCCGGGCAGCAGCCAAGCCGTCGCGTAACTCACAATGGCTTCCTCATCGTCCCGGTAATCAATCCAGGACAGCAGCTTTTCCTCTTCATGAAAGCGTTCCAACGCCGGCCGGTCGTAGCGTTCCAGCAGTTTTGCCAAAGGTTTTAAATCCATCATTTCTCCTCGTCTTGAACGTGATAGTGCAGCTGCCACGCCTCGGCGGCCAGCGGCAGTTCCAGTTTACCCAGCAAATGGCCAATGACCGCCTCGGGCACCGGGTGCGACCGGGCCCGGTTCTGGGCCAGCAGCTGGCGCCATGGCACCTCCAAATAGTGAATTTCCGTGGCGGCGCCGTAGTTGTGAAAGAGCTCCAGCCAGCGGCCGCGCAGTTCGGCGCTTATGTTGGTGGCGTTAAAGGCGAAGGGCTGGCGCGCCCGCAGCAGCCGCTTCGCCTCCTCCTTGGCCCGCTGAATGATGAGACCGTTGCCCTTCCTATCGGTGGGCTCAATGCCGGCGGCGCGGCGCAGCTGGTCCAGGGACAGCACCGGCCCGGCCCAGTGTTCATGCAGAAAGTGGTCTTTACCGACGCCAGGTAGGCCGCTCAGCAGCCAGACCGGGAAGGAACGGCCATCGTCATAGGGCACGTAGT
>CAUSQL010000007.1:0-61192 GCA_963533935.1 uncultured Cardiobacteriaceae bacterium
GTTCAGCCGGCGGCCGACGGCTCCTACCAGGTGGCCCACAGCGGCTGGCAGGCCGGCGACGGCGGGCGGCTGGAAGCGCTCATTGATTTCTATCGGCCCCACGGGCTGCGCCAGGTGCTCTGCACGGACATTAGCCGCGACGGCACCCTGCAAGGGGCGAACACGGCGCTCTACCGGGCCCTGCACGGCCGCTATCCCGAACTGGCCATTCAGGCCTCGGGCGGCATCGGCAGCCTCGAACACATTCGCGCCCTGCACGGCAGCGGCGTGGCCGGCATCATCACCGGCCGGGCCCTGCTCGACGGCCGCATTGACCTGAAGGAGGCGCTGTCATGCTGGCCAAACGCCTGATTCCCTGCCTGGACGTGCGCGGCGGCCAAGTCGTCAAGGGCGTGCAATTCCGCGACCACGAAACCATCGGCGCCATTCTGCCGCTGGCGACCCGCTATGCGGCCGCCGGCGCCGACGAGCTGGTTTTCTACGACATCACCGCTTCCACCCAGCGCCGCAGCGTCGAGCGGGAATGGGTGCGCCGGGTCAGCGAGGTGCTCGACATTCCCTTCTGCGTTGCCGGCGGCATTGACAGCGTCGCCACCGCCGCCGTCCTCTTTGCCAGCGGCGCCGACAAAATTTCGGTGAACAGCCCGGCGCTGGCGCGGCCGGAACTCATCGACGCACTGGCCGAACGCTTCGGCGTGCAGGCGGTGGTGGTGGGCATCGACAGCTGGCACGACCCGGCCAGCGGCGAATACCGCGTTTACCAGTACACCGGCGACGAGGCCCATAGCCGCGCCAGCGGCCGGCTGCTGCTGGACTGGGTGGAAGAGGTGCAGCGGCGTGGCGCCGGGGAAATCGTCCTGAACATGATGAACCGGGACGGCGTGCGCCGTGGCTATGACCTGGAACAGCTCAAATTAGTGCGGTCGGTCTGCCGGGTGCCGCTCATCGCCTCGGGCGGCGCCGGGGCGCCGGAGCATTTCCGCGACGCCTTCAGCGCAGCTAACGTGGACGGGGCCCTGGCCGCCAGCGTCTTTCACAAAAATCTAATTAACATCGGCGACCTGAAACGCTATCTGGCCGCCGCCGGTGTAACCGTGCGCCTTTAGGAGGGTCTATGGAAGAAAACATTGATTGGGCTAAGGTCAATGGCCTGCTGCCGGCCATCGTTCAGGACGTCCACAGCGGCGCCGTGCTAATGCTGGGCTATATGAACGCCGCGGCGCTGGCCCAAACCCGGGCCGAGGGTCGGGTAACCTTTTATTCCCGCACCAAGGGCCGGCTGTGGACCAAGGGCGAAAGCTCCGGCCATTATTTGGCCGTGCGGGCGCTGAGCCTGGACTGCGACGGCGACAGCCTGCTGGTGCTGGCGGAACCCCAGGGGCCCACCTGCCACACCGGCGCCACCAGCTGCTTTCACCGCTACGATCGGGAACCGCCGCCGGGCTGGCCCTGGTTTGCCCAGCTGAGTGGCGAACTGGCCCAGCGCAAGAGCGCCGACCCGGCCGTTTCCTACACCGCCCGCCTGCACGGCCGGGGCCTGCAGAAAATCGCCCAGAAGGTGGGCGAAGAGGGGGTGGAAACGGCGCTGGCGGCGGTGGCCGGCGCCGACGGCGAGCTGAGCGGGGAAGTGGCCGATTTGCTCTATCACCTCACCGTGCTGCTGCACGCCCGGAACCTGGACTGGCCGGCGGTGCTCGCTCAGCTGCACCAGCGCCAGCGGGGCGTGGGCCTGCACCCGGAGGGGATAAATAAGGGCTAGGACTGGTTTCCAGACTAAGCGGCGCCATTTACAAACGGACGGGCGCTTATGGTGTATGTATTTAGGGCGTTAAATACATACACCATAAGCGCCCGTCCGTTTGTAAAACGTTAATTAAGGGCGGTTCTTCTCCCTTCGGTCGCTGGCTTCGCCAGTCGCTGTGTTCAGGCACCCTCCGGGCGGTTTAGCTGTATTTATAAATCTGGGGTGTCAATGATGATGGTTCGTGGCGATTTCTCTATACCTCTAGTACGTTAGCCTTGCCGATGAGTGCCGCATTAAGCGGCCGTTCTCGGGCCGCACCTTCCCTAATATTTACCCAACCACCGGCCGCTTCAGCTGTTTGTACGGTGTTTTTAACATACAACGGGGCGCTTATAGTGTATGTATTTAGGGCGTTAAATACATACACTATAAGCGCCCGGCCGTTTGTAAATTATCCCCCTTAAGGGAAGAAAATCATGGAAAACAATGGCTTAATGGAACATTGCCGTGGGGCCGCCGGCGGGCAGAAAGCGAGTGAGCCGGCGCCAACGGAAATTAACGGGAAAACTAGCCGGCCAGACTGACGTCCAGGCCGTCTTCGTCGCCATTAACCAGCACCACATGGTCGCCAAAGCAGCCGGCGGCCTGGAAGATTAGGCTGAAACCCTGGCGCCAAGGCATTCCAAGCTCAACGGCCGCAGGCGGGGGGCCAGTTCGGCGGCGGTGGCGGGTCGGTCCTCGGGCCCGGCCGTGGCCAATAGTTCCGGCGCCACCCGGGCGGCCAGGGCCGCAAAGCCGGCGCCACAGTCCGCCCGCAGGGCCTGCCACTGGGCGACCGCCGCCGGGTCCGGTTCCTCGCCCACCGCAGCGATACTGACCGTTAGCCGCTGGCCGCCACCATTCACTTCACCGCTAAAGCAGCCGTAATCACGGTCGAGCTGGAAATTATTGCCGGCGCCATCGTGCCAATTTACGGAATTTTGGTAAGTGGCCAGCACCGCCGCCAGCGCCGGTGTGAGGGTCGCCGGGCCAATGACTGCCTGCAGCCAGCCGCAGTGTGAATCCTCCCGGCCGGGCCGCAGCCGCAGGCGGTAGCCACACAAATCGGCCAGGGGCGGCGCCGCTGCCAGGCGACCATCGGCCTGTAGCCAGAGCAGGCGCCCGGGACCCAGCGGCCGCCCCGCTCCGTCTTCGGCGGCGAGAAAGCGGCACTGGCCCGTCCACAGCACTTCACCCCGCTGGCGGCTGGCGCCCCGGCAATTATTGGCCGTCAGCACCAGCCATTCGCTTTCCACGCCGCTAAAGCGGGCGGTAAAGGCGCGGCGCTGGTCGGCACTTTTATCGTTCTGTTTACCCATGGCGGTTCTCTCCAAAAAATTATTGGCCTATCCGGGCTGGCGCTGGCGGCCCCGCGGACTAAAATTTAGCTTTAATCCTAAATCGGAGCATCTATGAATAAAACCCCGGCCCTGGCCGCCAAAATCGCCGCTATCCGAGCCCAGCTGGCCCGCCCCTGCACCGTCCTCAACGGTGTTGCCGCCGCCGCCGGCACCGAAAAGAGCTGGCTGGGCCGCGTTAATGTTTGTCGCCCCGAGGAAACGGCGCCGCCGCTGGACCTGCACGGCCAGCCCCTCTACCCGCTGGCGCAAATCTCTCTGGCCGCCCTGGCCCACGTGCCCGAGCCGCTGCGCCGGCTGCACTGGCTTACCCTCTTCATTGGCGCGGACATTCCGCCATCGGATTCCGGCCTGTGTCGTCCGGGCCACGGCTGGCTAATCCGCGAATACGGCGCCGGCGACAAACTAATTAACCACCAATATGCGGAACAGGGCTGGCCCAAGGCGCTGGCGCTGCAGCCGGAAGCCCGCGCCATCGACATGCCCCTGTGGGACGGCGGCGGTGTTCCGGCGGCGCTGGAGCGGGAAATTTGTGCCCTAGAGGCGGACTATCCGGCGGTGGCCGATGCAAACCATCTCGACTATTTCGACGACATCTGCCGCCAGGGCGAGCACTGCTACGGCCACAAGCTGGGCGGCTACCCCTCCTACTGCCAGCCGGGCCTGGGCCTGGAGTTCGCCCCCGGCTACGAGTTCGTGCTGCAAATCAGCACCGACGACCAGGCCGATTTCAACGTCATTGACAGCGGCAGCCTGATGTTCGCCCGCCATGCGACCCGCGGCGATTGGCTGCTCTACTATGATTTCTATTAATAAGGAATTAACGGGGAATTATGAAAAGCGTTAGCACAAATTACAGCGATTTTGACAAGCTAAGCTGGGCGGAAGTACGCAGCGAGCTATTGGATTTGCGCGGCGAGGAAGATTTTCTCGTCCTCTTCGACCCGTCCGCACCGGATTACGTGCAGGCGGCGCCGCTGGAAAATGGCGAATTGCTGGTGGAGACGCGCCGCTACAGCGCCGACGGCAGCTGGCACCATTACCGCCGTTACTATCCGCGGGCGGACGAGGAGCAGTTCCTGGCGCCGTTCTGGGCCTTTTACCACGGCCAGAGCGATTACTGGGCCGGCTGGGCGGACGTCAGCAATGAGCTTGACGAGGAATATGCCGATTATGATGATGAAGAATGTGACGATGCCGACTGAAAACCGGCGAATTAAACATACAGCCTAAGCGCCCCTCCGTTTGTATAAATGAAAGGAGCGCCCGGCGCACTTAAATATCTGGCCCGGGCTCCGTAGCATCTGGCGCTTAAAACCCCGGTGAGATGGGCGACAAATTGCGTTCTGCCCCGCGGATTTTCACGGGTGCTAGGTCGGGCAATGGCTTAACATAGTGATACCGGTTTAAATACAACAGGGCGCTTTACCTGTTTGTAAAAATAGCGATATTTACAAACAGGTAAAGCGCCCATCTGTTTGTAAAACCGCCACGGGGGCCGGGTCTCTGGCCTATAAATTGCTGGCTAATCCATCGAAAAATTAAATTAAAAGGGCCTTTTTAATATGTTTAAGAAATCACTGCTCGTGGCACAGCTGCTCATTTTGAGCGCCTGTTCCGTTCCCGGGGACCCTCAGAATCCCCAATTTCCTGACCCCTACACCACGGTCATGGACGGCCAGCGCGGCACCTATCCCAATCTGCAGGACGTGCACAGCCTAAGCCCCGGCATGACCAAAGACCAGCTCTATCAGCTCTTCGGCCACCCCCACTACCAGGAGGGTTTCTTCCGCGTGCGCCAGTGGGATTATCTCTTCCACTTCAAAACGGCGGCCGGCCTGCGCACCTGCCAGCTGAAGGTGCTCTTCGACGACAATCTGCGCACGGGCAGCTTCCACTGGCGCGCCGTGGAACCGGCCGGCAGCGATTGCCCGCCGCCGCTGCCGGAGGTGCAACCGCCGGCCCCGGGGGTGGAGCGCACCAATCTCAGTGCCGATGCCCTCTTTAATTTTGACCGCAGCGATTTGAACGCCGCCGGCCGCGCCACCCTGGCCGGGCTGGTGGAAAAGCTGAAGGGCCAGGCCAATATGCGGGCCATTGACATTGTCGGCCACAGCGACCGCCTCGGCGCCGATGACTATAACCAGCGCCTGTCCGAGGCACGGGCGCGGACGGTGCAAGACTATCTGCAGCACCAGGGGCTACCGGTGCGCTCGGCCAAGGGCGTGGGCAAGGCTGAACCGTTGGTGCAATGTGCGGAACAAAGTCGGCCGGAGCTAATTCGCTGCCTGCAGCCGAACCGGCGGGTAACCATCGACGTGGACACCGGCGCTACTGCAGCGGCCCCGGCCAGCGATATTGATAGGAAAAATTAACATTGGGCTTCGCCCGCTAAGGAATTTTTAATGAATCGAATCTATAAAAGTATTTACAACCGCGCCCTGGGCGCCTGGGTGGCCGTGGGAGAAAACGTTCGCAGCCACGGCAAAGCCAACGGAGTGATTAGGCGGAGCCTGGCCGCTCTAGCCATTGGCTCATTGCTGAACGCCGCGCCGGCACTGGCGGCTCCAGTGATGAATAACGGCACCGGCACTAATAGTTTGACCATCAGCCCCAATCCAGCCATCAACCCGGCTACAGCCAGCGGTGAAGATGACATCGCCGTGGGTCGTGGCAGTAAGGCCGATTCTAGTAACCATGCGCAATATAAGCGGGGCGCCATAGCCATCGGTAGAGACAGCCAATCCCTTAGTAAGGAAACTGTTGCCATTGGCTATAAGGCCAATGCGGCGTTAAGCCAGGGCATTGCCATAGGTGCTGAAACTAAGGCAGTGGGCGACCAGTCCACGGCCCTGGGCAATAACGTGGTGGCCCAGGGTAATTCCTCGGTGGCCATCGGTGGCGACGATTTGGACACGGTTTCCACAGGTGCAACGGGCCTTAACTCTTCCACCACCGCCACAAATTACAAAAATCTCACCGGCGATGACTTGGTTGACAGGAGAAATCAATATCGGGCCACCACCACCGGTGACGCCGCCGTGGCCGTCGGTGTGCAATCTCAGGCCAGCGGTAATCTTTCCACCGCCTTCGGTACGAAAACCACCGCCAGCGGCCTGGCCGCCACTGCCCTCGGTGTGGGCGCCAACGCCAGTAAAGATAACGCGGTAGCCCTGGGCTCCGGCTCCACCACCGGAACTGATGCCGAAAGTGTGAAAACGGCCACCGTTGCCGGCATCACCTATGGCAGTGATACGGACCCCAACAAGGCCTTTGCCGGCAGTGTTAAAAGAGGAACGGTCACTGACAGTGTGGCGCCCGGCGACCAGGTTTCCGTGGGCAGCGCCGGCTACGAGCGCCAGATTAAACATGTGGCCCCCGGAAAGATTGCGGCCGATAGCACCGACGCCATTAACGGCAGCCAGCTCCATGCGGTGGCGGAACAAATCGGCGCCAATAAAACGCACTATTACAGCGTCAAGGGCAACGCGCCCACAGATGGCAACTACAACAATGATGGGGCCACGGCCGCCAATGCCTTGGCGGCGGGAGTAGATACCGTCGCCTCTGGCCTTTCTGCCGTAGCCGTTGGCCATAAGGCACAAGCTACTTCTCTCCATTCCATTGCTCTGGGCCAGGGGACAAATACCGGCGAATCCCAATTTGGCATTGCCATTGGTAGCGAAAGTAAGCTCGGCGGCACCGGCAAGAACACCTCCATTGCCATTGGCCGTAAAAGCGAGGCGACGGCTCTAGATTCCATTGCCGTGGGCCGTCAAAACCAGGCCGCCGCCGACGGAGCCATCGCCATTGGTACACAGAACACTTTGCAAGGTATCGCCTCCATTGGTGTCGGCCAGAACGTTTCGGTGCAAGACCGCGATGGCATTGCCATTGGTAACCGGGCCGCCGCCAACGCCGGCGAAAACAATACGGCCATTGGTTCCTACTCCAGTGCGAACGTGGGCTGGTCTACGGCGGTGGGCACCCGGGCCTATACCAATGGCAACGGTGCTGTGGCTCTTGGCACCATGGCCTCCGGTGGCGGCCAGCGGGCCACCGCCGTGGGTTCATTCAGCTATGCCAAGGGATTGACCAGCACGGCCGTGGGCTATAACACCATCGCCACCGATTCAGCGAGCAGTAGCACGGCCCTGGGTACGGGCACCGTGGTCAGTGGCAAGTCATCGGGCGCCTGGAGTTCTGCTCCCCACGGTAACCCGGGCAATTTTGATAAAACTTCTCGCAGCTATGTGGGCGGTACCGGCAACTACGCCATTGGTAATAAAAACATTGTGGGTGGCCAGACCACGGACAGCGTGGTCTTTGGTAACAACATTAAATTAGGTGCTACCGGTGCCAACCTTACGTCCACGGACCCGGCCGGCCGGGGCAATAGCATTGCCACCCGCAACGAAACCGTTACGTACACCGGCGAACAGGCCCTTAAAGATGCGGTGGCCATTGGTAACTCCGCCAATGTGAAGGCCAGCACCGCCACCGCCGTTGGTGCCTATGCTGAAGTGCAGAATCAGTACGGCGTGGCCATCGGTGGCGGCGACGATGCCAATGCCCGCACGGTGGCTAAGGGCGCCAAGTCCGTGGCCGTGGGCTATAAATCCAACGCCGCCGCCGACAACGCCATCGCCATTGGTACCAATGCAACGGTGGAAGCCGGCACGGCCACCGCCGATTCCGGCACCGTAACTGGCCTGGGCTCTGTTGCCGTTGGTGCGGATAGCAGTGCCAAAGGCACCAATGCTGCCGCCTTTGGTCAGAAGGCGGAGGCCTTTGGTCAAAACTCGCTGGCGGCGGGTCAGGATTCCCATGCCACCGGCAAATCCAGCGTGGCTCTAGGTGATGGGGCGCGCAGCAGTAAGGATTCAGCAACGGCGGTGGGTGTGTATGCCAACGCCAGCGGCGCCGGCGCCACCTCACTGGGTGCTTCCAGTAAGGCAGACCAGTGGGGAACCACTGCCGTTGGTCTAGAGGCCAAAGCCACCGGCAACAGCAGTGCCACCGCCGTGGGCCATAAGGCTGAAGCCACTGGCAGTGCCGCCGTGGCCGTAGGTAAAAGTAATAGCGTCAGCGGCAATGGCTCCGGCGCCCTGGGCAGTGGCAACACCGTTGGCCAGGAAAACAGCTTTGTCCTCGGCAAGGACGTAACCACCAGCCAGGCCAACAGCGTGGTGCTCGGCAACGCTTCCACCGACCGGGCTGCCACCGCCGAAACTCAGGCCACCGTCAATGGCATCACCTACAACGGCTTTGCCGGCGTGGGCAATGCGGCCAATGGCGTGGTTAGCGTCGGCAAAGATGGCGGTGAACGGCAGCTGATTAATGTGGCCGCCGGAAAAATTAGTAAGGACAGCACCGACGCCATCAACGGCAGCCAGCTCTATTTAACTCAGGAGGCACTGGGCAATCTCGGCAAGACCACGGTTAAGACCCTGGGTGGCAATGCGGCCATGGATAACAAGGGCAATATCACCATGACTAACATTGGCGACACCGGCGAAAACACCGTGCACGACGCCATTAAATCCGTCAATGCCGGCTGGAACTTCCAGGTCAATGGCAGTCCGGCCCAGAACGTCAAACCCAAGGACACGGTGAACTTTAAAGATGGCAACAACATCGCCATCACCAATAACGGCAAGGAAATCACCATCGCCACCAAGCCGAATTTGACGGCCGACAGCCTGACCATCAACAACGGCCCGGTCATTAACGGTAGCGGCATTAACATGAACAGCAAGCCGATTACCGGCCTAGCCGCCGGCACCGCCAACGACCACGCCGTTAATCTGGGCCAGCTGAACGACGCGGTAAATAACATTAACCGCAATGTGGCGGCGGCAAAAACCGAAGTGGTCGGCGGCACCAACATTGCCAGCGTCCAACCGAGCACCGGCGGCCAGAACCAGACCATCTACACCATCAACGCCGATGGCACCACGGTTTCCGCCGGCTCTGGCCTGGTTAGCGTTACACCGGGGACGAAGAACACCACCACCAATATCACCGATTACCAGGTGGACTTGTCCGCCGGCGCCAAGGCTAGCCTGAGCAAGGCTGACAGCTCCGTGCAGGACGTGGTTTCCGTAAATCCCAACCTTACGGCCAACAAGGACGCCAACGGCAAGGTAACGCTGAATTTCTCCACCGACCCCAATTTCACCAGCGTTAAGACCGGCGACAGCACCATGAATAACGATGGTTTGACCATCAACGGCGGCCCCAGCGTAACCAAAAACGGCATTAACGCCGGCAATAAGACCATCGGCAACGTGGCCCCCGGCGTCGCCGGCACCGATGCGGTCAATGTGAATCAGCTGAACGCCGCGAAAACGCACTATTACAGCGTTAATGACAACGGCACTCCGGTGGCCAACCATGACAACACCGGCGCCACCGGCACCAATGCCTTGGCCGCCGGCACCAGCGCCAGCGCCGCCGGCAACGGGGCCGTCGCCGTGGGTAACGGTGCCACAGCCGGTGCGGAAAACACCGTGGCCAGCGGTAATGGGGCCACGGCCAGCGCGGCCGGTGGCGTTGCCCTCGGTGCCAACTCCACCGCCGACCGGGCCGCCATCAGCGGTGCCAGCACCAGCGCCACGGCCAGCGCCAGCGCCAATCAGGTTTATGCCAACGACAACGCCGAAACGGCCGATAAGAACGCCATTCTCGCCACGGTCAGCGGCAGCCAGGGCGCAGTGTCCGTGGGCCAGAACGGCCAGACGCGGCAAATTGTTAATGTGGCCGCCGGTTCCAACGACAGCGACGCGGTGAACGTGTCCCAGCTGAAGGCGGTGGCCAAGGTGGCGCGGGGTAGCACCACTAACGTCACTAACACCACCAACGTTTACCACACCACCATCGTGGAAGATAACACCACGGTTTCCGCCGGCCAGGGCATTCGCATTAACCGCTCCGGCAAGAACTACCAGGTGGGGCTGGCGGACAACGTCAGCGTGAACAGCCTGCAGGCCGGCAATACGGTGGTTGATGGTAATGGCGTGAGCGTGGCCGGCACCAACTACGTGGGCGCCAACGGGCTGAACGCCGGCGGCCGCACCATCAGCAACGTGGCGCCGGGCCGCATTGCGCCGGACAGCACCGACGCGGTCAATGGTGCCCAGCTGCACCGGCTCTATGATGATTTGAAGCATAAGGACGCGGGCATAGCTTCGGCCATGGCCAGTGCGAACCTGCCCCAGGTCTATCTGCCCGGCAAGAACATGGTCGGCCTGGGCGTGGCGCACTACAACGGCCAAAACGCCATTGCCGTCGGCATGTCCGCCCTGAGCGACAACGGCAAATGGGTGCTGAAGGGTTCGGTGAACGCCAACAGTAAGAAGGTGGGCGTCGGCGCCGGCATCGGCTACCAGTGGTAGAAGGCAACGTCCCGGAAGGCCCAACTTAGTTGGGCCTTCTTACGTTTAGGGCGGTTTACCGACGGCGGGGCGGTTCTACGACCTAAAGGTCGTAGTGCTACGCTTCCCCTGTATGTATTTAGCCTTAATTACCCTACTGCGGCGGTAGCCAGCTGAAACGATGGGAGCCATAAAACCTTAAGCCGTAGAGCTAAAAGAAAAGGGCCGGGGCCAACGCTCCGGTCTTTTTTCTAGCCCGAATACCTACAGCAGAAGCGCCCCGTTGTTTGTAAAACGCTAATTACAAACAATAGGGCGCTTCCCCTGTATGTTTAGCCATTAAATTACGAAGGGCCGGCCGATGGTTTTAAGCCAGGGCCGGCGGGCTTCAGACCAGTAAAGGCCGCGGCCCCAGGGGAAAATAACGGCCCGTTCCCCCAGGTAATTCCCGTGTTAAAGAAGAAAATCCTCACCAATCTGGCCAGCCTGCTGCTGCTTTTCCTCGTCTTGCTTGCCGTGGACTACTGGCGCTCGCCGCCGCGGCACGTGGCCATTCCCGCCCAGCTCTACGACCTGGCCGGCCAGCCCCACAACTTACACAGTCCCCAACCGCAGCTGCTCTACGTCTGGGGCAGCTGGTGCGTCTTTTGCCGCCTCACCTCGCCGGCGGTGGAGGGGCTGGCGGCCGATTATCCGGTGGTCAGCGTGGCCTGGAATTCCGGCAGCGGGCCGGAGGTGAAGCGCTACATGGCGGCGCACGGCCTGCATTTTCCCGTGGTCAATGACCCGGAGGGACGTTTGACCGCCGCCCTCGGCGTCAGGTACACACCCACGGCCATTATTCTCAAGGACGGCAAAATTCTTTACAGCACCAGCGGCTGGAGCAGTGGCTGGGGCCTGCGCTTCCGCCTGTGGCTGGCTCAGTACTTGTAGGAATAGCTTTATACAAACAGACGGGCGCTTCCCCTGTATGTATTTAGAGCCTTAAATACATACAGGGGAAGCGCCCGTCCGTCGGTAAATACGTGGCTCAAGCGGCGAAAACGCGCTAATTTCGCCCGGCCGCCGGGCCTTTGCACCATAATAGGCCTTTAATTTTCTTCGGAGTAAACATGAAAAAAGTTGGTCTTGTGGGCTGGCGCGGCATGGTGGGCTCGGTATTAATGGAGCGCATGGCCGCCGAGGGAGATTTGGAGCGGGTGCAGGCCACCTATTTCAGCACCTCCCAGGCCGGCCAGCCGGCGCCCAACGGCACCCCCTTGCAGGACGCCCACGACCTGGCCGCCCTCGGCAGTCAGCACATCATCATCAGCTGCCAGGGCGGCGATTACACCAAGGCCGTGCACGGTCAGCTGCGGGCGGCGGGCTGGAGCGGCTACTGGATTGACGCCGCCTCAACCCTGCGCATGGAAGAGCGGGCCACCATCATTCTTGACCCGGTGAACCGGCTGGTCATCGACCGCGCCCTGAATGAGGGGAAAAAGGACTTCATCGGCGGCAACTGCACCGTTTCCCTAATGTTAATGGCCCTGGGTGGTCTCTTCGCCGCCGACCTGGTGGAATGGGCCAGCCCCATGACCTACCAGGCCGCCTCCGGCGCCGGCGCGAAAAACATGCGCGAGCTGCTGGCCGGCATGGGCTATCTGCATAATGCGGTCGCGACAGAGCTGGCCAATCCCGCCAGCGCCATTCTCGACATCGACCGCCAGGTGGCGGCGGCGCTGCGTTCCACCGATTATCCCCGGGCCAATTTCGGCGTGCCCCTGGCCGGCAGTCTTATCCCCTGGATTGACGCGGATTTAAACAACGGCCAGAGCCGAGAAGAATGGAAGGGCGGCGCGGAAACCAATAAGATTCTCGGCCGCAGCGCTAACCCCATCGCCATCGACGGCCTCTGCGTGCGCGTCGGCGCCATGCGCTGCCACAGCCAGGCCATCACCTTGAAGCTGAAGCGGGATTTACCCCTTAGGGAAATAGAAGAGCTGCTGGCCAACCATAATCCCTGGGCCCAGGTGGTGCCGAACGAGAAGCAGGCCTCCATGGAACGGCTGACGCCGGCGGCGGTTACCGGCACTTTAAATACGCCGGTGGGCCGGCTGCGCAAGTTGGCCATGGGCCAGGAGTATTTGAGCGCCTTTACCGTGGGCGACCAGCTGCTGTGGGGCGCCGCCGAACCGCTGCGGCGCATGTTAAGGATTTTAATTGACTAATTTGCCCCGCCTTCGGGCGGGTATTTTTTACGCTATGTTTGGATATTTCATTATTGGCGGCCTGCTCATCGGCTGGCCCTTTTTTATCTCATATTTTCTTCCGGGGTCAGGCCAGCCGTTCTGGCTCTTTATCGCCACCGAAAGCGCCTCCTTCCCCTATGTGCTAATCACCCTGACCCTGTTCGCTCTACTGCTGCTGGCCTTCAGCTACCGGCGGCGGCTGGTGTTGCTGTTAATCCTCCTATCCTTTGGCTCCACCCAGCTGCTGAAAACCGGTTTAAAGCAGGCCTTTGCCGAGCCGCGCCCCTTCATTACTGCCATGTTCGACGGGAACCAGGAGAAAATTAAGGAGTTCTACGGCCAGAGCCGGGAAGAGCGGGCCAAGCTGGTGTTGGCCCACTACCAGGACAGCGACGAGCCGGCCTACCTGGTGCAGCACCGCAGCCGTGAGGTGGGCTACAGCTTCCCCTCGGGCCACAGCATTTTTGCCGTGTCGCAGGCGCTGCTGTTCGTGATTGTGCTGGGCTTTGGCAGCTTCTGGCGCGGCCTGCTAACGCTGGCGGTAACGGGCTGGGCCGGGCTGGTCATGTATAGCCGGGTGGCGCTGGCCATGCACTATTCCCAGGACGTGCTGTGGTCGGCCATACTGGCCTTTGCCCTGCATCTGCTGCTGTTTTTCTATTGGAAAAATAAAACGACCGTCGGGAAACCATTAAAAATTTAATAGATAACTCTATCTTTCTGGTATAGACTGGCCCGCGTTTCGCGAGAAACACCAATTTTTAACTAAACAGGAAAAAAATTATGAAAAAACTAGTTTTGGCAATGTTCGCTCTAGCTTCTGCTGCTTCTTTTGCTGCCGATGTGCCAGCCAGCTGCCAAGAGTATTTCAAAACTGCCGAAGAAACTTTCAAAAAAGAAGGCAACGACGTTGAAGCTGCTCTTAAAGTAGTAAAAGACCAAGTTGCTGCCGTTGGTGAAAAAGAGCAGGACGCTTTCTGTAAAGCTGCCACTGAGGCCCTTAAAACTCCCGTAAGCGACGCGAAAGAAGACGCTGAAGACGCTAAGGAAGAAGCCGAAGAAGCGAAGGAAGAGGCTAAAGAAGCCAAAGAAGAAGCTAAAGAGGCCAAGGAAGAAGCCAAAGCCGATGCTAAAGCTGCTGCTCCAGCTGCCAGTGCCACCGCTTCTGCCACTGCCAGCGCTACGCCAGCTGCGAAAAAATAATTCACCGGAATTATTACCAGCCACCCTATGGGTGGCTTTTTTTATGCCCGAAATTCTTATTTACAAACGAACGGGCGGTTCTTCGCTGCGCTCAGGCTTCGCTTCTCCTGTATGTATTTAGAGCCGTAAATACATACAGGTGAAGCGCCCGTATGTCTGTAAGACAGTGGGCGCCTAAGCTCCGAAGGAGCGAAGAACCGTCCGTCCGTTTGTAAAGCAATGGGTGTCTAAACCGATGTGGCGGCGAAGAACCGCCCGTCCGTCGGCTTAGGCCACCGAGCCCTATTCCTGTGGGCCCTTGCTCTCCTTAAGCTTATCGGGCCAGATGAACGACGCCGCGATGCCGCCGCCCAGCACCACTAGCACCACCAGCAGCGAGGCGTTGGCACTGATGTGGTAGATATTGAAGGCCGACAGCAGCAGCTTCAGGGCGATGAAGTAGAGCAGGATAATCACCGCCTTTTCCAGGTGGGCCAGCATGCTCTTCAGCGCTTCCAGCACGAAGTACATGGTCCGTAGGCCGAGAATGGCGAACATCATGGCGCTGTAGACAATGAGCGGTTCCTTGGACACCGCCAGCACCGCCGGCACACTGTCAAAGGCGAACATCACGTCAGTCAATTCAATGACCACCAGGCACAGCAACAGCGGCGTGGCCACCAGCGTACCCTTCTTAAAGGCTTTGGCGTGGCTCTGGTCGTGGGTTTTCACGTCCTCGCCGGCCAGCTCCAGCTTCACGTCCGGCTGTTCCCGCTGGGCCTGTTCCAGCTCTTTCTCATTGAGGAAGAAGTTATGGCCAAAGAAGCGCGGCCACACCGGGAAGATTTTGTGGGTGAATTTGTAGGCGGCGTGCTCGGAAAAGTCCTCGTCCGGCTCGTCCTCGTCGTCCTGGCTCATCATTTTGTAGGCGCTCCAGCCGATGATGACGGCAAACAGCGCTTCCACGTAGTGGCTGGCCGCCATCAGCGCCGAACCAATGACCACAAAGATGAGGCGGAAGACAATGGCGCCGATGATGCCCCAGTACAGCACCCGGTGGCGGTACTGCTCCGGCACCTTAAACCAGCTGAAGATGGCCATCATCACGAAGAGGTTGTCCACGGACAGCACCTTCTCCAGGGCGTAGCCGGCGAAGAATAGTTTGGAATAGTCGCCCGGGTGGGTGAATTGAATGTACAGGCCAAATAGTAGAGAAATGGCAATCCAGAAAATGGACCAGAGGGCGGCGCTTTTCAGGCTAATGGCCTCGTCCTTCTTATGGGCGTAAAGGTCAATGATGATGGCGCCAATGGATAAAACCAGGAAGCCGATGAGCAGGTCCGGGGGGAAGCCCAGATGGCCGCTCGTGGTGCTAATTTCGTTCATAATTGCTCCGATTTAATAGGGGCCGCCATTATGCAGGAAAATTTGCCTGGTTCCCGCGGCCCTTTTAGAATTTTTTATCGGGAAAACCGCCCTCGGGGCCCTTTAACTTAAGGATTTTCATGAAACAGCTACTCATCTTCGTCCTGCTCCTGGCCGGCTGCGCCCAGAAGCCGAAAACTAAAGCCACGGCCACAGCGACGCCCACCCCCACGGCCACCAGCGTTCCCACGGAAAAAACCAATCTCAATGAATTTGAACTGCTGGCCACCAAGGCGGAATATTTCGCCCAGGCCCTCTATAAAAATCCCGAAGCCCTGTCCGTGCGCACCTACGGGCCCAAGTGCTTTGATGCCAACTGTCTGAAGGAAAACCTGCGCAAGATGCACAACGGCATGAAGGCCACCATTGACGCAGCCAACCTGGGCTCGCCGCCCTTCTTCGAGGTGCAGAACATTAAGTACTTCGACGACGGCTATTTGGAAGTGCTGCTCTTCGCCTCGGACGGCCACCGCAAATCCAAGGGGGTGGCGGTGATGCTGAAGCTGCGGTCGGTGCAGGACGATTGGAAACTGGACATTTCGGATTACATCAAATGAAGCGTTTTTTAAGTAAATTGCTGCTCAGCGCCCTGGTTAGCGTTTTCGCCGCCGGGGTTTTTCTCGTGCAGAACCTGAGCAAAATCCCCTTTCTCGCCGATGAATTCATGGTCATGCCGCCGCCGGTTAATCCGGTACAGCAGATTACGAAGCTGAAGAATCAGGAGCGCTACGCCGAAGCCAGCGCCCAGGTGAAATTCTTCCGCCACTTCGACCATCTGAAAAACGACCCGCAGCTGCTGGCACTGCAGAAGGAAATCGACGGCAAGCGCAGCGAATGGGGCTACCAGCTGGGCAAGTTCGGCCAGGGCCTCTTCAAGGGGCAAAGCGACGAGGCCATCGGCCAGAGCTCGGCGCTGGTGTCGGATTTTCTCGTCATCGGCGACCTGCGCGATTTGGCCAAGGAGGGCTGGAAGGCCTGGAACGACGAGGAAGTAGATAAGATTGTCGTCGCTCTGTCGTCGCTGGGTCTGGTGGCCACCGGTTCCCAGGTGGCGTCGCTGGTGGGGACGGCCGGCACCGGTGGCGCCGCCGCGCCCGCGGTGGCCGGTTCCACTGCGGTTAAAAGCGGCATCACCATGCTGAAAACGGCGAAAAAGCTCGGCAAATTGCCCAGCTGGCTGTGGAAAACCGTGGAAAAGAATTACAAGAACCCGCAGAAATTGGCGCAAATCATGGGCGACATTAGCCCCTTGAGTAAGCAGGCCGGCGGGCTGCATCTGTTGGCCGCCGCCAAGAATGAGGAGCACCTGCGCCAGCTGGGCAAATTCGCCCAGCGCTTCGGCGACGATGCTGCGCTAATGCACCAGCTCTACGGCGATAAAATCCTGGCCGCGGCGGCGCGGGCCAATAACGGCCACAGCCTAAAGGTGGCCATGGCCCACGGCAACGAGGGGGTAAGGCTGCTGCAGGACATGGGCGAACGGCGCTTCATTGATTTGGCGCGCAAGGAGGCGAAGGCGGCCAAAGCGGCCAAGGGCGGCGCCAAGGCCGGCAGCAAATTCACCGCCAAGCTGGCGAAGTTTGCGAAGAAGGTGCTCAGCTGGTTTAACGACCTGTGGACGGCGCTGCTGGCGGCCCTGGCCAATGTATTCATCTGGCTGAAGCCGGCCAAGAAGAAGCGGCCGGTGAAAATGCCGCTGGGTCGGCGTTACACCTGATTATTTAAAACGGTGAATTCGGTGCCGCGGCGCAGAAAGCCCTGGCCGCAGCGCCGTAGCATGGGCAAGTCCGCCCGGCTGTCGCCGTAGCCGCAGCTGTCGGTCCAGGCGCCGGCGCCCAGTTCCTCTTCAATGCGCCTCACCTTCTCTGGGCCGTAGCAGTTGGCGCCGGCCAGCTTACCGGTCAGCAGGCCGTTGGCAATTTCTAAGCGGGTGGCAATGACCTGCTGAAAGCCCAGCTTGTCCGCCCAGGTGCGAAGGAACAGCTCCGGTGAGGCGCTCACCAATACGCAGCGGCGGCCCGCCGCCTGTTCTTCCTTTAATTTTGCCAAGCCCGCCGGCAGCAGCTTGAGCTGCGGGAAGAACTCTTCGGCGGCGCGGAGTATCTCCATTTCCATCTGACCCTTAACGGTGGCCTCCAGCACCTTCTCCTTGGCCCGCTGGTTGGCCATTAATTTCAGGCCGTAGGCGGCAAGCACAGGGGAAAGCTGTAGCATTTTTAGGGCGAACTTGCCCGGCCCCAGCTGGTGGCGCAGAAAGGGCATAAAGCTGTCGCCGGTGGTGATGGTGCCGTCGAAGTCAAAGAATGCGTAGGTCATAGTTATCCTGGGAATTAAATGTGAGGCCGTTTATACAAACGGACGGGCGCTTATCATGTATGTAAATTAGCCAATTACAAACGGACGGGCGCTTCTCTTGTATGTTTATCGGCTTTATACAAACATACGGGCGCTTAGGCTGTATGTTTATCACTGGCCATTGTAGAGGTCAAAGAGGGTGATGATGGAGCGGGCGCCGGTAACCTGGCGCGCCTTGTCGCTGACCGCCTGGGCCTGACTGCGGGTAACGATGCCCATGAGGTAGCTGGTGCCATGTTCCGTAACCACCTTAATGTTAGTGGGGTTAAAGCCGCGCATCTTAATGTCCATCAGCGCCGCCTTGATTTTTGCCGTCTGGCCCGCGTCGTAGGAGCGCTCCGAAAAGGTGCTCATGGGGCCGACCACCAGGAAGTTGCGAATTTCCCGCACGTTGCCATTCATCTGCACCACCTGCACCGCCTCCGTGGCAATCTGCTGGTCGCGCACCTCGCCGGTGAGTAGCACCCGGCCGTTATACATAGTTACGGTGATATTGCTGTTGTCGTTAATGCGCTTATTGGCGAAGAGGCGGCTGCGGATAGCCATTTCCTGGGCGTTATCGTCAATGATGGTGCCGATGGAACGGTAGGAACAGCCGGCCAGCAGCAATAGCAACAGGGCCTTAGGTTTCATTGATAATTCCATCTAGCTGTTCCACCAGCCGCAGCAGCTCCATTATGTCAGAGCAGCCCTTCCAGGCCTCTTCGGCGATGGGCAGCAGGCCCGAGCGCTGCGGCAGTATGTCCAGGCTGCGCATCTTCGGGATATAAATCCATTGCAGCCACTGGCTAAAGCTGAGGTAATCCACACAGAAGGGTTCGCGGGAGTTCAACGCCGCCGCCGGCGGGCTCTGCTCTTCCCACCAGTCCCGCCGGCGCAGGTGCCCCTCCAGGGCCGTTAATAAATTCATTAGATTTTCCCGTTTTGCCAGGGAAATTGGGTCATAGAAATTGCCCATCAATTGCTCCTTCCAAGGGCCGGCCGTCGCGAAAAGCAATGGCCAGCGGTTATAATTTTTCCTTTTTTAAACTTTCAGTAATCAATATGCAAGAGAGAAACATTCGATTCCTAAATGCGCTCATCGGTCTGGGCTGCTTCGGTGCCATCGCCTTCGCCTACTTCTATCTGGAGCACACCCTGTTCATGACCCCCTGCCCCCTGTGCATGATGCAGCGGCTGGCCTTCGGACTCATCGGCCTGGCCTTCCTGCTGGATGCCCTCATCGCTCCCAAGAGCTACGGCCGCTGGCTGCTGGGCGCCTTTAAGTTTCTGGTGATTTTCTTCGGCATTGCGCTGGCGGCCCGCCACCTGTGGATTCAGAGCCTGCCCCCCGACCAGGTGCCGTCCTGTGGCCTGGATTTCTATGCGTTGATGAAGCGCAACACCCTCTTTGACGGCCTCTGGCAGGCCATGCAGGGGGACGGGGACTGCGCCACCAAGGACACCTGGCTGGGCCTGAGCATTCCCATGTGGTCCATGTTGTTATATGTGGGTTTGCTGCTGCTGGCGGTGGTCGTTCGCCCCCGTGGCCGCTGATTATTGCCCCATTGACGGCCAGGGCTACTGGCCCGAAGCCCGGCAATTGCCGAGCCCCAATTTTAACGGGCGGCCGGCGCCGGTGGCCGGGCTAATTATCCATAGCATCAGCCTGCCGCCGGCGGTCTGGGGCCTGGACTTCATTAAGGATTTATTCCTGAATCGGCTGGACCCGAGCGCCCACCCCTATTTTCCGCCCATCGCGCCGCTGCGGCTGTCGGCCCACTTCCTCATCGGCCGCGGCGGCCAGTGCTGGCAGTTCGTCGCCACCGAGCAGCGGGCCTGGCATGCGGGCCAGTCGCAGCTGGACGGCCGGGACAATTGCAACGATTTCACCGTGGGCGTGGAGCTGAACGGCTACGACGATTGCCCCTACACCCTGGCCCAATACCAATGTCTGGCGCGGCTGACCCGGGCATTGCAGCGGCGCTACCCCCTATTAACCCGGGAAAATATCCGTGGCCATGAGCAGGTGGCGCCGGGCCGCAAGACTGACCCGAGCCGTTCCTTTAATTGGTCCTTCTACTTTCAACTGCTGGATTATTTAAATACATAGGAAGCGCCCTTATGTATGTAAACACCAATTAATTTAAATCTGCTGGTCTGGGTTTTTACAGACATAGGGGCGCTTTCACTGTATGTTTAAGGATTAGGCATGAGCTATTTTCAACCGCACAGCTGGAAGGTCTTCCAGATTATGAGTGAATTTGTGGAGGGTCTGGACCGGCTGGCAGCCATTGAACCCGCCGTGTGCATTTTCGGTTCCGCCCGCATGGGCACGGAGCACCCCTATTACCAACTGGCCCACACCATTGCCAAGGACTTATCCGATGCGGGCTTTTCCATTGTTTCCGGCGGCGGCCCCGGGCTGATGGAAGCGGCCAATCGCGGCGCCAAGGCCGGCGCCCGGGGCCAATCCGTCGGCCTAAACATTCAGCTGCCCCACGAGCAGGAAAGCAACAAGTTCCAGGATATTTCCCTAAATTTCCGCTTCTTTTTCACCAGAAAGGCCATGTTTGTCCAATATGCTTGCGGCTACGTCATCATGCCCGGCGGCTTTGGCACTCTGGACGAATTCTTTGAAATAGTAACGTTAATTCAAACCAAAAAAGTGCCACCGGCACCCATAATCATGGTGGGCAGGGAATTTTGGGGCAATATGTTGCAGTGGATGGAAAACACCCTCATGCGAGAAAGTATGATTGGCCCTGATGATTTGCAGCTGTTGAAGCTGGTGGATAGCAGTGCGGAGGTGTTGGAAATTATCCAAACCTGTCCGCAAAATTTAGGCTAAAATTTCGCCATTTCCGCCCGCCCCAGCCATCGGTAGGCAATAAACATTAAGGATTAATATGCTAAACAACGAAGCACGCAAAGAAATTATTGAAAAATATCAAAAGAAAGCCGGCGACACCGGTTCTTCCTTTGTCCAGGTGGCCCTGCTAACGGCCCGCATCGAAGACCTGCAGAAGCACTTCGCCACCCATAAGAAAGACCATCATTCCCGTCGCGGCCTACTGCGCATGGTTAGCCAGCGCCGCCGCCATTTGGATTATCTCAAACGTACGGACTTTGAAGGTTACCGCGACCTAATCGCCAAGCTCGGCCTACGTCGCTAATTATCGGGGTTAGCGTGAATTACACTGCAACAGGCGCAAAATCGTCAATTAGCTTTTCCTACGGGAAACATAATGTAACCCTTGAAACCGGTGAAATTGCCCGTCAAGCCGATGGTGCGGTAATGGTGAATATGGACGGCACGGTGGTGATGGTTACCGCCGTGGCCAAGAAGACCGTTGCCGAAGGACAGGATTTTTTCCCGCTAACCGTTGATTATCAAGAAAAATTTTATGCTGCCGGTCGCATTCCCGGCGGCTTCTTTAAACGTGAAGGCCGGCCCAGCGAGGGGGAAACCCTGGTGGCCCGCCTTATCGACCGGCCGCTGCGACCGCTGTTCCCCGAGGGATTCTTCAACGAGATTCAGGTCATTGCCACGGTGATGGCCAGCAATCCGGAAGTTAGTGCGGACATTCCCGCCATGATTGGTGCTTCGGCGGCCATCAAGCTGGCTGGTGTGCCCTTTAACGGGCCCATCGGTGCCAGCCGGGTGGGCTATAAAAATGGCCAATACCTCTTAAATCCCTCAGACAACGAACTAAAGGATTCGGACCTGGACTTGGTCATCGCCGGCACGGAAAAGGCCGTGCTGATGGTGGAATCCCAGGCCAAGGAGCTCAGCGAAGAAGTGATGTTGGGGGCGGTCATGTTCGGCCACCAGCAACAGCAGGTGGTAATCGCCGCCATCAACGAATTGGCCAGTAAGGCCGGTAAAGTAGCCTGGGATTGGCAAGCACCGCCGGCGGACGAGATGCTGGAACTGCGGGTGCAGGAATTGACCGGCAGCCGCCTCAACGAAGCCTACCAAATTGCCCAAAAGCAGCTGCGTCAAGACACGGTGGCGCAAATCCATGAAGATGCGGTGGCGGCGCTGGTGCAGGAAGATGGCCCCTGGGACGAGGCCGCCGTAAATAAGGCGGTGCACGACCTGGAATATAAAGTGGTGCGGGACCGCATTTTAGCCAAGGAACCGCGCATTGACGGTCGGGATACGAAAACCGTACGTCCCATAACCATCAGAACTGGAGTCCTGCCTCGGGTGCACGGCTCCGCCCTATTTACCCGGGGCGAAACCCAGGCGCTGGTAGTTACCACCCTGGGCACCAACCGGGACGCGCAAATAATTGATGCGCTGCACGGCGAATACAACGACAGTTTCATGCTGCACTACAACTTCCCCCCCTTTTCCGTTGGCGAAGTGGGCCGCTTTGGTTCACCGAAGCGGCGGGAAATTGGCCACGGTCGTCTGGCCCGCCGCGGTGTGGAAGCCATGTTGCCCAGCAAGGAGGATTTCCCCTATACCATTCGCGTGGTTTCGGAAATTACTGAATCCAATGGTTCCAGCTCCATGGCCTCAGTGTGTGGTGCCAGCCTGGCGCTGATGGACGCCGGGGTGCCCACTAAGGCACCGGTGGCCGGCATTGCCATGGGTCTGGTTAAGGAGGGCGAGCGCTTTACCGTGCTCACAGATATTCTCGGCGACGAAGACCACCTAGGCGACATGGACTTTAAGGTGGCTGGCACCACCCAGGGGGTAACGGCGCTACAGATGGACATTAAGATTGATGGGATTACCCAGGAAATCATGGAGCAGGCGCTGCACCAGGCTCGGGAGGGGAGACTGCATATTCTTAAGGTTATGAATGAGGCCATTGCTGAGCCCCGGCCGGAGCTGTCGGAATTTGCGCCACGCTTTACCTCCTTCCGCATTAATCCGGAAAAAATTAAGGATGTTATTGGCAAAGGTGGCGCAACTATCCGCGGCATCACTGACGCCACCGGTGCGGTCATTGAGATTGAAGACGATGGCACCATAAAAATTGCGTCGGCGGACCAGCGGGCGGCCAATGAGGCGCGACGGTTAATTGAGGAAATTACCAGCGAGCCGGAAATTGGTAAGATTTACGATGCAAAAGTGGTTAAAATTACCGAGTTTGGCGCATTTGTTGCGTTTTTACCGGGCAAGGAGGGCTTGGTACACATCTCCCAAATTTCTGACCAGAGGGTTAATAATGTGGAAGATGTTTTGCAAGTTGGCCAGGAAGTTAAGGTAAAATTACTGGAGGTCGATCGGCAGGGGCGGGTGCGTCTTTCCATTAAAGAGGCCTCAAAATAAAAGTTTTAGGACAGGTGGCGGAGTGGTCGAACGCGCACGCCTGGAAAGTGTGTATACGTTAATAGCGTATCGGGGGTTCGAATCCCCCCCTGTCCGCCAATAATCTTTAGGCTACCCACTAAGGGTGGCCTTTTTCATTTACTGACTTTAATAGTCTCACTAAGTCATTAGAAAGTAAATAGCAAATAAATAATTTCCCACAATTGATTTAGCTAAAAAGCTAAATTGCTTAGAGTAAAATATATTTATCCTCTTTATCTACAGCAGCCAATGCGCCTTCTAGCCCACAGCCAGGTTTTATCATATTGACCAACTAATTTTTGAGCTGGGGATATGAATCCTTTTATGGTAAATTCCCTCTTTTAACAGTTAAACGTAATTATGGAAAAAGAATATAGCCTTGAAGCACCGCGTTTTTGGGTTAAACAGAATAGCGATGAGGAAATAGTTAGTAGAATTAAAGAAAACGCCTTTAGTAAGGAGCAGATAGAAAGTCATCGGGACTTCTGCTATTACTTGGATAAGGTTTTATATACCACCAATGCCGAAAATAGCGAATACACGCTCATGGCCTATAGCCTTAATCAGGCGGACACCCTAAAGAATGCTTCAGTGCGTGAGCAAGTTGTGGAAGAGGGCGAACAATACCTAATCCACCGCATTGCTGTGCTGCGAGATGGCCAATTAATTGATAAGACGCCGGACATTGCCATTAAGGTGATGGATGATGAGCGGGAAAGCAGCGGTGGCGTTTTTAATAGCTTTAAGAAGGTTAATATCACCATTAAGGACTTGCGCCTTTATGACATTTTAATTTGGGAAGATTCCAGCATTATTACCTTCCCAGAGAAGGAGCTGGTGCGGAAAAAATTCTATCGCAGCATTTGGAGCACCCCTGATGTTTATTGGTCCTACGGCGAATTGAATTTCAAATTTATTAATGAGCGCGATGAACCCGTTTCCTATAAAAAAGTTTTATTCCGCGATAGCGACCATAATTTATTGCCCGAGGAAAGTGGATTAATAAATAAGGGCGAAACTCTGGAGTTTTCCTATCGTGATTATATTAATAATGTGGATAATCAACGGGAAATAAATCCATTTATTGATTTTGCCACCAAAGCCGATTGGCCAGAATTGTCTTCCTTTATTGCCCCCTATTATGAAGAGACGCTGGCGGAGCATAAATTAGCGGAATTTGCCCCGGAATTAATCGACAAGTTAGCTGTAATTGGCGATAGGGATTTACAAATAGCCGCTGCCATTGAGTATGTGCAGAATCAGGTGCATTACATTTATAATGAGGCGGAAATGCACGGCCATTTGCCCCAGTCGCCAGCCCTTACCTTTAAATATAAGCAGGGCGATTGCAAGGCCAAATGTGTGCTGCTGAAGAGCATTTTGGACTATCTACAGGTACCTTCAGAAATAGTTTTGGTTAATTTCCGCACCGATGATTTCATTGACCTTTATTACCAACCTTCCCCATTGGTCTTTAATCATGTGGTGCTGAAAATTCAGCATAATGGCGAAGAATATTTTGTCGATCCAACCATAATTGATGATTACGGCACATTGGAAAATCGCATCTTTGTGTCCTTTAAATGCTATTTACCAATTGAGAGCAATAGCACGTTGCAGTATCGTCCGCCCATGCACTATAAGCATTTCTGCGTTGATGAGGTGGTTAATATCAATGCGAAGAATGGCCGGGGCACGGTTAATATTCGCAGTAAATTCCGCAATGGCATGGCCAATAACCGTCGCAATTATTACCGCAATGCTTCCCGCCAGGAAATTCTCGATAACTGGAATAATTTTCTATTTTCGGCCATGAATTATGCCACTGACCGGCGGGATATGGATTTCCGTAATATTTTTAAAAACGCGCAATTTCAAATTATTAGCGACGATAAAAGCGCCAATGAATTGATTACCGAATATTCCGTGGAAGTGGACGATATTTACTTTAAGGAAAAGGACGGCCGCCGCTATTTAATGTATTTCGATTATTCCATTGCCAAGGACATTCGCGATTACAAATGCCGTGATTTGCCCTATTGGCACCAATTCTTCAGTGAAAAATACGAAATTAATCTGAATACCGACGAAAATATTGATACCAACGAGAAATACACCATTCAAGAGACGGAAATTAACGGTAAATATTTAACTTTCTCCATAAAAAAAGACATTCGTCGCCAGGGCGGCAGCGCCTTTATCCGCTACGAACCACTGAATAATGTGGGCCTGAACCCGCAGGAGTGGGAAGAACTGCGTGAGCAATACGCGGAAATCAACAATAGCAACCAGGGTCTGGGCATTGACATTGTGGAGAAGGGCTTCTTCGGCAAGTTAATGGATAAGCTGTTCCGTAAATAAACATACATCTAGAGCGCCCCTATGTATGTTTAAGCCCATTAACATACAGACGGGCGCTTTACTTGTAGGTAAAACACGAATATGAACATTAAAATCTGCGTCTTCGACATCGACGACACCCTGTGCCAGCACGGTGAACTGTGGCCGGGCAACGAGCGCGCTCTCCGCCAGCTGCATAGCAAGGGCTACACCCTGGCTCTGGCCACGGGCCGGTCGCTGCCCATGCTGCCGCCGGACATCGCCAAGCTGGTGCACGAAGGCATCATCAGCGCCACCGTCTGCGCTAACGGCCAGCACAATAATCTGCGTGGTCAGACCATTAGCGCGCTGCCGCTGCCGCGGGCGGAGCTGGAAGCGCTCATCGCCCTGTGCCGCCGCTTCGGCCTTATCTACCAGCTGGCCGGCGCGGAAAAGGTGGGTTTATCGGAATACCTGCCGCGCTTCGACCACGTGGCCTCGGTTTTCCCCTGCTTTGCCGTTAATCCGGACTTTTATAAGCAGGCGGAAATCTTCCAGTTCTCCGTGCACGTGCCCGAGAATTTCAATCCGGAAGAATTTAGCCGGGAGCTGGAAAAGCTGCATTTTTCCTACGTGGCCTGGCACGGCCCCGGCGCCGACCTCATTCCCCATCGCACTTCCAAGCTGGACGGCGTGCGCACCATCGCCGAAGCCCTGGGCCATAGCCTGGCCAACGTCATGGCCTTCGGCGACGGCCTCAACGACCTGCAATTAATCGCCGGCGTGGGCCTCGGCGTGGCCATGGGCAACGGCAAAGAGGAGCTAAAGCGGGTGGCGCGCTATGTTACATTACCTCTGGTTGAGGACGGCATTAGCCACGCCCTGAACCATTTCCAATTACTGTAAGGAGCATTTATGGCAGTTGTTTTATCCAAAGGTGGCAACGTTAATTTGAGCAAGGAAGCCCCGAACTTAAAAGAATTAGTAATCGGCCTCGGCTGGGACGTGCGCAGCACCGACGGCAGCGCCTTTGACCTGGACGGCAGCGCCTTCCTATTGAAAGCGGACGGCAAAGTACGTTCGGACGCGGACTTCATTTTCTACAATCAGATGAAAAGCGCCGACGGCTCCGTGGAGCACAAGGGCGACAACCGGGACGGCCAGGGCGACGGCGACGACGAGCAGGTGAAAATCCTTCTGGACAAGGTGCCGGCGGACATTGAACGCATTGCGGTGGCGGTAACCATTCACGACGCCGAGGCGCGGAAACAGAACTTCGGCCAGGTGCGTAACGCCTTTATCCGCTGCGTCGATGCGCTGGCCAACAAGGAAATCGCCCGCTTCGACCTGTCCGAGGACGCGTCCACGGAAACGGCCATGGTCTTCGGCGAAGTCTACCGCCACAACGGCGAATGGAAATTCAAGGCGGTGGGCCAGGGCTTTAACGGCGGCCTGGGCCCGCTGGCGAAGAGCTTCGGCGTAAACGTTTAGTTTTCCTGTAGGGGCGCTGCTGCGGCAGCGCTTTTTTATGGCTGTAAATAGGCGAACGCTGGAACGGCAGCTGGCGGCCCGCGACAAGGGCACGGTCATTAACGGGATTATGGCGATGGTCTTTAATGTGGCCGATGTGCCGTGGGTTTCTACCCAGCTGCGGCGGCTGGCGGAACATGAAAATTTAGAAGTGGCGGGCCTGGCCCTGACCTGCTTCGGCCATCTGGCCCGTTTACATGGCGATGTGGGCGAACTGGCCCCGGTGAAGACCCTGCTGCGGGCCAAGGCGGCGGCCCCTTCGCCCCTGGCCGGTGCGGCGAATGATGCCCTGGACGACCTGGAAATATTTATGGGGCTGAATTGGCGCGACGCCCCCAATTAACCGGCACAGCCCCCTATTGCTCCGTAAAGCCGCGGCGGATTAGCTCTAAATCGGTCTTGAGCAGCGCCAGATAGCTGGGCACCGGCCCGTCCGCCTCGGACAGGGAATCCACATAGAGCTGGCCGCCGTAGCGGGCGCCGGTTTCCTTGGCCACCTGCTTCATGGGCTTATCGGAAATGGTGCTTTCGCTGAAGACCACCGGAATGGCCTGTTCCCGCACCCGGTCGATTAGTTCCCGCATCTGCCGCGGCGACGCCTGTTCGTCCGCATTCACCGGCCACAGGTAGGCCTCCTGAAAGTCCAAATCCCGCGCCAGATAGGAGAAGGCGCCCTCTGAGCTGACCAGCCAGCGCCGTTCCCGGGGAATATGGGCCAGGGCCGTGCGCATCTGCCGGCTGATTTCATCTAGCTGCTGGCGATAGGCGGCGCCGCGGGCCTCATAGTCGGCGCGGTGGGCCGGGTCCAGCTTACTGAAGGCCTTGACGATATTGGCCACGTAGATTTTGCCGTTCTCCGGCGACACCCAGCCGTGGGGGTTGGGCTTGCCGGCGTAGGCGCCGGATTTAATGGCGATGGGGACGACGCCCTCGCTCAGCGACACCGCCGGCACCTGGCGCAGGTGGCTGAAGAAGCGTTCAAACCAGCTTTCCAGGCCGAGGCCGTTCCACAGAATCAGGTCGGCGCGCTGGGCGGCCATGAGGTCCCGCGGCGTGGGTTCGTAGTTGTGGATTTCGGCGCCGGGCTTGGTGAGGGAAACCACCTGCAGATGGTCGCCGGCGATGGCCTGGGCCATGTCCTGAATGACGGTGAAGGTGGTGAGTACGGTGAGCTGCTTGGCGCCGGCGAGGGGACCCCAGAACAGCAGGACAAGGAGAATGGCTTTCATGTGCTAACTCAAAAGGGCCATTTTAGCGCGGAATTTACAAACATATGGGCGCTTCCTCTGTATGTTTAAAGCGTTAATAAACATACGTCCTAAGCACCATGCTGTTTGTAAAACCGCATTTACCGACGAAGGGGCGCTTTCCATGTATGTAATTACCGCGGTTTAAACATACATTAGAAGCGCCCCTATGTTTGTAAATGCGTTATTTTATTAGCCCCAAACCCAAGGAGTTCCTGTGAACGGCCAATTACCGAATTTCTGGCGGCGGCGCAGCTGGCTTTCCTACCTGCTCTGGCCGCTGGCCCTGATTTTTTCCCTCATCAGCCGGCTGCGGCGTTGCTATCTGACGGCGCGGACCTGGCGCAGTCCGGTGCCGCTGGTGGTGGTGGGCAATCTGACCGTCGGCGGCAATGGCAAAACGCCGCTGGTCATCGGTTTAACCCGGGCGCTGCTGGCGGACGGGGTTCAGGTAGGGCTAATTTCCCGCGGCTACGGGCGAAAGAGCACGGCGCCGCTGCTGCTGGCGGACGGCCGCATTTACGGCGCCATGAATGGGAAAGAAGGCAGTGCCGCTGATTTTGTGGGCGATGACCAAGACGCCGCCAGGCGGATTGGCGGCTCCGACTTTGTCGGAGATGACCGGGACGGCGGCGCCAACAAAGTTGGCGATGACCGGAACGGCGGCTCCGACAAAGTCGGAGACGAACCCCTTCTTATCCACCAGCAAACCGGTGCCCCCATCGCCGTCGCCGCCGACCGGCGCGCCGCCGTGCAGTTACTTTTACAGCACCGGCCGCATTTACAGCTCCTCATCAGCGACGACGGCCTCCAGCACTACGGCCTGGCGCGGGACTTGGAAATCGTCGCGGTGGCGCCAGATTTGGGCTGGGGCAACGGCTTTCTACTGCCGGCCGGGCCGCTGCGGGAATTGCCCAGCCGGGGGGCGGATTACTTCATTTATACGGGCGCCGGCGGCAGCAATAATTTTTTAACTTGTGGCCGGCGCATTGCTCTATATTCCCTGGCCAGCGGGGCGGAATTGACCTGGGCACAGCTGCGGCCGCCGCACTTCGCCCTGACGGCCATCGCCCGGCCCGAACGCTTCTTTAGGGAACTGGAGGCGCATTTGCCCCTCCAAGGGCGGCGGGCCCTGGCCGACCACAGCCCCATTAGCTTTCGCCAATGTGCATTTGCCCGCACGGGCACGCTGCTGGTGAGCAGCAAGGACGCGGTGAAAATGGCCCATTGGCCCTTGGCACGGCGGCAAAACATCGTGGTGGTGGACTACGCACTGACACCGCCCCAGCAAGTAATTAATAGGATTAAAGGACTTTTATGAGTGAACTATTGCCGGCCCCCCTGCGGGACAAATTGAACCGGGCCCTGGCCCAGCTGAATGGCATTATTTTGGGCAAGGAGGAAACCATTAAGCGGGCCATGTGCTGCCTGCTCGGCCGCGGCCACCTGCTGCTGGAGGACCTGCCCGGCGCCGGGAAAACCACCCTGGCCAAGGCCTTCGCCGCGACCCTGGGCCTGACCTATCGCCGCATTCAATTCACTTCGGACTTACTGCCGGCGGACGTCATCGGCTTTTCCGTGCTGGAAAACGGCCAGCTGAAGTTCCACCCGGGGGCGGTGTTCACCCAGCTGCTGCTGGCGGACGAGATTAACCGGGCGTCGCCGAAGAGCCAGAGCGCCCTGCTGGAGGCCATGGAGGAACGGCAAATTACCGTGGACCGGGCGACCTTGAAATTGCCCACGCCATTTTTCGTAATTGCCACTCAAAACCCGCTGGAGCAAATCGGCACCTTCGCCCTGCCGGAATCACAGCTGGACCGCTTCATGATGCGGCTGACCCTGGGCTACGCCAGTGCCCAGGCGGAAATCGACATACTGCGCGGCGTGTCCCGGGAGGAAATGCTGCAGCAGCTGCAACCCATACTGTCCCGCGACGACATTCTGCAGCTGCAGGAGGCCACCTTGAGAGTGCATATTTCCGAAGCCATCGGCCAGTACGCGCACAAATTGCTGGTGGCCAGCCGCCGCAGCGCCAACTTCAGCCACGGCCTATCCACCCGCGGCGGTCTGGCGCTGATGCGGGCGAGCCAGGCGCTGGCACTCATCGACGGCCAGGGCGCTGTGCTGCCTGAGCATCTACAGAGCCTGTTTCCCGCCGTGGCTTGGCACCGGCTCGGCCAGGGCAGCCGCACCGACGAGCAGCACAGCCAGAGTTTGCAAAATCTGGTGGCGGCGGTGGCCGTGCCCCTATGAAAAAATACTGGCTACAGCGCTTTCGGCAGCGCCACCCGCAGCGCTGGGCCCAGCTGACCACACGGCGGGCCTTTAACACGCCCACCCTGCCCACCCGCTTTGGCCTGGGCGCCCTCTTTACCCTCATCATCATGTTTGTCTGGTCGGCCAACCACCAGCTGAGCCTGGGCTTCGGCCTCACCTTCTTCATGCTGGTGGTGCTGACCATGTCCGCCTCAAGCACGGCCCAGCAGCTGGCCCAGTTGGAACTGGCCGCCAGCGGCAGCGGCGGGGTATTCGCCGGCGATGAGGCCGTTTTCAAACTGCAAATTAAAAATTTGGAGGCCCGCGACCACTTCGCCCTGCGCTTTAGCTGTAGCGGGGCCCAGGCGCTGCTGGCCCATCTGGAAGGCTACGGCAGCGGCGCCGTTGATTTATTCGTGCCGGCGCCACGGCGCGGCCGGCTGGCCCTGGACGTATTGGAAATCAGCAGTTCCTTCCCCTTCGGCCTCTTTAACAGCTGGCAATGGCTGTGGCTGGACGCGGCGGTGCTGGTCTATCCCAAGGCGGAGGGCCAGCTGCCCCTGCCCTACGCGCCGCTGCATGACCAGGGCACGGCGGCGCTGGGGGTGCAGGGGGAAGATGAATTCAGCCATCTGCGCCTCTACCAGCGCGGCGACAATCTGTCGCGGGTGTCCTGGAAGCATACCGGCCGCGGCCAGTGGCTCTATAAGCAGTTTGCCGGCACCGGTTCCGTGCTTGCCTGGCTGGACTTTAATGGCACCCGGGGCGACCTGGAAACGCGCCTGTCCCAGCTGGCCCAGTGGGTGGAAACGGCCCACGGCGACGGCCTGCGCTACGGCCTGAAGCTACCCCACGGGGTCATTGAACCGAACCGGGGCCCCCAGCACCGCCAGCGCTGTTTGGAAGCTCTGGCCCTCTTTGAAGAGCAAGTGATTTAAGGATTTTATGGCTAAGATTCGATGGCTCAGTGCCGAGGATTACCAGGGGCGGGTTAGTCCGCGCCAATGGCGGCAAAGCCTGGGGGTGTTCCTCCTCGCCTATCTGCCGCTGATGTTCGGCCTGCCGCAGGGGGTAGGCTACCTACTTTTACTGCCGCTGCTGACCAAGTGGCTGCCCAATTACCGGGTGCAGGTGCTGGCGGCCCTCCTGACGGTGGTGGCCAGCTTCGGCTACCTGCTCACCCACTTCATGGCCCTGGGCTTTACCAATGGTTCCGTAACGCTGCTGGCGGGCATGGCGGTGGCGAAAATGCTGGAATCCCGCAACGTGCGCGACCGCAACGTGCTGTTTCTTCTACAAATGCTGCTGCTGCTGGCGGCGCTCATGTACGGCAGCAATGCGGCGCTGCTGCTCTATCTCTTTGTGGTTTTCGGCCTCAGCCTGCGGCTGCTCATGGACCAGCAGGTGCAGCACCGGGGCGCCTGGAAACTCATTCGCCGCTGGCTGCTGCTGGCCTTTCCCTTTGCGGTGCTAATGTTCTTTTTCTTCCCGCGCATTCCGCCGCTGTGGGCCATGCCGGAGCAGAAGAATTCCAACGTTACCGGTCTGGGCGAGCAGATGTCCATGGGCGACATTGCCAGCCTGGCCCAGTCCGATGAGGTGGTGTTCCGCGCCAAATTCACCGACCGCCGCCCCGAGGGCAAGGACATGTACTGGCGCGGGCCGGTGCTGTGGCATTTCGACGGGCTAAATTGGACGCAGCGCTCTTCGGACAGCATTAATGCGCCGCCGCGATTGACCTATTCCCCCCGGGACACGGTGGCCTACGAATGGACGGCGGTGAAGAGCTCCCTGGAATGGCTTACGGGCCTGGACGTGGTGGTGTCCATCGACGGCCTGGTCATGCAGGGCAAGTCCTACCAGATGCGCATGCCGCCGCCGGGCCGGGACAAGCGCAAGCGCTACCAGATGGTTTCCACTTTAAGGGCGGACATGCAGCAGCTGGACCCGGAGGAACGGCGCGACGCCCTGCGGCTACCGCGGGTTTATCCGCAGACCCAGGCCCTGGCGGAACGGCTGCGGGCGGAGAACGGCGGCACCGCGGCCGGCTTTGCCCGGGGCTTTCTCAAATATCTGAGCAACAGCGAATTCTATTATTCCCTGGAGCCGCCGCCGGGCATGGGCGACGTGGAGCAGTTTCTCTTCTCGCCCACCGGCCACATCGGCTTCTGTGAGCACTACGCCAATGCCATGGCCATTGCCGCCCGTTCCATTAAGATTCCGGCGCGGGTGGTTACCGGCTACCAGGGCGGCGAGGAGAATTTGCTGAATAACTACTGGGTGGTGCGGGAGGAGAATGCCCACGCCTGGGTGGAGCTGTACATCGACAACCGCTGGCAGCGCTTTGACCCCACGGCGGCGGTGGCCCCCTACCGCATTCAGCAGGCGCGGCTTGGGGCCCAATCCCTGCAGGCGGCCGGCGCCGACAACCGGTCGGTGGTGTCGCGGCTGGCGGAGAACGTGCAGGCGGTGTCCTGGCTGCGCAGCCTCTGGGACGCCACCAGCACCTTCTGGCAGGAGCGGGTGGTTAATTTCGACGAGGACGACCAGAACGGCCTGCTGGAGCAGCTGGGCCTGAGGGAGATGGGCAAGATTGCCCTGGTGGCCCTGCTGGTCTTTGGCGGCCTGGTGCTGATGCTGCTGCTCTACTTCGTCAGCCGCCGCACGCCGCCCTTGCCGGGGGACCGGGTGGCGCAGCTGGGCCAGCGGCTGCTGGACAAGTGGGGCGAATTAGGGGAAGTGCGCTACGGCAGCGAGAGCTTTAGCCACTACCTGCGGCGGCTGGCGGAAATCTGGCCGGCCCAGGAGCCGGCGCTGCTGGCGCTGGCAGAAGCCCACGAACGTTACCGCTACTACGAACAGGGCGACGAGGCGGCGTTGCTGGCGCAGATGAAAGCGCTGTTGAAACAGAAGATGGGCTGACCTTTACCGACGGCCGGGCGCTTTGGTTGTATGTATTTAGAGCGTTAATTACATACAACCAAAGCGCCCGTCCGGTTGTTCTCCCTCCGGTCGCCGGCCAGCCGGTCGCCTCCTCCGTCGGCTCACGCTCGGCCGCTTGTATAAACGGCGGTGGGCTAATGACCCCCACATTAATTGGCGGCATAGTCCCTGCGGCCTTAGACCATCTAAATAACCTGGAGAAATCATGGCAAAGGAATGCAACTGTAGCCGCTGCAACTGCAACAGGCCCTCGGATAACTGGGGCTGTCTGCTGGTCATCGCCCTATTTATCATCTGGAAAATCATCGACGGCTGGCCGGGGAGTATGAACAGACGCAGCTTTGAATTAAGCCGCGATAACAACCAGGTCAGTTGCCATATCAGCGGCAAGCTGGCCAGCGAAAAGGTGCGGGAATACCTGGCCATTTGCGACGAGGAACAGCGCAAATTGGACCAGCGACTGCAATCGGCCGCCGCGGCCGTTCCGGCGGCGACCCAGGCGGTAACAGTTCCGGCCGCGCCGCCGGCGCACTTAACCACGCCCGTTAGCCCGGCAGCTAGCGCCGTAAGCAGTCAAGCGGCTAGCCCGCCTCCGGCCGTGCTGGCAGCTACCCCGGCCGCCGTTCCCCCATCATCAGCTGACCAGCTACCGGCGCAGCCTGACCAGTCGCAGACGCAGCAGGCGCAGCCTGACCAGGCTTCGCCTGACCAGCTTCCCGCAGAGCCAATTCCGGCGGCCCCGCCCACCGATGGAGCGCTGTAAACCCCCCGCTGCCCGCTAAATTACAAACGGTTGAAGCGCCCGTCTGTATGTTTAACGGTTTTAAACATACAGACGGGCGCTTCCCCTGTCTGTAACTGGGCTAAAAATACATGGGTAGCCGCGCCGCCTGTTACAGTTCCCTAAAGCTAAACCGGGAGAAAGCCATGAACCCAATCCGTTGGCGCCTGGCCGCCGGCACCCTGGCCGCCCTCTGCTGGACGGTGGCCGATGGCCTGCTGGTGGGCTTTGTGCCCGCCCCCTTAAGCGCCGCCCAGGCGGCCCTCCTGCCCCAGCTGCACGGCGACGGCGATTTATTCGCGCTCATGCTCACCGGGTCTCCGGCCCGCCTGGGCTGGGGCCTGTTGCTCGCCACCTTCAGCCTGCCCCTCTATCTGCTGGCCAGTCCCAGCCTCGCCGCTTTGCTAAGGGTTAAGGCTGGCCGCTGGCTTGCTCTGGCGTTGGCTCTGGTCTACTGCTGGCTGCCGCTGGCCCACGCCGGCTTTTACTACCTGGGGCGGCTGGCGCAAACGGTCAGCGTGAGCAGCGGGCCGGGCCTGGCCCAGGCCATCGCCGCCTACAACGACGCCCACGACCTGCTGTTCTATCACTGGGCCGCCAGTATGGGCCTCACCTACCTGGTGTGGCTGGCGCTGCTGCTTTACCAGCTGAGCGGCCACAGCCGCCTGCCGCGCTGGGCAGCGCTGCTGAATCCGCTGCCGACCACGGTGCTAATTGCGGTAACGGCGGCGGCCTTTCCCACGGCGCCGCTGGCGGCGATGGTCGGCGGGGCCAGCTTTAACCTGGCGGCCCTGATTTTCTATGGCAGCAGCCTGTTACTGGTGGCTCGGGAAGAAAGGCCGTAATTAGGGCCTTAATACATACAGCAGAAGCGCAGCACTATGACCTTTAGGTCGTAGAACCGCCCCGCCGTCGGTAAAACCGCCATAGCCAACGGTAGGGGCGCCATAACTTTCTGCGCCGCCGGCGCCGCCGCGCTCGCTTCTACAATGATTTTTTTAATTGGAGTTAGCCATGAAAAAACTTTTCCTACTGCTCATGCTAGCCGGCCGCAGCCTGTTCGCTGCCGAGGCCAGCCTGCTGGAACGCCTGAACGGCGGCGGCCCGGTCATCGTCGCCACCGACGGCGCCTACAGGCCCTTCAACTACCACGACGAGAAGGACCAGCTCACCGGCTACGACATCGAAATCTGCCGCGCCCTCTTCGCCAAGCTCGGCGTTCAGGTGGAATTTAAAGAAACCCTGTGGGACGGCATGCTGGCGGGGCTGAAGAGCGGCCGCTTCGACTTCGTCGCCAATCAGGTTACGGTGCAGACGCCGGAGCGCCGCGCCAGCTTCATTCCCTCCCTGCCCTACAGCTACACCGGCATGGTCATCGTTACCCGCAAGGACAATCAGACCATTAAGAATCCCAGCCAAATCAAGGGGCGCAAGGCGGCGCAAACCCTGAATTCCAACCACACCAGCTTCGCCGAGGAGCAGGGGGCGGAAATTCTGCCGGTGGAAAGCCTGGCCCAGTCGCTGCTGGCGGTGGAGCAGGGCCGCGCCGACTTGACCGTGAACGACAGCCTGGCCCTGCTGGATTATCTAAAGATGCACCCGGACAGCCCGCTGCAAATCAGCTGGACGTCGCCCAGCGCCGAGCTGGTGCCGGCCGGACTGGTGGCGGCCAAGGGCCAGGAGGAGGCAATGAAGAAAATCGACGCCGCCCTGGCCGAATTACAGAAGGACGGCACCCTGAAGGCCATTGGCGAACGCTTCTTCGGCAAGGACGTGTCGGTTAAACCCTAGACATTGGGTTAATTACAAACAGCCGGGCGCTTTACATGTATGTATTTAGGTCTTTAATTACATACATGTAAAGCGCCCTGTTGTCGGTAATTACACCCAACTTATTGATGAAAACCACAAATAAACCAAAGCTAAGGCCGGAAGAGCTGGCCGCCCTCGGCCTTAAACCGGAAGATTTACAGCTGACGGCCTACGACGTGAATGACTACCTGAACACGGACGAAGAGGTGGCCGGCTATTTAAATACCGTCCTGACAATGGGCGGTCTGCCGCTGCTGCTAAAGGCCCTGCGCGACGTGGCCCGGGGGCCGGGCATGAGCGATTTAGCCCGCCAGACCGGACTAACCGAGGAGCATCTAGCTGAGGCTCTGGCTACGGGCGGCAATCCGCGCTTTGCCACGGTGCTGCGGGTCGCCTAAGCCTTGGGCTTACAGCTGCAATTCGTGGCGGCAAAAGAAGAACCGCCGGCGGATTAAGCACCACGTCGGTGCACAGACTTGCCTATTTACAAACAGTAGGGCGCTTCCTCTGTATGTATTTAAGCCCTTAATTACATACAGAGGAAGCGCCCCGCTGTTTGTATAAATCCGAAACATAAAAAAAATCGCGGTCCGGGAACCGCGATTGGTTTCAACAAAATGGCACGAACGACTAGGCGGCCTTCTTAATGTGGCCCAAATAGGTTTCCGCACACTTAAAGCCGAAGCCCACGTAGGCCCGGTTCAGCGCCTCGTACTTGCGGTCGGCCTTGGTGCGGCCGCCGCGGCTCATGGCCGTGTTGTAGTGGCCCAAATGCGCCGCCGCGTGGCCAATCTCCGCCAGGGCGAGAATCAGCGCCGTCTGGTTTTCGTCCAAGTCCGACACCTCTTCCACCAGGTGCGCCATGACCCGGAACCAGCGCTTGGTGCCCAGGTCGATGTCCAATTCCCCGTTGGCGAATTTGCGGAAGTCGATGAGAGCGTTTTCCACCTGGTACTTGGTGCGCGGGTGCACGGCCCAGCTGTAGCTGGCGGCCAGGTCAATGACCCGGTTGTAGTACTGGTACAGGTCGTCGGTGCTGTAGTCGGTGATGTCGTAGAGCTTATAAGCCATGGTTTTTTCCTCTCTAAATTCTTAAATCTTGTCGATGTGGGCCACCGCTTCCAGTTCCACCAGCAAATCGTCGCGGCAGACGTCGCCGATGGTGTAGGCCACCGGCACGCCGGCCAGCTGCCGTTCGCAGACCCGGCGCACGGTTTCGTAGTCCTGCCGGTGCTTGATGTAGGCGCGCACGGCGGCCAGCTGGTGCAGCTGTGCCCCATAGCCGGGGAAGCCGGCCCGGGCGAAGTTCTCCGGCGCAATCAGCGTGGCGATGTTCAGCAGGGTTTCCTCGGTCTGCTTGGCCACGTCGCCGGGGTGTACGGTCTCGGAGGCGGTAATGGAGGCGGTGCCGGACACGTAGACCGCCGCCTGCTGGTCGTGAATCACCGCCATGGCCCGGGCGAACTTCGGCGTTTCCGGGCTGTAGTGGCGGCCGTACTCGAAGGCGGCCGTTTGCCGCGGATTCTCCAGCGGCAGGGTGAACACGTCCCGGCGCTCAGTGATTAAAGCGGTGCAGGACAGGGCCACCGCCAGGCCGCCCATGCCAATGCCGGTGGAGGCCGGGTAGATGTCGTGGCCCGGGTCCCGGTAGAGGTGTTCGGTGAGAAACTTGGTGTCGCCGAAGACCACCGTGCGGGCCCGGTTTAATTCCTTGTAGCGCTGCATTAGCTCCGGGTGCTGCTGGTCGTCGGCGACGATGCTGCCCATGTAGAACCAGGTGCGGAAGACCTGGGCGAGGCGCGCGCCGCCGGCCTTCAGCAGTTCCAAATTGTGTTCCAGCACCCGCTTGGTGTCGCCGAAGGCGTCGGCGGGCCGGTGGCCGCCGGCCAGGCTGTCGCTGTGGCTGTGTACCCAGGTGATGTCGTGGTGCCGTTCGATGGTCAAATGCTCATTGACCCGTTCCAGGCGGCCCTCGTTGGCCACGGTAACTTCCAGGATTAACAGGGAACCGTCCGCCGGCGGCTGACTCACGTAGCCAATCAGCGGCAGCACGCCCAATTCTTCCCGAAAGAGCCGCTCCAGCTCCTCCTGCTCCGCCGCGTCGCGGAAGAACACGGTCAGCCGCAGCAGCCGCTCCAGGGGGAATTGGCGCCGCAGCTGGGCCATCACGTCGTTGAATTGTTCCCGATAGCTGCTGCCGCTGCGCGGGGTGAGCACGCCGTATTCATAGGCGGCCACCGCCGCCTGCTTCGCCGCCAGTGCCATTAGGCCACCGCTTCCTGGTCGAAGGTGAAATAGGGCTTCAGGCTGGGGTCGGCCAGCTTCAGAAATTCATCGACACCCTTTAGACCGAAATTCACGTAGGCCGTTTGCAGCTTCACGTACTCCCGGTCGATGGCGGTGCGGCCGCCGCGGCTCAGGGCCATGTTCACGTGGCCCATGTGGGAGGCGCCGTGGGCCACTTCGGCGCAGGCGAGAATGTAGGCGGACTGGGCGGCGTTCATGTCGCCCACCTCTTCCGCCAGCTTGGTGAAGGCCTTAAACCATTTTTTCGCGCCCTCGTCGGTGCCCAGCTCGCCGGCGATGAAGCGGCGCAGGGCCTTAATGCCCTGTTCCACCGTGGCCTTAGCCCGCGGGTGGGCCAGATTAATGTGTTTTTCGATGACGTCCACGCCGAAGCTGAGGCGGTCGTAGAGTTCCTTGAGGGGGGTGCCGTCGCTGACGGTGAAGAAAATTTCCTGGGACATGGTTGCTCCTTGTAAAAACCGATGGGGCCTAGCTTAGGAAATGGCCGGGAAGCTGTCCAAGAGCTTTTTAGAATGGGCTTATTACGGTTTTACATACATATAAAGCGCCCGGCTGTTTGTAATAAGCGGCTACAATGCCGGCCCGGAGGTAATCATGAAGAAACGACTGCAAGAATTAATGTGGAACGTGGCCGGGGGCATCGCGGTGCTGCTGGGCCTCATCGGCATCGTGCTGCCCGCCATACCCGGGACGCCGTTTCTGCTGCTGGCCATAATCTGCTTTTCCCGCGGTTCCCGCCGGGTTTTCCGCTGGCTGCTGCGCTACGAGCTGCTGCGCCTAAGTATGCGCCGCTGGCACAAGAACCGGGCCATCGGCCGGCGCGCGAAGCTATTTTCCACCGGCGCTATGTGCGGCTCGCTGCTGATGGGCGGGATTCTCAAGGGCTGGTGGCTGGTGGGGCTGCTGCTGCTGCTGTTCGTGCCGACGCTGTGGTTCATCTGGCGCTGCCCGGACGAATAGGGTTTATACAAACAACGGGGCGCTTTGGCTGTATGTTTAACAGTGGCATTAAACATACAGCTAAAGCGCCCCGTTGTATTTAAAACTAAATCCTAGGCCTGTCTTTCGCCGCAGAAGATGCGGTAGCAGAGGCCGCCGATGAAGCCGCCGGCCAGCGGTGCCGCCCAGAAGAGCCACAGCTGGTCAAGGGCCCAGGAACCCTGGAAGATGGCCACGCCGGTGGAACGGGCCGGGTTCACGGAGGTGTTGGTTACGGGAATGCTGATGAGGTGAATCAGCGTCAGGGCCAGACCGATGGCGATGGGAGCAAAGCCGGCCGGCGCGCGGCGGTCCGTGGCGCCCATGATGATGAAGAGGAAGAAGGCCGTTAGCACCACCTCAATGGTCAGGGCGGAAATCAGGTTGTAGCCGTGGGGTGAATGTTCGCCGTAGCCGTTGCTGGCGAAGCCGGCGCTGGCGTCAAAGCCGGTGGCACCGCTGGCAATTACATAAAGCACCGCAGCGGCGGCAATGGCGCCCAGCACCTGCACGATGATGTAGGGAATCAGGTCCTTCCAGCTGAAGCGGCCGCCCACGGCCAGGCCCAGGGATACGGCCGGGTTAAAGTGGCCGCCGGAAATGTGGCCCACCGCGTAGGCCATGGTTAAAACCGTTAAACCGAAGGCTAGAGCCACGCCGGCGTAGGCGATGCCCAGGTTGGGAATGGCCGCCGCCAATACGGCGCTGCCGCAGCCGCCGAAGACCAGCCAGAAGGTGCCGAAGAATTCGGCAAAATATTTTTTCATTTGTTAAACCTCACTTAATGGACAAAGGGCCGCGATTATAGCGGCTTTTGTTGAGAAATATTTACAAATGGCCATTTATTGCCTAAATTGGCAGGCCTTGTCGGGGTACTCCTTGGAGTTGAGAAATACCCGTTGAACTTGACACCGTTAGTACGGTCGGAAGGAACAAGGGCTTCCGACCATTGCGAGGAAGCATGAATGAATCGTCCGCCGTCGTCCTGACGGCCCTACATTGCCGCTGGGGTTCCCAGCCCATCTTTAATCAGCTGAACTACAGCTTCGCCGCCGGCGCCTGGCACGTGATACTCGGCCGCTCCGGCGTGGGAAAAACCACGCTGCTGCGCATCATCGCCGGCCTGGAAACTAACTATGGTGGCAGCGTCGCCCGGCCGGCGGAATTGGCGCTGATGGCCCAGCAGAACGATTTATTGCCCTGGCTCACCGCCGCCGAAAACGTGGCCCTGGGCGCCCGGCTGCGGGGCGAAGTGGCGCCGGACACGGATAAGCTGCTGGCGCAGATGCAGCTGGCCGGCCACGGCAGTAAATACCCGCGCCAGCTGTCCGGCGGCCAGCGCCAGCGGGTGGCCCTGGCCCGCACCCTGGCCGAAGACCGGCCGCTGATTCTCATGGACGAGCCCTTTTCCGCCCTGGACGCCATTACCCGCCACCAGCTGCAGCTGCTGGCCCGGGATTCTTTAAAGGGGAAGACCGTCATCATGATTAGCCACGACCCCCAGGAGGCGCTGCTGCTGGCCGACCAGATTCATCTGCTAAGTGAACGGGGGCTGAAAGCGCTGGCCCTGCCGCCGGAGCCGCCGCCGCGGCGGGAGCTGTCCGGCCCCTGGTTTAATAACATTCTGGAGCGCCTATGCGCGGTTTAATCAGCGGGCTGATTTTATTGAGCCTGTGGCAGGGCCTAATCTGGCTGACGGCCATTCCCCCCTATCTGCTGCCGCCGCCGCTGCTGGTGCTGCAAACCCTGTGGGCCCACGGTGCCGCCATCTTCAGCCACAGCCTGACCACGCTGGCGGAAATTGGCCTCGGTTTAATCCTGGCGCTAACCGGCGGCTTTGGCGCCGGTCTGCTGTTGTACTTCAGCGCGCCGCTGCGCCGCTGGCTGCTGCCGCTGATTCTAATTTCCCAGGCGGTGCCCACCTTCGCCCTCGGCCCCATCATCATGCTCTGGTTCGGCTACGGCCTGGCCAGCAAGGTGTTAATTACCGCCCTGGCCATTTTCTTCCCCATCACCGTGGCCACCTACGACGGTCTGCAGGCCGTGCCCGGCGCCTATCGGGATTTGGCCCGCAGCCTCGGCGCCCGCCCCGGGCCGTGCTTCTTCCGGGTCATGCTGCCGGCGGCGCTGCCGAGCATTGCTTCCGGCCTGCGCATTGGCCTGACCATCGCCCCCATCGGCGCGCTGGTGGGGGAATGGGTGGGCGGTTCCGCCGGCCTCGGCTACCTCATGCTGCACTCGCTGGCGCGGGTGGATACGGCCCTAATGTTCGCGGCGCTGCTGGTGATGGCGCTGCTGACCCTCGCCCTCTACTACGGCGGCGATTTTCTTCTTCGTAAATACATCAATTGGTGAACCATGCAAAAACTACTACTGGCCCTTCTGCTCTGCGCCCTGCCGGCCTGGGCCGAAGATAAATTAACGCTGCTGCTGGACTGGTACATTAATCCGGACCATGCGGCGCTCATCGTCGCCCAGCAACAGGGCTTCTTTAAAAAACACGGACTGGCGGTGGAATTCGTCGAACCCAGCGACGCCAGCGCGCCGCCGAAGCTGGTGGCCGCTGGCCAAGGCGATTTGGCCGTAACTTACCAGCCGCAGCTGTACCTGCAACAGGAGAAGGAGCTGCCGCTGATGCGCGTCAGCACGCTGATTGCCACGCCGCTGAACAGCCTCATCGTCCGCGACGACAGCGACATTAAGGAATTAAAGGATTTAAAGGGTAAGCGGCTGGGCCACTCGGCCGGCGGCATGGAGAGCGCCACCCTCGGCACTTTGCTAAAGCAGGCGGGCCTGAGCACCGACGATTTAACGCTGGTCAATGTGAATCTGTCGCTGACGCCGGCGCTGTTGAGCAAGCAGGTGGACGCGGTCTACGGCGCCTACCGCAACGTGGAGCTGCTGCAAATGGAACAGGAGGGGGTGAAGGGCCGCGCCTTCTACGTGGAGGAGCAGGGCATGCCCCACTACGATGAATTAATCATCGTTGCCCGCAAGGACAAAATTAACCGGGAGGTGCTGGCCCGCTTTAATACGGCGCTGCGTGAGGCCACCAGCTACCTGCTGAACCACCGGGAGGCGGGCTGGCAGGCCTACCAGAGCTATAACAAAGAGCTGGGCGGCGAGAAGAACCGGAAAATCTACGAGGCCACCCTGCCACACCTGGCCCACCGGCCCGGGGCCTTCTCCCGCCGCGGCTACGAGGACTTCGCCAAATTCCTCCAGGAGCAGGGGCTAATTAAGGAGGTTAAGGCGGCCGACGAGTACGCCATCGAGCCGTAACCGCCTTATACAAACAGACGGGCGCTTCCCCTGTATGTATTTTTAACCGAAATTACATACAGGAGAAGCGCCCCTATGTTTGTATAAACCGCTTCTGAAGCAATCTTAATGGAGGCGCCAGCGGCGGCGCGTTAGAATTGACGCCAGTTTTTAAGCGAGTCCCCCGATTCACGCCAAGGAATTTTTAATGAAATTAAAACAACTGCAATGCGTGCTGACGGTGGTGCAATGTGATTTCAATGCCACCGCCGCCGCGGCCCGCTTACACATTTCCCAGCCCGCCGTTTCCAAGCAAATCAAAATGGTTGAGGAACGGCTCGGCTTCCCCATCTTCCGCCGCAATAGCAAGAATCTCGTCAGCCTCACGGAGATGGGCAAGGCGATTCTGCCGCACATCGAAAACATCATGCAGTCCGTGGCCAATATCCGCGAATTGAGCCAGAACAGCACCGCCAACCTGGAACTAGAATTGACGGTGGCCACCACCAACACCCTGGCCACCTACGGCCTGAGCCCGCTGCTGCCGGACTTCCAGCGCAGCTACCCGCACATTCCCATCAATCTGGTGGAGGGCTCCAACGCGCAGATTCTACAAATGCTCCAGGAGCGGGAAACGGACTTCGGCTGGTTTTCCACCGGCCACCTGAGCGCCTACGCCAACGAATTAAAGGACATGTTCTATCTGCCGGTGCGCGCCTGGCACGCCGTGCTGCTGCTGCCGCCGGAGCACCGGCTGGCCGGCCGCAAGCTGACCGGCCTGAAGGATTTGGCCAATGAGGGGCTAATCACCTACGTAACCTCCCACAAGGAGCCCTCCACCCTGGCCGAAGCCATGGCCAAAGAGGGTTGCAGCCCGAAAATCGTGCTCACGGCGCGCAATACGGAATTAATCAAGGGCTACGTGCGCCAGGGCCTGGGCCTGGGCATCATCGCCGACCTGGCCTACGACCCGGCCAACGACCAGCCGCTGGTCATAAAAAAACTCGACCGCTGGCTGCCGCCCTTCATGAGCTACCTGGTCTGGCACCGGGACATGCGCCTGCGCAATTTCCACTACGACTTTATTAATAAGATTAATCCCCAGGCCAGCCGCAAGGCCGTGGACGACCATATGCGCCAGAGCGCCGCGCCGGACGAGGGCTGGGCCATTTAGGAATTTAGGAATTAGAAAAATCATGAGTAATACCACCAGCAACGCCGACCTCCGCAAGAGCCTGCGCCAGCGCCGCGCCGCCATCAAGGGCACCATGCGCCAGAACCTGTCCCGGCTGGCCACCGCCAACGCCCTGGCCAGCACCGCCCTCCAGGCCAGCAGCCACGTGGGCGTTTTCCTCTCCTTTACGGAGGAAATCGACACCCGGCCGCTCATCGAAGCCCTGTGGCGGGCCGGCAAGAAGCTGTACCTGCCCTACGTCTACGACCGGGACGCGCCGCTGCACTGGCTCAGCTACAGTGAAAACGAGGTTATGGGCCGCGATTTGGCCAATATTCCCACCCCCATCTACCGCCAGCAGGCGCTGTTCCCGGTGGAGCAGCTGAACCTCATCGTTACGCCACTGCTGGGCTGGACGAGCCGGGGCCATCGCCTCGGCATGGGCGGCGGCTACTACGACCGCACCTTCGCCCTGACCAAGGCCTATCGGCTCGGCTTCGCCTACCAGTGCCAGCAGGCGGAATTTTTCCCCCAACCTTGGGATAAGGCGCTACAGGCGCTGGCCACCGAGGAACAACTTTTAACCTTCTAGGAGCATTTCTATGACAGCAGAACGCGATTTAACCCGCATCAGCCACCACACCAAAATCATTGCCACCCTGGGGCCGGCCACTAGCGATGCGGTCATGTTGGAGCAGCTAATTCGCATCGGCCTGAACGTGGTGCGCTTTAACTTCAGCCACGGTTCGGCGGAATTCCACGGCAATAACGCCAAGCTGGTGCGGGAAGCCTCCAAGCGGGCCAACCGGGAAGTGGCCATCATGGCCGATTTGCAGGGGCCGAAGATTCGCGTGGGCAAAATCACCGACGGCAAAATGCCGCTGAAGAAGGGCGACACCCTAATTCTCGACGCGGAATTCAAGGGCGAGGGCAAGGATTTGCGGGTCGGCCTGGACTATCCGGAACTGCCGCGGGACGTGAAGACCGACGACATTCTGCTGCTGGACGACGGCCTGATTACCTTAAAGGTGAAGAAGGTGCTCGGCAGCGAAGTGCATACGGAGGTTATGAATGATTCGGTGCTGAAGTCTAATAAGGGCATTAACAAGCAGGGCGGTGGCCTGTCGGCGCCGGCCTTGACACCCAAGGATTTGGAAGATTTGGAAACGGCGCTGAAAATCGGGGCCGACTACATCGCCGTCAGCTTCGTGAAGAGCGCCGCCGACATCGACTATGCCCGCCAGCTCATTCTGCGCTCGCCGAACGTGGGCAGCACGCCCCCGGGCATCGTGGCGAAAATCGAGCGGGTGGAAGCCATCGACAATCTGGAGGGCATACTGCAGGCCAGCGACGGCGTCATGGTCGCCCGCGGCGATTTGGCGGTGGAAGTGGGTAACCCGGCGGTGCCGGCGCTGCAGAAGCACATCATTAGGGCAGCGCGCAAGTTCAACTGCTTCACCATTACCGCCACCCAGATGATGGAGAGCATGATTAATAATCCGGTGCCGACCCGCGCCGAGGTGTCCGACGTGGCCAACGCGGTGCTGGACGGCACCGACGCGGTCATGCTCAGTGCGGAATCGGCGGTGGGCCAGTACCCCTTTGAAACCATTAAGACCATGGCGGAAATCTGCCGCGCCGCCGAGAAGGCGCAGAAGCCCATTTCCACCAGCAAAATGGACGAAATTCCCATCGAGCGCATCGACCAGTCCATTGCCTACGCGGCGGTGGTTACGGCCAAGCAGCTGCAGGCCCGGGCACTAATCGCCTTCACCCACAGCGGCAGCACCGCCTTCCACATCAGCCGCTACGCCATTAATCTGCCGATTCACGCCCTGACCCACTCGGTGGAAGTGGAACGGAAAATGGCCATCTACCGCGGCGTGCGGCCGGCGCTGCTGGACACCAGCAAGAAGCGGGACGAGGCCCTGGAGGAGGCGGAAAACTACCTGGTACAGCGGCGCCACCTGAAAACCGGCGATTTGTACGTGATTACCAGCGGCCGCCTCATCGAGCACATGGGCGGCGGCACCGACAGCCTGCAAATCGGTCGGGTTAAGTAGCGACGCGGGCAAAAGGACGGCGGGAGCAGTTCCCGCCGTTTTTTATGGCCAATTACATACAATCTAAGCGCCCTATTGTTTGTAAATGACGTTTTCAGGGCTTTTACAAACAGATGGGCGCTTTATCTGTATGTATTTAGGCTTAATTACATACATTAAAAGCGCCCGTGTGTTTGTAATTAACGATGGGGCGTAATGTGAGCGAATCCTCGGACGGGAAATTTTATTGCCCGGGCGGAGCAACCCGAACCCGAACCTCGGGCGTTTAATGGAACCAACGGCAATTAATGCTACCTTGCCAGTGCCTTAACCATTCATGGGCTAATTACGGCGGTTACAGGCCAAGCCCTATTTCCAAAGGACAAATTACAGACAGCTAAAGCGCCCTGTTGTTTGTAAATGACGTTTTTAGGGCTTTTACAAACAGACGGGCGCTTTAGATGTATGTATTTAGGGTGTTAATTACATACATTAAAAGCGCCCGGTCGTCGGTAAATCAGCGAATTTTTCGCCCACCCCAGCGATGTGTAGGCATTCTGATGCCCCGGCGCCGTCCTTGTAATTTGCCGGCGCTGCTCCTATAGTACCCGTTCCGTCCTATTTAATGATTTTATGCTGCGTATCACCAAGGAAAGCGAGTACGCCTTCTTACTTCTCAGCGCCCTATTGCGCCAAACCGACGAGCCACAGAGCGCCCTAAGCCTGGCCCAGAGCACGGGCATCGCCGCGCCCATGGCCGGCAAGGTGCTGAAAAAGCTGGTGAAAAGCGACATTCTCCTCTCCTGCCGCGGCGCCTACGGCGGCTATCAATTGAGTAAAAACCCCAATGAAATCAGCGCCCTCGCCGTGGTCGAAGCCATGGAAGGCAGCCCGGAGCTGGTGGCCTGCGCCAACGGGGAGCACCAGTGTGCCCTGGCCGATTTGTGTCCCATTTCCCCCTTCTGGCTCGACCTCAATGAAGAACTGCGACAGATATTGGCCCGCCACAGCCTGGCGGATATGCAGCAGCAGGACGGTAAAAAAATTCATCGCAAAGGCAATAGTTAATGGAAGAAAAAGAAAATAGTCGGGCCGAACAAAACCGCGAGCTGGTGGAAATCGCCAGCAGCGATTACCAGTTCGGCTTCGTTACGGACATCGAAAGCTACACCCTGGAGGCGGGCCTGGACGAGGACGTCATCAGAAAAATCTCCCACATGAAAAACGAGCCGGACTGGCTGCTGGAATTCCGCCTCAACGCCTACCGGGCCTGGCTGACCATGGAACAGCCGGATTGGGGCCATCTGCGGCTCCAGCCCATCGACTACCAGGGAATTTCCTACTATTCGGCGCCGGCCAGCATTCAGAACAACCGGCCCAAGTCCCTGGAGGAGGTGGACCCGGAACTGCTGCGCACCTACGAAAAGCTCGGCATTCCCCTGGAAGAGCGGGAAATTCTCGCCGGCGTGCGTGAGGCGGACCTGGGCCACGGCGGCATGAACATGCCCACGGGCAGCAATGTGGCCGTGGACGCGGTCTTCGATTCCGTGTCCGTGGGCACCAGCTTTAAGGAGCGGCTGGCCAAGGACGGCATTATTTTCTGTTCCTTTTCCGAAGCGGTGCAGGAGCACCCGGAACTGGTGCGCAAGTACCTGGGTTCGGTGGTGCGGCCGGACGATAATTTCTTCGCCGCGCTGAATTCGGCCGTCTTCACCGACGGTTCCTTCTGCTATATCCCCAAGGGCGTGTGCTGCCCCATGGAGCTGTCCACCTACTTCCGCATCAACGCTGCTAATACCGGCCAGTTTGAACGGACGCTCATCATCGCCGACGAGGGCGGCTACGCCTCCTACCTGGAGGGCTGCACGGCGCCGAAGCGCAACGAAAGCCAGCTGCACGCGGCGGTGGTGGAAATCATCGTTTACGACGACGCGGAAATTAAATATTCCACGGTGCAGAACTGGTTTCCCGGCAATAAGGACGGCAGCGGCGGCGTCTATAACCTGGTAACCAAGCGCGGCCTCTGCAAGGGCAAGCGCTCGAAAATCTCCTGGACCCAGGTGGAAACCGGGTCGGCGGTAACCTGGAAATATCCCAGCGTGGTGCTGCTCGGCGACGATTCGGTGGGTGAATTCTACTCGGTGGCCCTGGCGCGGGATTTCCAGCAGGCGGACACCGGTTCCAAGATGATTCACCTGGGCAAGAACACCAAGTCCACCATCATTTCCAAGGGCATTTCCCTGGGCCAGGCCCAGAACGCCTACCGGGGTCTGGTGAAAATTACGCCCGGGGCCGCCAACGCCCGCAATTTTTCCCAGTGCGATTCGCTGCTGATTGGCGATAAATGCGGCGCCCACACCTTCCCCTATTTGCAGGTGCAGAACCCCAGCGCCCAGGTGGAGCATGAAGCCACAACCTCGAAGATTGGCGAAGACCAGATTTTCTACTGCCTGCAGCGGGGCATCGGCGAGGCGGAGGCGGTGAACCTCATCGTTCACGGCTTCTGCGATGACGTGTACAGCAAATTGCCGACGGAATTCACCGTGGAGGCGCGCCGTTTAATTGAATTGAAGCTGGAAGGGAGTGTGGGCTAATGTTTGGAGGTAAAAAAATGCTACAAATCAAGAACTTATCCGTGGAAACCGAAGAGGGCAAGAAGATACTCCTCGGCCTGAATCTGACCATTCGCGCCGGCGAAACCCACGCCATCATGGGCCCCAACGGTTCGGGCAAGTCCACCCTGGCCAATGTGCTGGCCGGCCGCGACGGCTACGTGATTACCGGCGGCGAAGTGCTCTACCACGGGAAAAACCTGCTGGAGCTGGACCCGGAGGACCGGGCCTGCGCCGGCCTGTTTCTGGCCTTTCAGTACCCGGTGGAAATTCCCGGCATTTCCAATATGCGCTTTCTCAAGGAGGCGCTGAACGCCCAGCGCAAGAAGCGCGGCGAGGAGGCCATGGACGCGCTGGATTTCTACAATCTCATTCAGGACAAGATGCAGCTGGTGAAAATGCCCAAGTCCTTCCTGGAGCGGCCGGTGAACGCCGGCTTCTCCGGCGGCGAGAAGAAGCGCAACGAAATCATGCAGATGGCGGTGCTACAGCCGCAGCTGGCGGTGCTGGACGAAACCGATTCGGGCCTGGACATCGACGCTTTGAAGGTGGTGGCCGACGGGGTGAATGCCCTGCGCGACGGTCGGCGCTCCTTCCTGCTCATCACCCACTACCAGCGGCTGCTGGACTACATCGTGCCCGACCACGTGCACGTGCTGGTCAATGGGCAAATCGTGGAGAGTGGCGGTAAGGACCTGGCCCTGGAGCTGGAAAAACGCGGCTACGAAAACTATCGCGGGGCCGAAGCCGGCTTCGCCCGGGGGGAATGATGGAAGACCGCCACGAAGCCCTGCGGCGCAGCGCCCAGCACAGCTACGACAGCTACGATTTCAAGCGCCAGGAGAGCTGGCGCTGGACGCCAGCGGACATCATGCTGCAGCCCCGGCCCCTGGTGGCGTCGGACTATGAATTTGTCCTGGCCGACGGCATCGGCGAGGACTTCAACAGCTGTATCTTTGCAAAGGCCGAGGCGCTGCGGGAGCTGCCCCAGGCGCCCTTTCTCAATTTAAATCTGGCCAATCTGCAAAATTCCCTGAAGATTACCGTGCCGGAAGGCTTTAGCAGTGAGGAGCTGAACAGCATTGCCGTCAGCGGCGGCGCCGACCAGCTCCAGCTGTCGCGGGTTTACTTCGACATCGGCGCCAATTCCCAGACCTCCTTCTGGCTGAACGTGGCGACGGCGGCGGGCGGCGCGTCCGCGCCGGTCTTTTGTATGGACGTGGGCGCCGGCGCGGAATTCCAGGCCAATCTCTACCTGGAGGGCAACGGCGCCAGCGGCCAGAGCGCCTTCGTCTATCTGCGCCAGGGGGAAAATTCCCGGGTGAAGTTCAACGTGCTACAGATGGGCGATGGCGCCTTTAAGCGGCTGGACATTTACACGGAATTGGTCGGCACCGGCGCCGACTTCCAGCTGGGCGGCGTGCAGACCCCCCAGGGGGAACAGGTCTGCGCCGTGCACGCCACCGTGCGCCACCTGGCCCCGGGCTGCAGCTCCCACCAGGCGCTGCGCGGCGTGGTGGACGGCCGGGCCTTCGGCCAGTTCGACGGCATGATTTACGTGGCCCCCGGCGCCCAGCAGACCGACGGCCGCCAGGACGGCCGCTACATTCTCCTGTCAGAAACGGCCAAATCCATGAGCGTGCCGCGGTTGGAAATCTACGCCGACGACGTGCAGTGCGCCCACGGTTCCACCGCCGGCTATCTGGACGGGGAGGCGCTGTTCTACCTGCAGAGCCGCGGCATCGACCTGGCCACGGCGCGGAAGATTCTGCTGTTGAGTTTCCTGCATGAGGGAATAATTACCGACAGGGGGGCGCTTCTACTGAATGTAAAAGCCACGGTGAATGCGCTGTGGGGCTACGAGAACTGGGAGGACGACCGTGAACTGGCGTGAGCAGTTCCCCATCTTCGCCCAGCCGGGGCCGCGGCTGGCCTATTTGGATAGCGCCGCCAGCAGCCAGAAGCCGGAGCCGGTCATCACCGCCATGGACGAAATCTACCGGCACCAGTACGCCAACGTGCACCGCGGCGTGCACCGGCTCAGCCAGCGCCTGTCCCAACGCTACGAGGACACCCGCGGCACCGTGGCCCGCTTCATCAACGCGCCCAGCGCCGAAGAAATCATCTTTACCAAAGGCACCACCGAGGCGCTGAACCTGCTGGCCTTCTCCCTGAGCGCTCTGGTGTTAAAGCCCGGCGACGTGGTGCTCATCAGCGCCCTGGAGCACCACGCCAACATCGTGCCCTGGCAGCAGGCCTGCCGGCGCCACGGCGCGACCCTGCGGGTTATTCCCATGAATGACGACGGCCAGCTGGATTTAACTAATCTGGACGAACTGCTGGCCGGGGTGAAAATCCTATCCCTAACCTGGGTATCCAACGTGCTCGGCACGGTGAATGAGGTGGCGCCGCTGCTGGCGGCGGCCCAGGCCCGCGGCATTTACCGCATCATCGACGGCGCCCAGGCGGTGGCGCACCTGAAAACCGACGTGCAGGCGCTGGGCTGTGATTTCTTCTGCTTTTCCGGCCACAAGCTCTACGGCCCCACCGCCGTGGGCGTGCTCTGGGGGCGGCGGGCGCTGCTGGAGCAAATGCCCGTCTACCAGAGCGGCGGCGATATGATTTTGTCCGTGTCCTTTGCGGAAACCACCTTTGCGCCGGTGCCGGCCAAGTTCGAGGCGGGCACGCCGCCCATCGTCGAAGTAATCGGCCTGGGCGTGGCCATCGACTGGGTGGAGCAGCAGGGTTTGGAGAATCTGCACCGCCACAGCGAAGAGCTGCGCCGCGGCCTGCGCGAGGAGTTAAAACAGCTGGGCGGCGTAAGCATTCTTGGCGATAATCCGTCCGCCGTGGCCGTGCTGTCCTTTCTCATCGACGGCGTGCACCCCCACGACGGCGGCACCATCTGCGACGAATTCAACGTGGCTCTGCGCGTCGGCCAGCACTGTGCCGAACCATTGATGCAGCGGCTGGGGGTACCGGCCACCATGCGTGCCAGCTTCGCCGCCTACAACGAGTGGGCGGACGTGGAACAGCTGCTTACCGCCATTAAAGAGGCCCAGCGCCTATTCCGTTTCCCATAAGCCTATGACTATCCTGAAAGAGCTCTACCAAGAAATAATCATCGACCACAACCGCAACCCGCGCCATTTCCAGGTGCTGGACCCCTGCGACTGCAAGGCGGTGGGCCATAACCAGCTGTGCGGCGACAAGCTGGTCATCTACGCCCGGTTGGCCGGGGACAAAATCGCCGAAGTCAGTTTTGTCGGCGACGGCTGCGCCATTTCCCGCGCCAGCGCCTCGCTGATGACGGACATCGCCCGGGGCATGACCCTGGAGGAATTCAACGCGCTCTACCAGCGCTTTCACCACAGCGTTACCAGCCAGGATCCCATTCCCGATGACCTGGGCAAAATCGAGGTGCTCACCGGCGTACGGGAATACCCGTCGCGGGTGAAATGTGCCACCCTGGCCTGGCACACCCTGAACGAGGCCCTGAAGGGCCACGACCACAGCCATACGGAGTGAATATGGAGTTTGACCTAGACAACGTGCCCTACTACCGGGAGGAGGACGACCCGACCCTGTCGCCGGTGGAACGGGACATCATTTACCAGCTGAAGACCATCTACGACCCGGAAATTCCCGTGGACATTTACGAGTTGGGGCTGATTTACGCCGTGCTCTACGACAAGGAAACGGGCATTGCCGACATACACATGACGCTGACGTCGCCGGGCTGCCCGGTGGCGGGGGTCATGCCGGAATGGGTGAAGGACGGGGTGGAACAGGTGGACGGCGTGGAGGAATGCCGGGTGCACATGGAATGGGACCCGCCCTGGCGCATGGAGATGATGACGTTGAGGGCGAAGATTGAGCTAAATATGATTTAGCCCCGCTGCGCGTGAACTCAACATGATTTAAAAATCCTGTTCAGCCCCGCTAAAGGCGTGAACTCAACGCAGTTGAACCATGCGCCAGCATGAACTCAACGCAGTTGAACCATACGCCAGCAATTTAAAGCGCCGGCCGGTCGGTTCCCTCACATTAATTCAAGGCGTAAATACAAACAGTAGAAGCCGCAGGCCTGAGCGTAGCGACTGGCGAAGCCAGCGACCGAAGGGAGAAGAACCGCCCCGTTGTATGTTTAACGGCTTAAACCTACAACGGGGCGCTTCTCTTGTATGTTTATTTGGCCTTTTAAACATACATGAGAAGCGCCCGTCTGTTTGTAAAACTAGATGGACGCTTGAGCAACGCACCGCCTAGCCGTTCCGCTCTAATCGGCAAGCCGTTAGAACGGTTGCTGCCCAACAGCATCGGCTAAATTGCCAAGCGCATTAAGTTAGGCATTCCCACGCCGCGCCATGGGCTTTTATCAGCGAGGGCGTCTACGGCGGTGCTCCACATAATGGGCTAAATACAAACAGTAGAAGCGCCCCGTTGTATGTTTAACGGCTTAAACCGACAACGGGGCGCTTTTCATGTATGTTTATTTGGCCTTTTAAACATACAGGATAAGCGTCCATCTTAGATGGGCACCTAAACAACCCGATTGCATTTGTATATGGTCATTTACCGACGGACGGGCGCTTAGGTTGTATGTTTTTATCAGAAGGGGGTGGGGCTGATGAGAATGAGCTGCTCGCCGTCCGGCCGCCGCACTTCCAGCCGCCGCGCGTGCAGCATCAGCCGCGGGCGAGCGTCCGTGGGGTTGTAGAACTCGTCGCCCAAAATGGGAAAGCCCAGGTGCGCCAGGTGCACCCGCAACTGGTGGCTGCGGCCGGTGTGCGGGTACAGGGCCACCCGGCTGTTATCGCCCTCGTGGCCCAGCAGCTGGTAGCGGGTCAGCGCCGGCCGGCCGGTTTCGTAACAGACCTTCTGCATGGGCCGCCGCTCCCAGTCCACGATGAGGGGAAAATCCATCAGCCCGGCCGGCGGCGCCAGGTGGCCGCGCACCAGCGCCTCATAAACCTTCTCCACCGTGCGCTGTTCAAACTGTATCTTGTAGAAGCGTTCCGCCTCCTTGTGCTTCGCCACCAGTAAAACGCCGCTGGTGGCCATATCTAAGCGGTGTATGGCCATGGCGCCGACGCAGATTTCCTGGCAGTAGCTCTGCACGCTGGCGAACTTATCCACGCCACGGCCGGGCACGGACAGCAGCCCCGCCGGCTTATTCACCGCAAAGATGTCGCCGTCCTCGTAGATGAGTTCCAGCTTCACAGCCGCTCGTCCTTAATGTGGCGCGCCAGCAGACTGCTGACCGTGGCCTGCAGGGGCCTGGCACCGGTTAAGAGCTGGTGCAGGTGCTCGGTGATGGGCATGCGCACCCCCAGCTGCTGGGCCATGGACCAGGTCTCGTGGGTGGTCAATTCCCCTTCCACCACCTGGTTAATCTGCGCCTTGGCCGCCGCTGCACTGCCGCCCTGGCCCAGATAGAGGCCGAAGCGGCGATTGCGCGACTGGTCGTCGGTGCAGGTTAAAACCAGGTCGCCGAGGCCGGCCAGCCCCATCAGCGTTTCCTCCTGACCGCCAAGAGCCTGATTTAAGCGGCGAATTTCCCGTAGCCCCCGGGTAATCAGGGCGGAACGGGTGTTGGCGCCGAGGCCGAGGCCGTCGCCGATGCCGGTGGCAATGGCAATGACGTTCTTCACCGCGCCGCCAATCTGCACGCCAATGATGTCGTCGGAGGTGTAGCAGATGAAGTTCTGGCCGTGCAGCCGCTGGGCAAAGGCCGCCGCCACCGCTGGCCTATTGCTGGCCACCGTTACCGCCGTGGGCATGTTGCGCGCCACCTCCTTGGCAAAAGATGGCCCGGCGATGAGACCGAAATCATTGGCCGGCAGCAGCCGCTGAAAAATTTCACTGAGCAGATGGCCCTGGGCGAAGCCCTTGATGGCCCAGAAAATCGGCTGTTTTACCTGTAGCGCCGCCAGCCGCTCCAGGGTGGACAGGAAGACGTGGCTGGGTACCACCAATAAAATAAAAGCGCTTCCTGACAAAGCGCTTTCTAAATCCGGTTCTACCAGTAAATTCGGTGGGAATTTTATGGTTGGCAGGTAGCGGGCATTTTCCCGCTGCTGCTGGAGCTGGGCCAGGTGCTCGGGCCGGTGGCCCCAAAGCTTTACGGTCTGGCCCGCCCGGGCCAGCTGTAGGGCCAGCGCCGTGCCCCAGCTGCCGGCGCCCAATAGGGCGATGTGGCTCATTGCTGACCGGCTCCGTCATTGCTATTGGCGCTCTGCATACGTTCCTGATAGATGGCGTCGAAGTTCACCGGCGCCAGGTACAGGGCAGGGAAGCCGGCCTTAACGATGGCATTGGAAATCACCTCGCGGGCGAAGGGGAAGAGTATGGTTAGGCAGTAGGAATTCAGCGCGTGGTGTTGTTGCTCGTCGGTTAGGCCGGAAATTTCAAAGACACCACCCTGGCTAACTTCCACCAGATAGATGGTTTTATCCTTTTCCTTGGCAGTAACCGTGAGTTTTAAATGAACGGCGTGATATTTCTCTTCCGGGAGTTTTATCACCTCGTGGGCCAAATTAAGGGCAATTTCCGGATGTTCCTGTTCCTCGCGGAAAATGTGGGGCGCGTGGGGCACTTCCAGCGATAAATCATTGACGTATAGCTTGCGAACTTCAACGTAAACCTGCGGTTCTTCACTCATGAAAGCCTCCTTGGGGGCAAAAACTTTATTGTAATATATTGACCATGCTTCAACACACCGAGCCGCCCACGGGCGCTGCTTCCCAACCTAAATCCACGGCTGACCGTTCCGAACCGGCGCCGAGTTCCCCCCAGTTAATCCTGTACATGCGACTGGGCTGCCATCTCTGCGATGGGGTGCGGCACCTACTGTTGCAGGAAAATATTCCCCACCAGCTGCTGAATATCGACAGCGATGCCGAGTTAAAACGGCAGTACGACTGGCTGGTGCCGGTGCTCTACTGCCGGACCACAGACCGGGAACTTGTCTATCCCTTTGGCCGGGACGAACTACGCCAATTTATCCAACGCCATGAGTAATTACTTCAATAAAGACCTAATCCATAAATACAGCCAGAACGGCCCCCGCTACACCTCCTACCCCACCGCCGTGGAATTCAAGGGTGATAATTATGGGGCGAAAGAGCACATTGCGGCCCTGGAAAACAGCCGGTCAGCCCAGCTGTCCGTTTATATTCATATTCCCTTCTGCGAACACGTCTGCTATTACTGCGGCTGCAACAAAATCATCACGAGAAACCACGGCCAGGCCAGCCAGTATCTGGACTATCTGGAAAAGGAAATTGCCCTCCAGAGCCAGCACATTGATTTAAGCCGGCCGCTGGTGCAACTGCATTTCGGCGGTGGCACGCCCACTTTTCTAAGCCGGGACGAGATGGCGCGGCTGTTTGCGGTACTGCACCACCATTTCAATTTCGCCGACGACCTGAGCGGGGAATTTTCCATTGAAATTGACCCGCGCACGGTAACCATTGAGGATTTGGAATATTTGCGCGGCCTCGGCTTCAACCGGGTCAGCTTCGGCGTCCAAGACTTTAATCCAGAGGTGCAGCGGGCGGTAAACCGCATTCAGCCATTTGAAGATGTTAAAAAAACCATCGACGCGGCCCGAGCCGCCAATTACCACAGCATTAGCGCCGACCTCATCTACGGCCTGCCACGGCAGACTGCAGGCAGCTTTGCGGAAACCATTGGCCAAATGCTGGAGCTGTCGCCGGACCGGCTGGCGGTCTTTCACTACGCCCACATGCCACATATTTTCGGTGCCCAAAAACAAATTCGTGAAAATGAATTACCCAACGCCGATGAAAAACTATTAATGCTGGAGCACACCATCAACGAATTAACTAGCCATGATTATGAATTCATTGGCCTGGATCATTTCGCGAAGAAAAATGATAGTTTAGTAATTCATCAACGTAATGGCACGCTCTATAGAAATTTCCAAGGCTATTCCACCTTTGGCGATTGCGATTTAATTGGCTTTGGCATTAGTTCCATTTCCATGATCGGCGACAGCTACAGCCAAAATGAAAAGGCACGGAGCCGCTATTATCAACGCTTAGATGCCAATGAATTGCCAATTATGCGGGGAATTGTTCTAAATCCAGATGACCTAATTAGACGGTGGGTTATTGGGCAAATAATGTGCAATCTAAAATTAGACTTTGATGAATTAAATAAACGCTTCCATATTAATGGCCATGATTATTTCCAGAGTGAATTAAACGAAATTAAAAATATGGAAAAGGATGAATTGGTTTTATTAAAAGTAAATGAATTAAAAATATTACCATTAGGTCGACTTTTAATTAGGAATGTGGCGATGGTTTTTGACCGTTATCTGCGCCAACATGAGGCCAGTAGGCGCTTCAGCAAAACTCTCTAGGGCTTATTTATCACCAGTTCTAAGGTTGGCTTGTTTATTGCATAGGCTTGTAAAATTGTTAATTTTTCGGGAATTAAAATGAAATTAAATCGGAATATAAAAGTGAAACAAAAAGGAATGTCCCTGCTGGAGGTAGTGGTGGCCATGTTGGTCATTGGCATCGCTCTAGCTGGCAGTATTGCTATGATTCAAGCGTCAAATCGCTACGGCATAAGCGCCGCCTACACCTCCACGGCCCAACAGCATGCCCAAACTCTCATTAATCAGATGCGGGCAAACAATGTGGTACGTGATACCTACCTACTTGATAAGACCGTTAAAACTGACGGCTATGACGTAGGAGTTATCAACAACGAAATGGACGCTAGCGGCTCGAAGTATCCCATTAACTATGAAAATCTTTACAATACTGTGGCGCCTAAAGTGCAAACAGAATTCACTAATAAGCGCAAGCCGAAATCTTGCGTAGCTGAACCCTGCGATAACGAAGAAAAAATGCGAAATGCCGCCAAGCAAATGGCCATTAATGAAATGGCCCTGTGGCTGGATAACCTCAACAGCAGTAAAAACAGCGCGGCCGCTAATATAAACGCTGACAATCGCATCAATGGCCTGCCCCAGGGTTTGGGCTATGTGGTGAAGACCAAGGACAATAACTATGTAGTTTATGTCATGTGGAAAACCACCGATGCCCGCGCCGAATCTAATGGTGGCACCGCAACGGATGCAGATGCGGATAAAGTCCAAGAGAAAACCTACGGTATAGCCGTGCCCTTTTCAATTTAAGGTAGATTTTCCCATGAAGAAATTTAATAAAAATAAGCAAAAGGGCATGACCCTACTTGAACTAATTATTGCCATGAGCATTGGTTTAATTTTAATCATTGCTCTAGCTACGCTAATGATGGCCTCAAATAGATCATCAGCTCAGCGCACATTGACTGAAATGATGGATGAAAATGCCCGTCAGCTATTTAATAAATTAGGCAACGATATAACCATGGCTGGCTATGTGGATAGCTGGGCCAGCGTAAACCGGGTGGATAATTCGGCAGCGGCTGGCGACGAAAATGTTGCTCGCTTTGCCAAAATGCGTAAATTGTCAGGTCTGGAAGGCACTAATAGTGGTGGTGCTGCGTCCCCAGATGCGATTAAGAAGTACACCATGTTGGGGTATATGTCTAATGGCAAGCTATTGCCGATCTATGGTTGCGGGGTGGCAATGAAATCAGATGAGCTTACATGCTCTAATCAGACGCCTTCTAAGCAACAGAGTATCCGCTTGAGCTATGAGGTGATTAGTCCCTCAGCTTCTGGCACGCCATTGCCCTATGGTTCTCTATCTACGGCAGCCCAGGAAGATGCCACCGCCTCCGATGCGGCTGGCACCTGTCGCGGTGAATCACTTAATAATGCCCTAGCAGCCAATTTCAGCATTATCAGCAATACCTTCTCCATTGGTAATGTAAGTGGTGAGCAATATCCTTCTGACGGTAAGGCTATTCCTAGCTTGAAATGTAATAGCCGTCGCTATGCGTTGGATAGCACCAATGAGAAACCTCAGGATCCGACCCAAAGTAATGACAAGAGTAATGAATCACCTCTACTGCAAAATGTGGATCAGCTGGTTTTCCGCTATATCGTTACTTCAGAAAACAATGCGGAAGAGATAAAAATTAGAAATTCGACGGTGGAAGCACGTAATAGCAAGGCCTATCTCACTTCTGCCGAAGTTGAAGACACTAAGAAAAATCCGCTGGGTTGGTCTGCAGTTACCGGCGTGGAGGTTTGTGCTGTTATCGGCATTGAGCGTACTAATGACCAGATTAAGACCGAGCAAGTTACCGGTGATCTAAAGGAAGCTCAACCACTTATTCCTAACTGCCTGCGTGAAGCTAGCAATGAGTCTACAGCTGCCTTTGCCCCTGGCCAACCGCGAGGCAATAAGGACGATAGATATTACAAACGATATGTGCGTACCTTTAACATTGGTAATAACTTAAATCTACCAATGGTTAATTTAGAAAAAGTAAGAGCATCAGCCAAATAAAAAGGGATTGGTAAATGAAAAGTAAGAGAAATCAGCAAGGTATAGTTTTATTAACGTGTCTCGTATTCCTAATGGTACTTTTAGCCATGTTACGTTTTGCCCTAATGAGTGCTAGAAGCGAAGAAGAAAAGGCTGGTGCGGATCTAGATATTATGACCGCGCGGGAAGCAGCTCAGATGGGTCTGGACGAAGCGGAGGCTGAGCTTTACCGTTGGGCCGGTAAAAACTGTGGCAGTCAGGAAAGATGTAAGGGCATTGGCATTGAGGATAAGGACTACGAGGAACTGCTTACGGAGAACTTGTCGTCTCTATTCCAAGATGAAAGTTATCAGACCAAGGCCTTTATGGATAAGGCCTGGGACAGTAAAAGTCAGCTGGCCTATGGTCACGGACTCTACGATGCCAAGTCCTTTGCTAACTTTAAGAACTGCCGTCCCACTTGGATTTGCATGAAGTGGCGTAACGATGCCACGGCGGTAATTGATGCGGCGGCAGCCCAACGTAAGGTGGTTGGCGCACCAAACCCCAGCTTTGAAGTTCTGCCCCAGGACAATAGAACCAGTCCTTGGAAAAAGCCCTACCAATATGTATTTGAACGTTTCACTCCCGGGGAATTAACTGATGGGGCTTCAGCGGACAGTGATTCAGCGGTTATGCGTATCACCGCCGTTGGCGTCGGCCGCGGAGATGGTGGCAACAAAACTTCAGTGATGTTGCAGTCTACTTATATTTTGCCCTAGGAGAAAAATGATGAGAAATAGTAAAGGGTTCACCATGTTGGAACTATTAATAACCACGGGTGTTCTGGCTGTAATAATGATTATTGCTGCGCCGGCCTACCAGCAATTGCTGGAGCGGCAGCGGGTGCGGGAAGCGGTTAATGAATGGCAGAGTTCCTTCTACTTTGCCCAGCGGGAGGCCATTCGGCTGAAACAAAACGTTTATTTATGTGGCAGTTCCGATGGCGTTAGCTGCAATAAGAAATTTGATTTTAGCTACGGCTGGATTGTGGCTAAGCAGGTGCAGGAAGACCCCAATAAGCCTGACAGCGATCCTAAGGCAGCAGGTGTGCTTAAGGACGTGAGTTTTTCTAACAATACGCAGGGTTCCCCGGAAGGTGAATTATCCAAGGGCATAGGTCTGGTTTTCTCTGCCGGCAATGTGGGTAGTAACGGCTTCGGCGTAAGATTTGCCAGCAACGGCCGCACCAATTTGAACGGCAGCCTAGCAATTTGCGTCTTGGAAAAAATTGGTGGCCTCAGACAGTGTAATGGTGCCAACTCCTATGATAAGAAGGTTTTATCCCTGAACAATAGCCGGCTTGTAATGAAGTCATTTAGTAGATAATTAAGCGCACCCAATTGAGAACAAACATGAATAGAAATAAACAAAAAAATAAAGGATATACATTTTTAGAACTGCTAGTAGTTGTGGCCATTATCGCCGTAATTTCCATGATTGCCCTGCCCGCCTACCAGGATTACATCACCCGCGGCCGACGCTCGGAGGCCCGCAACTCGATTATGGACCTGCAGCAGAAACTGGAGCAGAACTACACCTTACACCGCACTTGGGAAGTGCAGAAGGTAAATGCGGACGGCACCAAAAGTGGCATAACTGCCGACGAGGCTCTGACCAAGTTCTATGGCAGTATGGTTAAGGACAGTGGCGGCAAGAAGGCCATTTTACTGCCGGAAGGGGCAACGGCTGCCGCAGCCGACTATGCGTTACGCTTTGACTACGTGCCCAATAAGAGCGATCCGAAGGTCATTGATGGCACCATCATTACGGCGGTGCCCATTAATAAGCAACAGAATATGGATAAGGAGTGCCAGACCTTCATTCTGAAAAATAACGGGGCGAAAATTGCCAGTAAAACCAGATACTGGACCCAAACGGAATTTGGTTCTGACACCAGCCGCACGGGAACTTCCCTCAACTGCTGGAAGAACTAATTCAGCGCTATTTAACGGCAAAAATATGAAAAGGTCCTTGGTTAAAATAAGGGCCTTTTTTATAATAATCAGCTAGTTAGTCTTATTTACCACTAAGGAAGAAAATATGTCCGCAAATACCTTTTTAATCGTGTTATTGCTAACTGTGGCTTGGTTTATATACCTGTCCATTCAAATTGTCCCACAGGGTACGGAACGTACGGTGCTGCGTTTGGGCCGTTACCAGCGCACCCTTGATGCCGGTTTCCACTGGATTATGCCCCTCTATGAAAGCGCTGACCGCAAGGTGAATATGAAGGAAATCGTGCTGGACGTGCCGCGCCAGGACGTAATCACCAAGGACAACGCCCAGGTTACCGTCGATGGCATTGTCTTTTACCAAATTGTTAATTCGGCTAAGGCCTGCTATTCCGTGGACAACGTGGAGTTGGCGGTAATTAACCTGGCCACCACCAATCTGCGCACCGTGGCCGGGGCCATGACCCTGGACGATTTACAGTCCCAGCGCAGCACCATCAACAGCCATCTGCTGG
>CAUSQL010000008.1:0-59999 GCA_963533935.1 uncultured Cardiobacteriaceae bacterium
CGGCGCTGGCGAACACGTCCACCGGCGCGCCGTGGCGGATTTGCTGGAGCAGGGCGCCGGAGCCGGCGTAGTTCACCTTAATTTTTGCCTCCCGGTGCTGACCCTCGTAGCTTTTGACGATGTCGTTAAAGGCGTCGGTGAGGCTGGCGGCGGCGGACACGGTGATGTCGCCGGCGGTGGCGAAGCCGCTGGCCAGCAGTAGGGATAGCAGGATTTTTCTCATGGTCTTTCCTTGGTGTGAATGGATTGACCGGCCATTGTGGTAAAGCATTCCCATCAATTTTTTGACCGAGGTCAGGAAATTAATTTTTTTCGCCGGGGCTTTTTGATGCGCCTCATGGCAATTTGGACTAAGTCTATGATTTTTAAAAAAATTTTTCCGATTTCAGCGGCTTTTATTTATAGTCCATTCATCTAAACATCAGAGAGGTTTCATGTCTCACATCATTCACGACTGGCGGCCGGAAGACCCGCAATTCTGGCAGAGTCAGGGCCGGGCCATCGCCCGCCGCAACCTGTGGATTTCCATTCCCGCCCTCTTCCTAGCCTTTGCCATCTGGCAAGTGTGGAGCGCCACGGTCATCGAATTGCCCAACATCGGCTTTAAATTCAGTGTTAATCAGATGTTCTGGCTGACGGCCATTCCCGCCCTGTCCGGCGCCCTGGCCCGGGCCTGCTACTCCTTCATGGTGCCCATCTTCGGCGGCCGCCGCTGGACCACTATTTCCACCGCCATGCTGCTGCTGCCGGCCCTGGGCATTGGCTTCGCCGTGCGCGACCCCAGCACCAGCTACTTCACCATGGTAGTCCTGGCCCTACTCTGCGGCTTCGGCGGCGGTAATTTTTCCTCCAGCATGGCCAACATCAGCTTTTTCTACCCGAAGGCGGAAAAGGGTACGGCCCTGGGCCTGAACGCCGGCCTCGGTAATCTGGGCATATCGGCGGCGCAATTTCTGATTCCCCTGGTCATTACCACCGGCATCTTTGGCAGCCTGGCCGGCGGCCCGCAGCCGTGGAGCCACGACGGCGTAACCAGGGAAATCTGGCTGCATAACGCCGGCTTCATCTGGGTGCCGCTGATTCTCCTGGCGGCCGCCGCCGCCTGGTTCGGCATGAACGATTTAAGCTGCGCCAGCGCCAGCTTCCGCGAGCAGGCGGTTATCTTCCGCCGCAAGCACAACTGGATTATGTGTTTCATCTATCTGGGCACCTTCGGTTCCTTCCTCGGCTTTTCCGCCGGCTTCCCCATGCTGATTAAGAGCCAATTCCCCGAGGTGAACGCGCTGAAATTCGCCTTCTTCGGCCCGCTCATCGCGGCGCTGGCCCGGCCGGTGGGCGGCCGGTGGGCGGACAAAATCCAGAGCGGCGCCCGCATCACCCAGTACGTGTTCACCGGCACCATCGTCGGCATTCTCGGCGTGCTGCTGTTCCTGCCCGACGCCAACGGCCAGGGCGGTTCCTTCTGGGGCTTCTTCCTCAGCTTCATGGTGCTGTTCGTGATGACCGGCCTCGGCAACGGTTCCACCTTCATGCAAATTCCCGCCATCTTCCTGAGCTTCCACAAAGCCCGGGCGGTCCGCGGGGAAATCAGCGAGGAGCAGGCCCTGCGCGAGGCCGGCAAGGAAAGCGCGGCGGTGGCCGGCTTCACCGGCGCCTTCGCCGCCTTTGGGGGCTTCTTCATTCCCATGAGCTACGGCATTTCCATCGACCGCACCGGCCACGTGAACGCGGCCCTGTGGGGTTTTATCGCCTTCTACCTAATCTGCTGCCTGGCCAACTGGTGGTACTACCTGCGGCGGAATGCGGAAGCTAAGTGCTAAAACAAAAAAACGCCCATTACGGGCGTTTTTAAATCACTGCTAATTAACTCATTTAAATATTAACTCATTTAAATATAAGGAGCCACCATCTGAGATGGCTCGTTTATATGGATAATCTGGCGTAGTTTCTTTTATTTTATTTCCTTTAATTGCAGTAGTTCTTTTATTTATGTTTTTTGTATGAAAAACAATATATCTTTCCTCGTATATAGGTAAATTACCTCCTTCAAATTCTTCATACAATCCAATTAAATAACGAACAAATTGTCGAGTACTTTGAAATTGTGCTTTATATCCTGTTATTTTATTAGATTTTAGTTCTAAATAAAGTACTATTAATCTATTTTCTTTTTTTATAAATATGACTGCATCACAAGCACGATGATGATTAAAACTATTTTGTATAGTTAATAATGGGGACATAACTACTATATTTTTTGCTTGTTGATCAATTCTTTTGCATTTCCTTCCCTCATCAGGAGAAAAAACAAACCAATCGCCTTTTCCCATCTCGATAGTAATTGATTTAAGTTTTGCAGAAGAATCTAATTCTTGAATTAAAGCTTCATGATCTTTGTTGCCATCAAATAAGACACAAGACAGTGAGCGCATTAAATAATCTAGATCAGGAGATAAGGTCATTAAGATTCTCTCCGTAGATTAAACTATCTTGTATTTCGTTCATTAGATTTATTGTATCATCGAACGTTTTTACCTCTATACCTTCCTTGGGATCTATTTCTACTTTTCTTAAAATATTTTGACCTCCTTTCTTTCCATTTCTATCAGTAATATAAATAGAAATTTTATTAGAATCTAATAACTCATTATCCGAATACTTATATTTATCTTGAATTAATTTAGTGTGTTTAGTTCTCTGGTTGAGCAAAATTAGAGTATTTAATTCTTTAATAATATAATCGCTGTGGGTTGTTATAAATACCTTAATTCCGGAGTTAACTAGCTGGGCAATCAGTCTTGCAAAAGTACGTTGATTTTTTGGGTGTAGATTTAATTCTGGTTCGTCAATAATAAATAAATCACCTGGACTTGCCTCACAGCGTAAATAAAATCCAACGTCAAGCAAGGCTCGTGCACAACTTGATGCCTCATTCATGGTATACCTTTTGTTTCTTGTACCTTTTACTTGAAAAAATAATCCTTGATTTCTAATTACTTTATAGCTTCCTCCAATGATTTCATTAAAAATACTCATGATTTTAGGATTATTTTTTATCAGTTCACTTTCCTGTTTGTCTATATCTTCTAACTGTCTAGCATAATCCACATTATCTTCTACTGGCCATGCGTAGCCGGTTGTCCTAATAGCTTGCAAAAATTTTAATGGTCTATTTTTAATTTCTTTAGAATTCATTTCACTAATAGTTCTTAATATTCTTGTCCTTGCCATATCTAGCTCCCGACGAAAAATTGCAGCTCCTGTTCTTTCAGCACTAGAAATATGCACTCTAGGAAAATAATTACTAAACACGATCTGAGCTATAGCATCTATTACAAATTCAGTTAAAGGAACAGGTAATTTATCTTCAACATCAGCATATAATATTTCTAAAATTGAAGAATTAGCTTCTTTAGTAATTGTTACTAAAATGGAGTCTCCACCTTGAACTGTGCTTATAAATTTCTTTTCTAATATATCCATCTCATGATCAATGCTAATAGCTATTTCTATATTTTTAAAAGAATCTTCTTTGGCAGCAAACGCATCATTAATAATTTTCTTGAATTCAAGACATGATTTATTTAAATACTCATTAATTTTTCCACTAAAAATCTCTTCTAAGTTAATCTGTTTTTTACTTTTAGAATTTTCAATAACATAAGAGATTTCTGAAATTATTACATTTCTAATAAACATTTTCCAACTACGTAAGAATCCATAAACAGCATACGTAGCATATGTTTTTCCTGTGTTATTTTCACCACAAATAATAGTTAAATCAGATAGTTCTAGTTCGGCACTGTCTAACAATCCTAAATTTTCAAAATGAAACTTCATCTTTAATCCTCCTGATTAAATTTATATGTAGTAATTATTGCGCAAAATAGTGCTTAGTGCTGTGCATGTACTTAGGAAACTTTACTCCCGAGCTACGGCATTTCCATCGACCGCACCGGCCACGTGAACGCGGCCCTGTGGGGTTTTATCGCCTTCTACCTAATCTGCTGCCTGGCCAACTGGTGGTATTACCTGCGGCGGAACGCGGAAGCCCGCTGCTAAAGAATCTTTAGCGTTTTACCAACATACGGGCGCTTAGGGTGTATGTATTTAAAGCCCTAAATACATACACCATAAGCCGAAGGCCTGAGTGCTAGCGACTGGCGAAGCCGGCGACCGAAGGGAGAAGAACAGCGCAGCGCTGAGCTCCGCAGGAGCGAAGAACCGCCCGTCTGTTTGTAAAACCCCCAATTAACGGTGGCGGAACCAATAGATCTGGTGAATCTTCGGCCGGCGGCTGAAGTCGAAGTCCAGCAGCTCCAGGCGTTCCACCCGGTAGCGTTCCTCCAGCTCCGGCGCCAGCTTGAAGCGCTGGTAGTTGTTAGAGAAATAGAGGCTGCCGCCGGGGGCCAGCCGGTTCATGGTTAGTTCCAGCAGCCGCTGTTGGTCCCGCTGCACATCGAAGAGCAGCTGGCTCTTTTTCGTATTGGAGAAGGTGGGCGGGTCGCAGACGATTAAATCGAACTGCTCGGAACCCTTCTCCAAAAAGCTGAGCACGTCGGACTTCACCAGCCGGTGGCGGCCGCCCAGGCCGTTCAGAGTGAAATTGCGCGCCGCCCAGTCCAAATAGGTGCCGGACAAATCCACCGAGGTGGACAGGGACGCGCCGCCCAGGGCCGCCTGCACGGAAAAGCTGCCGGTGTAGCAGAAGAGATTGAGAAAACGCTGGCCCGCCGCCTCCTGGAAGATGCGCCGCCGCAGCGGCCGGTGGTCGAGGAATAGGCCCGTGTCCAGGTAATCGCTCAGGTTCACCAGCAGCTGTGCGGCGCCCTCGCGCACCGGAAAGAATTCGCCCTTTTTATCCTGTTTCTCGTACTGGCTCTTGCCGGCCTGGCGCTGGCGGGTCTTCAAATACACCTTATCCCGCGCGATACCTAGCACTTCCGGCGCGATGGCCAGCACGTCCAGCAGCCGCTCGCGGGCCTTTTCCACCCGCACCGTCGGCGGCGGCGCGTACTCCTGAATGTGCAGCCGGTCGCCGTAGAGGTCCACGGCCACCGCGTATTCCGGCATGTCCCGGTCGTAGACCCGGTAGGCGTCGGTGCCGAGCTGGGCCGCCTCCGCCCGGAATTTCTTAAAGTTCTTGCGCAGCCGGTTGGCAAACATGCGCCCCTGCTCGCCGCCGCCGAAGCTGCTGGGCGGGGCCGGATTGGTGCCCACTTCTTCCCGCTGTTCGTCCCGGCGGTAAAGGTTAATGCTCACGTCCAGGGAACCATTCTGGGCCTGGTAATGGCGGTGGCTTTTCAGGTGCAGCCGCTGTAGCAGCGCGGCATTGGAGCTGACCAGGGCCAGCTGCCAGCCGACGGGAAAGCCCTTGAAGGCGGCGCCCAGCCCTTCGTAGGTGGGGATTAATTCGATGGTGGAGCCGAGCCGTTCGCCGTAGGGCGGGTTGGAAATGAGGAGACCCTGCTCGCCGTAGGCCTTAACCCAGGCGAAGCGGTCCAGCGGGCTGACTTCCAGATGTAGACAGTGGCCGAGGCCGAGGCGGCGGGCGTTCTCCTTGGCGGCGAAGATGGCCTCCCTATCCTGGTCGAAGCCCCAGATTTTCAGCTCCAGCCGGTTCAGGCCCTCCTCCCGCCGCTGCCGGGCCTCTTCAATTAATTGCCGCCACTGGCTCGGTTTATGGGGTAGCCAGGCGGAAAAGCCGAAGCGCTCACGGCCCAGGGCCGGGGCAATGTCGGCGGCCATTTGCAGCCCTTCCAGCAGCAGGGTGCCGCTGCCGCACAGGGGGTCGATGAGGTTAAAGCCCTGGCGGCTCAGCTCCGGCCACTGGCAGCGGTAGAGCATGGCCGCGGCGAGATTCTCCTTAATGGGTGCCGCGCCCTGGCTGTGGCGGTAGCCGCGCCGGTGCAGGCCGCCGCCGGACAGGTCCAGGGAAACCGTCAGCTGGCCGCGGCGCAGATGCACGTCGATGCTGATGTCCGGCTCCTTATTGTCCACGTCGGGGCGGCGGCGGTAGCGTTCCAGCAGCCGGTCGGCGATGGCGTCCTTACACTTCAGCGCGCCGAATTGGGTGTTGCGAATGCCCTGGCCGGTGCCGTTAAAGAACACGGCGAAGGTGCAGTTGGGGTCCAGATGGTCTTCCCAGGTAATGCCTTTCACCAGGGCGTAGATGTCGTCCGGGTCATTAACGGCACCGTCCGCTAGGGGCAGCAGCACCCGGCTGGCGGTGCGCAGCCAGAGGCAGCCCCGGTAGGCCAGTTCCAGGGAGCCGCGGCCGGACACCACCGCATGGCCGATTTTTATGTCCCGTAATCCCAGATGTTCCAGTTCGAGGGCAAGGGGCTGTTCGTGGCCCCGTCCGCAGGGGAAGAGTAGCTGCTGTTCCATGGCAATCCTTTGGTAAATATGAAAAGTGAAGAGCTTACGCCCTCCCCGGAGCCCCGATTCTACCGCCTTCCCGGCCGGCGCAGGGGCCGATTGGGCCGCGGGCGCTTTTCGGGTAAAATGCGCCGCGGGGAGGCGTGCTTTCCAGCAGCTTACCCATTGCTAAATCACCATCTCTAAGGAAGGATTTATATGAAAAAGTTATTACTACTAGGACTTTTATTGGCCGGTGCCACCTACGCCCAGGACAGCAAGGACGCCGCTAAAGCCGACGATAAGCCAGCGGCCGAAGCCGCCAAGGATAGCGCCGATGCTGCGAAGAAAGATGAAGGCAAAAAAGAAGAAGTAAAAGAAGAAGCCAAGAAAGACGAGGCCAAAGCTGAAGACAAGAAGGACGAAGACGGCAAAGCCGCTGAGGCCAAAGCCGAAGACAAAAAAGACGACGCCAAAGGTGGCGATGACAAATGTAAAGCGGTGGTGGAAGGCAACGACGCCATGGCCTTCAACGTTAGCGAAATTACCATTAATAAAGCCGACTGCCCCGAATTCACCATTGAACTAAAACACGTGGGCGAAATGCCGAAGGAAACCATGGGCCACAATGTGGTGGTTACCAAGGCGGCCGATAAGGACGCGGTGGTCGGTGAAGGCGCCGAAGCAGGCCTAGAAAAAGACTACGTTAAGGACGACGATAAGCGCGTACTTGCCCACACCAAGCTGATTGGCGGCAAAGAAAGCGCGGAAGTTAAGTTCAAAACCGAAGGCTTTGAGGCCGGCGGCGACTACGATTTCTTCTGCTCTTACCCGGGCCACGCCTCCATGATGACCGGTAAAGTGGTAGTTAAATAATATTTACGTAAAAGGAAGCGCTCCGCAGGGGGCGCTTTTTTTTATGGCCTAAGGTTTTTACCGACGGACGGGCGCTTCAGATGTATGTAATTAGCGCATTAATTACATACATCTGAAGCGCCCGTCTGTATTTAAACCATTAAAAAAGCCGACATATCCGTCGGCGTTCTTAAGGAAAGCCGGCAATGCACGAAGTGCCGCCGGATTTGAAAAGCCGGCAACGGGACTTGAACCCATGACCTGCGCGTTACGAATGCGCTGCTCTACCAACTGAGCTATGCCGGCGTGGGGAGGAATTCTAGCATAAGATGCTTGGCTAAATAATTAATGGCACAGATTTCATAAATCTAAATTTTATCGGCAATGGTCTGATTAAATTTTTATCCGCTGTCCAATCTCGCTGGATTGATTATTTTTATTTTTCCCAGGCAATAGATGGTAATTCCACCGTAAATTCACCCGATATTGCTTATAGACCTATTCAAGCCCCCCATTAAAGGGAATTTCCCGCGCCATCTACGGCCCTAATTAATTAAGGGCAATGCTGGAAAAATTGCCAATAAACCATAAAAGTATTTCTCAAATTTTATATTTAATGTTTAATCCGTCCGTAATTTAATTCCCATTAAGGATTTATCGGCGCCGTTCCAGTGGTTAGAATCTCTAAATCACTAATACTAAGGAGCAACTATGAATCAATCCCACGACCCCTTGGCCCATTACACGGAATTAAGCTGGCGGGGCATGGTGCTCGGCGCGCTGATTACGGTGATTTTCACCGCCTCCAACGTCTATCTGGGCCTTAAGGTGGGCCTCACCTTCGCCTCCTCCATTCCGGCGGCGGTCATCTCCATGGCGGTGCTGAAGTTCTTCACCGGCTCCAACATTCTGGAAAACAATATGGTGCAGACCCAGGCCTCTGCGGCCGGCACCCTGTCCTCGGTGATTTTCGTACTGCCGGCCATGCTGCTGGTGGGCTACTGGCAGGATTTCCCCTTCTTCCAAACCATGCTCATCTGCTGCACCGGCGGCCTGCTCGGGGTAATTTTCACCATTCCCCTGCGGCGGGCCATGGTGGTGAATAGCGACCTGCCCTATCCGGAAGGGGTCGCGGCGGCGGAAATTCTCAAGGTGGGCCAGGCCAGCGACGGCCAGGAAACCGGCGCCAAGGAAATTGCCCTAGGCGGCGCGGTGGCCGGTGTTATTGGCTTCTGCACCAAAGGGCTGCGGCTGCTGGCCGAAAGCGCCGGCTACTGGTTTAAGCTCGGCGGCGCCATCTTCCAATTCCCCATGGGCTTTTCCCTGGCCCTGCTCGGCGCCGGCTATCTGGTCGGCATCGTCGGCGGCCTGGCCATGCTCTTCGGTCTCCTTTTAACCTGGTTCGGCCTGGTGCCCTACTTCTCCCTGGGCGCCAATGGGGAAGGCGACCTGGCCGCCATCGCCACCGAACTATGGAGGACCAAGGCTCGCTTCGTCGGCGTTGGCGTCATTGGCATTGCGGCCATCTGGACGCTGCTAACGCTGCTGAAGCCGGCCTGGCAGGGGCTGCGGGAATCGCTGGGGGGCATTAGCCGCGGCGGCGTCGGCCGGCGGGAAGACCAGGATTTATCGCCCAAGGCCATGCTGGCCGTATTCACAGTGGCGACCGTGCTCATTGCCGCCACCCTCGGCTACTTTGTGGGTGAATCGCCGCTGGCCAGCGGTTCCACCATCATTCTCGGCCTCACCTGTACGGTGCTGGCGGTGCTCATCGGCTTCTTCGTCGCCGCCGCCTCCGGCTACATGGCCGGCCTGGTGGGTTCCTCCTCCAGCCCCATTTCCGGTCTCAGCATCATCGCCATTGTGATTATTTCCCTGACCCTGCTGACCCTGGGCCGGAGCCTGGGCCTGCTGGAACAGCCGGACGGCCAGAAGTTCCTTACGGCGCTAACCATCTTTACCGGTTCCATCGTCATCTCCATTGCGGCCATTTCCAACGATAACCTGCAGGATTTGAAGACCGGATTTCTAGTGCGCGCCACCCCCTGGCGCCAGCAGGTAGCCCTGCTCATCGGTTGCCTGGTGGGTTCGCTGGTCATTTCCCCGGTGCTGGAAATGCTCTACCACGCCTATGGCTTCGCCGACGCTCTGCCGCGGCCGGACATGGATAAGGGCCAGGTGCTGTCGGCGCCCCAGGCCACCCTGATGAAGGTCATTGCCACCGGTATTTTTTCCAGTGAACTGGAATGGCGATACATCGGCGCCGGCGTCGCCATCGGCATTGCCGTAATTATTGTGAATGGACTGCTGCGGCAGCGGAGCGGCGGCCGGCTGGGCCTGCCACCCCTGGCGGTGGGCATGGGCATCTATCTGCCGCCGGCCATCAATATGCCCATCGTCTTTGGCGCCCTGCTGGCCTGGGGCGTTGGGCGCTGGCTGAAACATAAATACGCACAGCTGCCGGCGGCACAGCGGGAGCAGCAGCTGGCCCGGGCGGAACACCAGGGCACGCTGTTTTCCGCCGGTCTAATCGTTGGCGAAAGCCTCATCGGCGTGCTGATGGCCTTCATCATTACCGCGTCGCTGGCCACCGGCGGTTCCAACGCGCCGCTGGCCCTGAAGCTGGAAAATTGGGACCGCGCCGGCGAATGGCTGGGTCTGCTGGCCTTCGCCCTTGCCATGCTTATCCTTGCCTGGCGCATTCTGCGGCGGCCGCGCGGCTGATTTAGGCCATTTACCGACGGACGGGCGCTTTACTTGTATGTTTAAAGCATTATTAAACATACAGGGGAAGCGCCCGTCCGTTTGTATTTTTAACCGGGGCCAGGCGCTAAAATAGCCGGCAAACCACATCAGGATTAGCCATGAAACCATTAACCCGGCGGCTGGAGGCCCTGCTCTTCACCAGCAGCCAGCCCCTGGCCGCGCCCCTGCTGGCCAGCGCCCTGCACTGCGACGAGGTCAGCCTCGGCGCCGCCCTCAACGAACTGCAAGAAGACTACGCCAATTCCGCCATGGAACTGGTGGCTGTAGCCAGCGGCTGGCGCTTCCAGCTGCGCAGCCAGTACCGCAGCGAGGTGCAGGCCCTGGCCGAAGCCCAGCCGCCGCGCTATTCCCGCGCCTTCTGGGAAACCCTCGCCTACATCGCCTACAACCAGCCGGTAACCCGCGGCGAAATCGACCGGGCCCGCGGCGTCCAGACCAGCAGCAATATTTACCAACAGCTCTTTCACCTGGAATGGGTGGAAGTGGTGGGCCGCAAAAAGGCGCCGGGCAGCCCGGAACTGTTGGCGGTAACGCGGAATTTCCTCGACGACTTCGCCCTGGAACACATCAACCAGCTGCCGGCGGTGGCCAACGTGGAACTGGGAACCCTCTAATGGAACGCTTACAGAAATGGCTGGCGGCCCAGGGCCTGGGTTCGCGGCGGGAAATCGAAGGCTGGATTCGCGCCGGCCGCCTCCAGGTGAACGGCCAGGTGGCCGAGCTGGGCACCAAGGTTACGGGCCAGGAGCGCTTCGCCCTGGACGGTAAGCCGCTGCGCCTCGGCTTTAACCGGGAGAAGCTGGCGACGAAAATTCTCATGTACAACAAACCGCTGGGCGAAATTGTCAGCCAGCGGGACCCCCAGGGGCGGCGCACGGTCTTCCAGAGTCTGCCCAAATTACAGCGTGGCCGCTGGATTTCCATCGGCCGCCTGTACATTAACACCACCGGCCTGATTCTCTTCACCAACGACGGCGAGCTGGCCCACCAGATGATGCACCCCAGCTTCCAGGTGCAGCGGGAATACTGGGTGCGGGTGGCCGGCGACGTCAGCGAGGAAATGCTGCGCGCCCTGCGCACCGGCCTGCCCCTGGACGACGGTTCCATCGCTAAATTTGAACTGGTGGAACCCATGAAGCCGCTGGAAGATGAGGAGGACGGCCGCCACAACCACTATTTCTCCGTGGTGCTGACCGAGGGGAAAAACCGCGAGGTGCGCCGGCTGTGGGAGGCGGTGGGCTGTCAGGTGAACCGGCTGAAGCGCATCGGCTACGGCGGCATTTTCATGCCTAAATACCTGCGGCCCGGCGCCTATCTGGAGCTGGGCGAGGGCGACATTCAGGCCCTGAAGGCCAACCTTAAACGGAAAAATAATCGGAAGAAATCATGAGCGACGACGAGGCGAAACCCCTAATCCACCAAGCCAAGCCCAAGGCCATGGGCGTGAAGAAGAAGGGCGCGGCGAAAATGCGCCAGCTGGCCGAGGCGCCGGCGCCCACGGAGCGGCTGCGGAAGCCGGAATGGATTCGCGCCCAATTCCCCGGCGGCCCGGAGGTGGCGCGGTTGAAGGGCATCATGCGCGAGCAGCGGCTGCATTCGGTCTGTGAGGAGGCCTCCTGCCCGAACCTGGGCGACTGCTTCCGCCACGGCACCGCCACCTTCATGATTATGGGCGACATCTGCACCCGCCGCTGCCCCTTCTGCGACGTGGGCCACGGCCGCCCCAACCCGCTGGACAGCAACGAACCCATTCACCTGGCCCAAACCGTGGGCAAGCTGGGCCTGCACCACGTGGTCATCACTTCCGTGGACCGGGACGACCTGCTGGACGGCGGCGCCGGCCACTTCGCCGCCTGCGTGCGGGAGATTCGCCGCCAGTGGCCGCGCATGACCATTGAGATTCTCACGCCGGACTTCCGCGGCCGCATGGATAGGGCCATTGAGATTCTGCGCAACACGCCGCCGAACATCTTTAACCACAATCTGGAGACGGTGCAGCGGCTCTACGAGGAGGTGCGCCCCGGCGCCAACTACGACCATTCCCTGCAGCTGCTGCAACGCTATCGGGAAGTTACCAACCATAAGGTGATTACTAAGTCCGGCCTGATGGTGGGCCTGGGCGAGGAGCCGGAGGAAATCTACGGGGTCATGGAAGACCTACGCCGCCATGGGGTGCAGATGCTGACCGTCGGCCAGTATTTACAGCCGTCGGTGCACCATTTGCCGGTGAAGCGCTACTACACGCCGGCGGAGTTCGAGGAATTCAAGGTGCAGGGGCTGAAGATGGGCTTCGGCCACGTGGCTTCGGGGCCGCTGGTGCGCTCCTCCTTCCACGCCGACGAGTCGGCCAAGGAAATCATCTTCGCCACGGTGGCCCAGCATTAATCATTGGTTTTACCGACGGACGGGCGCTTTACTTGTATGTTAAAAAGGCCTTTTAAACATACAATTAAAGCGCCCGTATGTTTGTAAAAACGCCAGCTATTTAGCGACCGTTTCCCGTTAATGGCAATAAATTCAATGGCTTAGCCCTCATCCCCAATAATCCCCGCCGGCCCTTGTGTTTTTTAAAATTCTCCTCTACATTAACAAACATTAATTAAACCCAAGGAGTAGGCAATGAGCGAAAAATTAACCGCTACCCTCAAACTTAGCGATGGCCGGGAAATTCCCTTGCAATACGTTGAGAGCGTCATGGGCTACAACGGCATTAACGTGCAGAACCTCATCAAAGAGCAGTTGTTCTGCTACGACCCAGGCATGTTCTCCACCGCCGGCTGCGAGAGTTCCATTACCTACATTGACGGCGACGCCGGCGTGCTGCTGCACCGCGGCTACCCCATCGCCGAGCTGGCCAAGAAGCGTAAGTATCTGGACGTGGCCTATCTGCTGCTCTTCGGCGAACTGCCGACGCGGGAAGAAAAGGCCGCCTTCCGCAAGCTGATTAACCAGCATTCCATCGTCCACGAGCAGGTAACCCGCTTCATGCAGGGCTTCCGCCGCGACGCCCACCCCATGGCCATCATGTGTGGCATCGTCGGCGCCCTGTCCGCCTTCTACCACGATTCCCTGGACATCAGCGACGAGAGCCACCGGGATAACACGGCCATTCGCCTCCTGGCGAAAATGCCGGTGCTGGCGGCCATGTCCTACAAATACAGCATTGGCCAGCCCTTCATGTACCCGCAGTACCACCTGTCCTACGCCGGCAACTTCCTGTACATGATGTTCGCTACGCCCTGCGAGCCCTACGAGGTCAATCCGATTTTAGAGAAGGCCATGGACCGCATCTTCACCCTGCACGCCGACCACGAGCAGAACGCCTCCACCACCACGGTGCGCACGGCGGCCTCCTCCGGGGCCAACCCCTTCGCCTGCATAGCCGCCGGCATCACCTCCCTGTGGGGCCCGTCCCACGGCGGCGCCAACGAGGCCTGCATCAATATGCTGGAGGAAATCGGCACGCCGGACCGCATTCCCGAGTTCATTGCCCGGGCCAAGGATAAGAACGACCCGTTCCGGCTCATGGGCTTCGGCCACCGGGTTTACAAGAACTACGACCCGCGGGCCGACGTCATGCGCGACACCTGCCACGAGGTGCTGACGGAACTGGGCATTCACGACAATCACCCGGTGCTACAGGTGGCCATTGAGTTGGAAAAGGCCACCCTGGCCGATCCCTACTTCAAGGAACGGAAGCTCTACCCCAACGTGGACTTCTATTCCGGCATCATTCTGAAGGCCATCGGCATACCCACTTCCATGTTCACGGTGATTTTTGCCCTGGCCCGCACCGTCGGCTGGATTTCCCACTGGCGGGAAATGTACGCCGAAGGCAATCCGAAGATTGTGCGGCCCCGGCAGATTTACCGCGGCCACACCCTGCGCCATCTGGAAGATTAAAAGCCAAAGCTCCTCTAAAATAGGCTTTGCCCGCTCCGGCGGGCTTTTTTTGTGGCCCGGCCCCAGTAAACTAGGCCGGTGGGCGCGCTATTTACATACGGTAGAAGCGCCCCTATGTTTGTAAAAGGAAGCTATGGAACTAGAACAATTGGTTAAGGAACGCATTCGCGCCGCGCTGCCCGACGCGGAAATCAACTTTTCATCGCCGGACGGCGTGCACTGGGAAGCGCTGGTGAAGTCCGCCCACTTTGCCGGCCGCAGCCGGCTGGAGCAGCACCGGTTGGTCATGAACGCCCTGGTGGCGGAATTCAGCAGCGAGCAGCTGCACGGCCTGGCCCTGAAAACCGAGGTATTACATGGATAAGCTGCGCATCGTCGGCGGCCGGCCGCTGGCGGGAGAAATCACCATCAGCGGCGCGAAGAACGCCGTTTTACCCATACTGGCCGCCACCCTTTTAACCGCCGACCCCTGCACCATCGACAACGTGCCGCAGCTGCTGGACGTGAAGACCACCCTGAAGCTGCTGCGCCAGCTGGGGGCGGCGGCGGACTTCAGCGGCCCGCACCAGGTGAGCATTCAGGCGGCGCAGATTACGGATGTAATCGCGCCCTACGATTTGGTGAAAACCATGCGCGCGTCCATTCTCGTGCTGGGGCCGCTGCTGGCCCGCTGCGGCGAGGCGCAGGTGTCCCTGCCCGGCGGCTGTGCCATCGGCGCCCGGCCGGTGGATTTACACATCAAGGGGCTGGAGGCGCTGGGGGCGGAAATTCACATCGACGGCGGCTACATCGTCGCCAAGGGTAAGCTGCGCGGCGGCCGCTTCATCTTCCCGCTGGTCTCGGTTACAGCCACGGAGAATCTGCTGATGGCGGCGGCGCTGGCGGAGGGCACCACGGTGCTGGAAAACTGCGCCCAGGAGCCGGAAATCAGCGATTTGGGCCATTTTTTAAACAAAATGGGCGCGAAAATCACCGGCCTCGGCACCTCCACTTTGACCATCGAGGGGGTTAAGCAGCTGCACGGTGCCCGCCACACGGTGGTGGCCGACCGCATCGAAGCCGGCACCCATCTAATTGCCGCGGCCATCACCGGCGGCCACTGCACCCTGCGGCGGGTGCAGAGCGAACTGCTGGAGGCGGTGCTGGACAAATTGACCGCCGCCGGGGCGGAAATCAGCAGCGGCGCCGACTTCATCACCATCGACGGCCGTAACAAACGGCTGAAGGCGGTGAATATCCGCACGGCGCCCTTTCCCGCCTTTCCCACGGACATGCAGGCCCAGTTCATGGCCCTGAACTGTGTGGCGGAGGGTACGGCCACCATCAGCGAAACCATCTTTGAAAACCGCTTCATGCACGTGCCGGAGCTGCAGCGCATGGGTGCGACCATCGCCATCGACGGCCACCAGGCGACGACCACGGGCGGAGTGAAGCTGCGCGGGGCGCCGGTTATGGCCACGGACCTGCGCGCCAGCGCCTGCCTGGTGCTAGCCGCCCTCTGTGCCGAGGGGGAAACGGTCATCGACCGCATCTACCACCTGGACCGGGGCTATGAGGCCATGGAGGAGAAGCTGACGGCGGTGGGCGCGGACATTCGCCGCCTGAAGCCGTAGAAAAAACCGACAGGGAAGCGCTTTATCTGTATGTATTTATGGCAATTACATACGGAGGAAGCGCTTCTCTGTTTGTAAATTACGGGACCTAGGGGAAAAATTCCTTTATTTATAAGCACTTTAGGAATTTTGTTAGTCCCATTCTTGAAAAAAATTCTTCCGCTCCTATCTAGGGGGGGAACCTTAATTTTTTATGGAGTTAAAGATGAAGTTAAAACCTTTGTATGACCGGGTCGTTGTTAAACGTGAAGACGAGGAAAAAACCACCGCCGGCGGCATTGTGCTGCCGAACACCTCCGGCGAAAAGCCCTCCCAGGGCACCGTGGTAGCCGTCGGCCCCGGCAAAGTTAAGGGCGGCGAGCTGCGCCCCTTGCAGGTGAAGGTGGGCGACAAGGTGCTGTTCGGCAAGTACACCGGTTCCGAAGTGAAGGTGGACGGTGAAGATTTCATCATCATGAAAGAAGAAGAAATCTTCGCAATTATCGGTTAATTATTTGGAATTAAAGGAATATATATGGCAAAAGACGTAAGATTCGGCGAAGAAGCCCGTAAAGAAATGCTGAAAGGCGTAAATATTCTCGCCAACGCCGTAAAAGTAACCCTGGGCCCCAAAGGCCGCAACGTGGTATTAAACAAATCCTTCGGTTCACCGGCCATTACTAAAGATGGCGTGTCCGTGGCCAAGGAAATCGAGCTGGAAGACAAGTTCCAAAACATGGGCGCCCAGCTGGTTAAAGATGTAGCGTCAAAAACTAACGACGTGGCCGGCGACGGCACCACCACCGCCACTGTACTGGCCCAGGCCATCGTTTCCGAGGGTCTCAAGGCGGTGGCCGCCGGCATGAACCCCATGGACGTGAAGCGCGGCATTGACAAAGCAGTGGCCGAGGCGGTGAAAGTGCTGCACGACATTTCTAAGCCCTGCGACGACAGCAAGGCCATCGCCCAGGTGGGCACCATTTCCGCCAACGCCGATGAGACCGTGGGCGCGAAAATCGCCGAGGCCATGGAAAAAGTGGGCAAGGAAGGCGTTATCACCGTGGAAGAGGGCCAGGGCCTGGAAGACAGCCTGGAAGTGGTCGAAGGCATGCAGTTTGACCGCGGCTACCTGTCGCCCTACTTCATCAACAAGCCCGACCAGCAGGTGGTGGAACTGGAACAGCCCTACATCCTTATCCACGATAAGAAAATCTCCAATATCCGCGACCTAATCCCGGTGCTGGAGGGGGTGGCCAAGGCCAGCCGGCCCCTATTAATCATCGCCGAAGATGTGGAAGGGGAAGCCCTAACCACCCTAGTAATCAACGCTATCCGCGGCGTGGTGAAAGTGGCCGCCGTTAAGGCCCCCGGCTTCGGCGACCGCCGCAAAGCCATGTTGGAAGACATCGCCATTCTCACCGGCGGCACCGTGGTGGCCGAAGAGCTGGGCATGACCCTGGAAACCACCACCCTAGACCAGCTGGGTACCGCCAAGCGCGTGGTCGTAGCCAAGGAAAACACCACCATCATCGACGGCAGCGGCGATAAGAAGAACATTGCCCAGCGGGTGGAAACAATCCGCAAGCAGGTGGAAGAATCCACCTCCGACTACGACCGGGAAAAACTCCAGGAGCGGGTGGCCAAATTGGCCGGCGGCGTCGCGGTAATTAAAGTGGGCGCCGCCACCGAAGTGGAAATGAAAGAGAAGAAAGACCGGGTCGAAGACGCCCTGCACGCCACCCGGGCGGCGGTGGAAGAGGGCATTGTCCCCGGCGGTGGCGTGGCTTTAATCCGGGCAGCCGTGCAGATTAAAGGTCTGAAGGGTGACAACTACGACCAGCAGGTGGGCATTGACTTGGCCCTGCGCGCCATGGAATATCCGCTACGCACCATCGTCGCCAATGCCGGCGAAGAGCCAGCGGTCGTCATCGAGCACGTGCGCCAGGCCAAGGGCAACGAGGGCTATAACGCGGCCACCAGCGAGTACGTGGACATGGTTAAAGCCGGCATCATCGACCCGACCAAGGTAACCCGCAGCGCGCTCCAGCACGCCGCGTCCATCGCTGGTCTGATGATTACCACTGAGGCCATGGTGGCGGAAATTCCGAAGGCCGAAGCGGCCGGCGGCGCCCCAGACATGGGCGGCATGGGTGGCATGGGCGGCATGGGCATGATGTAAGCCCGGCACCTTGCCAAGAAGAAGCACCTCTCCGGAGGTGCTTTTTTCTTGTCTGGAATTTTTACCGACGGCCGGGCGGTTGTTTGGCTTGCGCCTCACGCGCCCGCCGTTTACCAACGGACGGGCGCTTTACCTGTTTGTTTAGTCTGGGGCTCACCGCTGTAAAAACAGCTTTTTACATACAAGGGAAGCGCCCGTCCGTCGGTAAAACCATAATGTATGGTCTTTCGGGTGGACACATTCTTCGCCCTCCGCTTACCGGCAAAGTCAGTCGCGGAGCGGCGTCTAAATGGGAATGTGACAATTACCTGGCGGGCGTGGTTATGCCTTCAGGGTTCATTGGGGCGTTTAAACATACAGCGGGCGCGGGCGCCCCACAGGGGCAAACAACCGCCCGTCCGTTGGTAAAACGGGGGTATCGAGTCCGCCGGCCGCAAAGTTTTATATGGCACCGCCGCCGGGCCCGGCTAACGTAAATAAGGATTTCACCACCGGGCAATTTACCGACAGCAGGGCGCTTTAGCTGTTTGTATAAGCATTAATCCCTGCCGGCTGCTCCACTCGGTAAATGGCAACAAGAAAAGCGCCCCAGGTCGCTAAACATTAGGGCGAAATTAGATTAGGGGCGGATTAGGCCCCGCTTATCGCTGTGGCCGATGAATTCCGCCAGCTGCGCCACCGCCGGCGAGCGGGCCGCCAGCGGCTGGAGCTCCGCCCGCGCTTCCGCCAGCAGCAAATTATCGTAGTAAAGGCGCTGGTAGGCCTCCTTGATGGCCTTCTTCTCTGCCTCACTGTAATTGCGCCGCCGCAGCCCCTCCTGGTTAATGCCCTTCAGCCGCGCGTCGTAGCCCTCCACCAGCGCAAATGGCGGCACGTTCTGCTTCACCCCGGCGGAAAAGGCGACCATGGCCAGGTCGCCGATGCGCACGAACTGGTAAATGAGCGCGTAGCCACCGAAGGTAACCCGATTGCCCACCACCACGTGGCCGGCCAGGGACGCATTATTGGCGAACACATTGTCGTCGCCCACCAGGCAGTCGTGGGCCAGGTGCACGTTGGCCATAATCCAGTTGTTATGGCCCAGGCGCGTGCGGCCGCCGCCCTGCACCGTGCCGCGGTTAAAGGTTACGAACTCGCGAATGGTGTTGTTATCGCCGATTTCCAGCCAGGTCTCTTCGCCGCCGTATTTCTTGTCCTGCGGGTCGGCGCCCAGGGAAGCGAAGGGGAAGATGCGGTTGTTGCGGCCAATCCGCGTCCATTTGTCGATGACCACGTGGCTGCCAATTTCCGTGCCGGCGCCGATTTCACAGTGCGGGCCGATGACAGAAAAGGCGCCGATTTTCACGTCCGCCGCGAGGGTCGCGCTGGGGTGAATCTGGGCGCTGGGGTGAACCTGGGCACCACCATAAGCCTGTCCATGGGGGTGAGCGTTCATTTCCCCTTGCCCGCCGAGGTGCACATGATTTCCGCCTCGCAGACCACCGTGCCGTCCACGCTGGCGCTGGCGCTGAAGGACCAGATGCCGCGGCGAGATTTCAGCAGGCGCACGTCGTAGAGCAGCTGGTCGCCGGGCACCACCACCTTGCGGAAACGCGCCTTGTCGATGCCAACGAAGAAATAAATGCCGTCCTCTTCCGGCTCGTCGGGCAGACCCTGCTCCTTCTTCACGGTCTTAACGCCGAGAATGCCCGAGGCCTGGGCCATGCCCTCGATGACCAGCACGCCGGGCATGACCGCCTTGCCGGGGAAGTGGCCGGTGAAGAAGGGTTCATTGGCGGACACGTTCTTCAGGGCGATGATGTGGCTGCCGGCTTCCACCTCCCGCACCCGGTCGATGAGTAGAAAGGGGTAGCGGTGCGGCAGGTAGCGGCGAATTTCTTCTATGTCCATGGAACTCATAAAATCTCCTAATCTCTGGTCAAAATGCGTAATTTGGCCACGAAGCGCTTCCATTCCCGGTCGAGTACGGCGGGAAAGCCGGAGGAATAGAGGCCCTTGGTGGTGATGGATTTGCTGATGGAAGAATGGCCGGTGAACTGGGCGCCGTCGCAGATTTCAATGTGGCCGGCAAAGACGCAGGCGCCGCCCACCACGCAGTACTTGCCGAAGCGCACGGAGCCAGCCACCACCGAGCAGCCGGCCATGATGGTGTGGGCGCCGATGTGCACGTTGTGGCCGATTTGAATGTGATTATCCAATTTAACCCCCTCCTCCAGCACCGTGTCGCGCACGGCGCCGCAGTCGATGGTGGTGCAGGCGCCGATTTCCACCTCGTCGCCGATGGTTACGCCGCCCAGCTGCGGGATTTCCCGCCAGCGACCCTCCTCAAAGTTCAGACCGAAGCCACGGGAGCCGATGACGGCGCCGGGGCCAATCAGACAGTTGGCGCCGACGACAGTTTTCCGCAGCAGCTTCGCCCCCGCGCCGATGTGGGTGCCCGGGCCGACGCTTACGCCCGCCTCCAGGACAGCGCCGGCGGCAACGCGCACCCGGTCGCCCAACTTAACCCCCGTTTCAATAACGGCGCCGGCGCCGATGGCCACCTGTTCACCCAGGCTGACGTTGTCCGCCAGCAGGGCCTGGGGGGAAATGGTCGCCGGCTCCGGCTCCGGTTTAAACAGTTCTAAGGTTTGCCGCCAGGCACGCTTCACGTCGCCAACGATAATTTGGTTCAGGGCCAAGTCCAGCGGCTCGCGCACGATGATGGCACCGAGCCGGCTGTCGGCGAGAAAATGGCGGTAGTGGGACTGGTCGAGGAAGCCGATTTCCCCCGGTCGCCCAGCCTGAATGGTGCCGGGACCACTGATTTCATAGGCGCCGGCGCCGTGCAACTCACCCTGTAGGTGTTGGGCTAGCCGTTGCAGTGTTAGTGTTTTGGCCATGGTTATTCCCCTTATCTTTCTGTTGTTCCAGCCGCTGAATTAGCTCCTGGGTCAGGTCGGCGCGCTCGTCCACGTAGAGCACGCCGCTGTCGTTCAAAATCACGTCATAGCCCCGGTCCTTGGCCAGCTGCACGATTTCGCCCATGACCAATTTCTGCAGCTTAATGACCTCCTCGTTGCGGCGGATGTTAAAGCGGCTGCGGTACTTGGCGTCGTTGGCGCTCAATTCCCGCCGCCGCTCGGCCACCGTGCGCCTCAGCGGTTCGCTGTCCGCCGAACCGCTGAGGGCGAAGAGTTGCCGTTCCAGATTGGATATTTCCGCCTGGCCGTCCACCAGCGCCTTCTTCTCATCTTTAAATTCCCGGTCCAGGGTTTCCTGAATCTGGCTGTACTGGGGCGCCGAGGCCATGACCAGCCGCAGATTGATGAAGGCCACCTGCAGCTGGCTGTTTTGCAATTTGACCGCCGGTTCCTGGGCCCGGGCCAGCGCCAGGCTTAGCCCAAGCAACAGCCAACGGAAGCGCCCCATCAGAAGGTTCTGCCGATGGTGAATTGAATGGCTTCTTTCTTATCGCCGGGCTTGGCATTTAGCGGCTTAGCCCAGCTCACATTGAGGGAGCCGATGGGCGACAGCCACTGTACGAAGAGACCGGTGGAATAGCGGAATTTGCCCAGGTCAAAGTCGTTAATGTCCTTGTAGGCGTTGCCGAAGTCTACGAAGGCGCCCAGCCGCAGGTTGCGGGCCCGCTGGTTGAAGCGCAGCGGCATGAGCACTTCCACGCCGCCGTTCACTGCCAGCTGACCGCCGGCGTTGTCGCCGTTGCTGAATTTCGGGCCGAGGGAACCGTATTCATAGCCACGGACGCTATTAATGCCCCCGCTGTAGTAGCGGCGGAAGAAGGGCAAATCGCTGGAACCACCGTAGCCGCGGCCGTAGGACACTTTGCCCCGCAGGCCCAGGGTGGGCAGGTAGCCATCGCCATCGTCCCAGCTGTAGAAGGAGCGGTGCTCGCCGGAGAATTTCACGTATTTCTTATCGCTGCCCGGCAGAACCACTTCGGCGCCAAGCCGGTTATAGGTGCCGTTGCTGGGCAGTTGCGGGTTATCCAGGCTGTCCCGGGCCCAGGCGGAGCTGAGGAAGATTTCGTTGTACTGGCGACCGTTCTTCGCCAGGTAATCAGTGATTTCCTTGTCTGCCTTGTTGCCCGGGTGAATGGTGATGCCGCGGGCCCCGCCGCCCAGGTAGACCTTCTGGTATTCGGTTACCGGGAAGCCGAAGTCTACGGAGCCATCCCAGGTATTTGAGGCCCAGTCAGAGATGTCACTCTTACTGAAGTTTTCCCGACTGTAGCCACCGTGGTAAGTGGCACTAACCCCATCAGCGGTAAAGTAGGGGTCAGTTAAGTCTATGTCTAGACTGTTTTCAGAAGAGGACTTATTGCCTTCAATGCCAAACTGATAGCCGGTGCCGAGGAAGTTATCATCCCTATAGTTAGCTTTAAATAGCATCCCGTTAGCCTCACCGTAGCCGATGCCACCGCCAATGTAGCTGCTAGAACGCTCGGTAATCTTATATTCGATGTCCACCTGGTCGTCGCTCACCGGGTGAACAATTTCTTCCACTTTTTCTATCTGCGGCAGCCGCTCCAGCCGCTCCAGGGAGCGCTCCGTGTCCGTGGACGAGTACAGGCTGGCCTCCTGCTGGCGCAGCTCCCGGCGCAGCACCACGTCGTAGGTTTTCTCGTTGCCGGTGAATTCGATTTTGCGCACATAGGTTTTCCGGTTCGGCGTGATGGCGAAGACCAGCTTCACGTTGCCGGTCAATTTGTCCTGCTCCGGCAGGAGGCGCACTTCGGCCCGGGCGTAGCCCTCGCTGGCCAGCAGCTTGCGCATGGCCTCGATGGATTTCTTCACCTTGGCCTGGTTGTACAGTTCGCCGGTGGGGAAGGCGATGAGCCGCATCAGGGCAGCCTTGCTAACCACAGTGTCGCCGATGATGTCCACGGCGGACACCCGATAAACCTGGCCCTCGCTGATGTTTACGGTGATGTAGAGGGAAGACAGGTCGTCGCTGAAGTTCACCTGGCTGGAATTGACGCGGAAATCCATGAAGCCGCGGTCCTTGTAGAAGTCCTCCAGCCGTTCCAAATCTTTAGTGAAGCGCTCGTCGTTGAACTGGTCAGACTTGGAGAACCAGCTGTTCCAGCGCGGCGTGGTGGTATCGAAGAGCTCGCTCAGCACCTTATCGCTGTAAATTTTGTTGCCGACGAAGTCGATTTCGCGAATGCGGCCGGAGCGGCCCTCGCTGACGTTAATGTCCACGGCAATGCGGCCATCGCCGAGGGTGCGCACCTTCTCTTCAATGCGCACGGCGTATTTGCTCTTGGCCTGGTACTGGTCGTTCAGGCCCTTAATTACCGCCTTGAGCGTGGCCGGGTTGAAGGGCTGACCCTCAACGAAATTGGCTTCGCCCAGGGCCTCGCGAATGTTCTTGCTGGTGATGTCCTTATTGCCCTTCAGATTGATTTCGCCGATGACCGGATATTCCTTCACTTCCACAATCAGCACCTTGCCGTCGCGGCGCAGGCGAATGGAGGAGAAGAGCTGGGATTTATAAAGGGCATCAATGGCCTTGCTGGTGTCGCCGATGGAGTCGATGTCGAAGCTGTCCTTGGGCTTCAGCGGCAGATAATTGAAGACCGTGGACGGGGCGACCCGCTGCAGCCCTTCCACCTGAATGTCCTCGATGATGAAAGGGGCGGCCAGGGTGGGAGTGCTCAGCAGCAGGGCCAGGGGTAAAAGTTTGCTTTTTGCCATGTTTACGCTCTCAAAAATTTAATGGCCAATGGTAACAAATAAAGAGTGGTGGCTCTGCTGGAATCGGGCGGAGCGGCAGGCGCCGACGCCCAGCGCTTTGCTTCCCCTGCATTACCCCTGCATTAATTAATGCTCTAATTACAGACAGGGGAAGCGCCCGTATGTATGTTTAAACGGTTCTCAGGGCCATATACAAACAGACGGGCGCTTCCGGTGTATTTATTCGGCAACCTAAACTTGGGCCGGGCCAAGGGCAGCAACGTGCCGCTGAATCCCGCCATCGGCCTGGCCAGCGGCGCTTCCGCCACCTTTAGGGTAAGTTACAGACAGCTGAAGCGCCCGCTTGTATGTTTAATCGGGTTAAACCTACAGCGGGGCGCTTCCCCTGTTTGTAAATTGGCGATTTATACAAACAGCTGAAGCGCCCGTCCGTATGTTTACGGCCCGGGGCAGGGTAAAATTCCCCCTAAATCTACAGCAAGGAATTCCATGACCCAAGCCCTACTCGCCATCGACACGGCCACGCCGGCCTGTTCCGTGGCCCTGCTCGCCAACGGCCGCCGCTACCAGCGAATGCAGCGGGAGGCGCGCCAGCACACCGCTCTAATCCTAACGCTCATCGACGGCGTCCTGCAGGAAGCCGCCGTGGCGAAAGGCCAGCTGACTGGCATTCTGTGCAGCGTCGGCCCCGGCGCCTTCACCGGCCTGCGCGTCGGCGCCGCCGTGGCCCAGGGCCTGGCCGCCGCCCTGAATTGTCCGCTGTTGCCGGTTTCCGCCCTGGCCCTGCTGGCGCGCACCGCCCAGGCGCAAACCGGTAAGCGGCGCATTCTCGCCCTGCTGGACGCGCGCATGGGTGAGCTGTACGCTGGTTTATACGAAGACGGCCGGCCGCTACTGTCGGAAATATTGGCCAAGGAACTGCCGCCGGAATATCTACAGGCAGAGCTGGCGGCCCTGAGCGGCGATTTTTACGCGCCGCCGCTGGCCCGGGCCGTCCTGCTGCCCGAGGCCCAGTACGCCTTCGACCTGCCCGCTGACCATTGGCAAGGGGCCGGGGAAGCCTTAAATTTGCACTATCTCCGCAACAACATCGTTTAACTATGACTTTTACCACCGCACTGGAAGTGCGCATCGGCGACATCAATTACGGCCAACACCTGGCCCACGACCGGCTCATCGGCCTGCTGCACGAGGCGCGGCTGCGCTTTCTTGCGAGCCTGGGCGCCAGCGAGCAGGACTTCTTCACCCTCGGCCTGATTATGAAAAACCTGCAGGTCAGCTATAAAAACGAGGTCTTCTACGGCGAAGTGCTGGATTTCCACATTACTGTGAGTAAGCTGGCGCCGGTGCGCTTCACCCTGGACTACCAGGTTTACTGCCAGACCCGGCTAATCGCCAGCGCCAGCACGGAAATGGTGGCCTTCGACTACCGGCGCCGCAAGGTGCAGCCGCTGCCGGCGGAATTTCGCGCCCGGGCGGAAGCACTGATGGGGGTGAACCGTGCAGCAGAGTAGCCTGGTGCGCAAGGTGCTGATTGGCGCGGTGGTGCTCATCGTGCTGGTAATTTTCCTGCTGCTGTTCCAGTTCACCGACATCGCCTTCCGCGTCTGGGAACGGCTACAGCGCACCAATGCGGTCTTTCTCTTCTTCTATATGATTGGCGTGGCGGTCATCGCCCTCGGCGGCTCGCTGCTGGCCTGGCGCATTTGGACCCTGGGCAAGCCGAAGCGCAAGCCGAAAAAGCCCGTTAAAGCCAGCGACCCGCACCAGCTGCGGCAGCGGCTGGCCCAGGCCAAGAGCCAGGGCTTGGACGTGGCCGCCATCGAGCGGGATTTGGAACAGGTGGCGGCGCCGCCGCTGCAACTGGAGGTGGCCTTCTTCGGCAAAATCAGCACCGGCAAGAGTTCCCTCATTAAAACCCTAATCCCCGACGCCAATGTGGACGTGTCCATCATCGGCGGCACCACCGACGAATTCCGCCGCTACGAATATCAGGACGAAAATCTGGATTTGGTGCTGCTGGACATGCCCGGCACCCAGCAGGTGGAGGCGCTGCTCGGCCAGGAGGAGGAAATCGTTGCCATGGCGCGGCGGGTGCACCTCATCGCCTACGTGCTGGACCAGGACATCACCGCCACCGACCGCCAGGCCATTAATAAATTGCTGGCGCTGGAGAAGCCGCTGCTGGTGGTGCTAAATAAGGTGAGCCGCTACGAAGCCAGCGAGCTGGAGCAGCTGAAGGCCAGCATTAAGGGCCATCTGCCGGAATCGGTAACGCTGGTTTGCACCGACAGCCTGCACTGGGACCGGCGGCGGCGGCTGCGCAGCGACGGCCAGCAGGAATGGTTTGAAAAGCTCAGCGGCGGCGACGTGCAGGAATTGCTCCAGGCCTTTGTCGCCCTCGGCGGCCAGAAGGAACAGCTGCAGCGGCGCCAGCGTGAGGCCCTGCTGTCCCTGGCCGAGGAGAATTTAGCCACCGCCATGCGCAGCTTCCGCCGCCGCAAGGCGGAGGAGCTGGTGAAGGCCACGGCACAGAAGGCCATGCTCGGCGGCATGGCGGCGGTGGGCCCGGGCACCGACGTGATTATTCAGGGCTATCTGGGCGTTAATCTCTTCCAGTCTTTAGCGAAAATCTACGAAATCCCCGTGCGCGAGATGGACGCCCAGGTGCTCATCGAGCAGGCCACGCGCAAGGCCTCCACCAAGTGGACCCTAACCCTGGCCCTGGCCGGCAATATCTGCAAGGCCTTCCCCGGTGTCGGCACGGTGGTGGGCGGCGCCTCCCACGCCCTGGCCTACGGTTTAATCTTCGAGAGCCTGGGCAAGGCCTGCGTGGACGCGCTGGAGGCGGGCAGCTACGACCGGGAGCATCTGCTGGCGCAATTTGAACAGGAACTAGGTAATGATTTGGAAAATCGGGCAAAAATCCTCCTCAAAACCCTCAGCAAATAAGGGCGGGGAAGAGGAGAACCTGGCCAAGGCCAAGGACAGCCTGCGGGCCCTGGCCGAAGACCCGCGGCTGGACACGGCGGCGCGGCTGCGCCTCGGCGAGGAGTACCGGCAGCTGCACCGCTATTTGGAAAAGCTGGAGCAGGGGCACATTCACGTGGCCGCCTTCGGCCGCGTCTCCGTGGGCAAGTCGGCGCTGCTCAATGCGCTGCTGGGGCAGCGGGTCTTTAAAACCAGCGTGCTGCACGGGGAAACCAAGCACAGCCAGCAGCAGCCCTGGGACAGCTACGACAGCGGCGGCGTTTTCCTCATTGACACGCCGGGCATCGACGAAATCGACGGCGAAGAGCGGGAACGCATCGCCCGCGAGGTGGCCCAGGCGGCGGATTTGCTGCTGTTCGTGGTGGACGGGGACCTGACCATGCTGGAGTACCAGGCATTGCAGTCCCTCTATAACCCGCTGCAACCGCTGATTCTGGTTCTGAACAAGGCCGACCGGCTGTCGCTGAAGGAGCGGGGCGCCCTGCTGCTGCATCTGCAGCGGCTGACGGAGAATAAATTCCCCATCGTCGCCACCAGCGCCGAACCGGACGAGTACATCGAGGAAATCGACACGCCGGCCGGGCCCATGGAACGCACCATTCGCCCCCTGCCGGACATCAATAATCTGCGCGACCTGCTCTGGCGCCTATTGCAGGAGAGTGGCAAGAGCTATGCGGCGCTGAACGCCAGCCTGTTCGCCGGGCAAATCTCCGAGCGGGTGGGCCAGGAGATTGTCCGCGCCCGCGGCTATCTGGCGGAGCAGATTATCAATCGCTACGGGCTGCTGAAGGCGGTGGCGGTGGCGGTAAATCCGGTGCCGGCCATGGACCTGCTGGCTCTGGCCGTGGACGGTTCCATGATTGGCCATCTATCTAAGGTCTACGGCATTGAATTTTCCAAATCGCAGATTAACGGGCTGCTGAAAACCATTGGCACCCAGACAGCGCTGCTGATGGGCACGGTCTACGGCGTCCATCTGATGTCGTCGCTGCTGAAGGGACTGACCGGCGGCCTGTCCACGCTGCTGACCGCCAGCGCCCAGGGGGCGGTGGCCTTTTACGGTTCCCACGTCATCGGCCGGGCGGCGGAGGTGTACTTCAGCCAGGGGGCCAGCTGGGGCGAGCGCGGCGCCAAGCGTGTAATCAAGGAAATAGTGGCTTCGCTGGACAAGGACGCCCTGATTAAAGAGGCACAGGAGGCCATAAAAAATCTAAAATGAACGCTTTGTTATTTAAGGAATATTCACATGAGCAATGAGGAACAGAAATCCGCCGGCCTGCTGGCCTGGTTAGCCTTTGGCGCGGTGCCGTTGTTTGTGGCCCTGGTGCTGGGCTTCTATAAGAATCAGCACCCGCAAATTTCCAAGGCGGAGCAGGAGCAAATCCTGGCGCCGGTGGGCAAGGTGGTAGCTAAGGAGACCGCGGTCAAGGACGAGGCGAAGAAAGAAGAAGCTAAGGCGGACGGCAAAGCCGCTGAGGCGAAAGCCGAAGACGGCAAAGCCGCTGAGCCTGCGAAAGCAGGCGAAGACAAAGGCGAAGCCAAAGCTGAGTCTGCCAAAGCAGATGAAGAACCGAAGAAAGCAGGCGAAGACAAAGGAGCAGCCAAAGCTGACACTGCCAAGACTGAGGATAAGAAGGACGAGGCCAAGCCAGCCGAAGCCAAAAAAGATGACAGCAGCGCAGCGGCCGCCGGCGGCAGCTGTAAGGCCACCGTGGAAGCCAACGACCAGATGCAGTTCAATCTGAGCGAAATCACCATCGATAAGGCCGCCTGCCCGGAATTCACCGTGGAAATTAAGCACGTGGGTTCCATGGATAAGACCTCCATGGGCCACAACGTGGTGATTAGCAAGGAGGCGGACAAGGACGGCGTGGTCAATGATGGCACCGACGCCGGCATCGACAAGGACTTCGTGAAGTCTGACGATGGCCGGGTGCTGGCCCACACCAAGCTGATTGGTGGCGGCGAAACGGCGGAAGTTAAGTTCAAGACCGATGGCTTTGAAGTGGGCGGCGACTACGACTTCTTCTGCACCTATCCGGGCCACGCGGCCATGATGACCGGCAAAGTGGTCATTAAGGGCGACGGCGCCGCCAAGCAGGACGACGTTAAGGTCAAAGATGACAAAGCCGCGGATAAGAAAGAAGAGGCCAAGGCTGACACCACCAAGGCTGAGGATAAGAAGGACGAGGCCAAGCCCGACGAAGCCAAAAAAGATGACAGCAGCGCTGCGGCCGCCGGCGGCAGCTGTAAGGCCACCGTGGAAGCCAACGACCAGATGCAGTTTAATCTGAGCGAAATCACCATCGACAAGGGCGCCTGCCCGGAATTCACCGTGGAAATCAAGCACGTGGGTTCCATGGATAAGGCGTCCATGGGCCACAACGTGGTGATCAGCAAGGAGGCGGACAAGGACAGCGTGGTGAGCGAAGGCATCGACGCCGGCATTGATAATGACTTCGTTAAGCCCGACGACAAGCGGGTGCTGGCTCACACCAAGCTGGTCGGCGGCGGCGAAACGGCGGAAGTTAAGTTTAAAACTGATGGCTTTGAGGCCGGCAGTGGCTATGACTTCTTCTGCTCCTACCCGGGCCACGCGGCCATGATGACCGGCAAGGTGGTAGTTAAATAAATCACCAGCTGCCATTTACCGACGGACGGGCGCTTTTCCTGTATGTATTTATAGCCGTAAATACATACAGGGGAAGCGCCCGTTTGTTTGTAAATACCCGCCGTGGGGTTTTAAACATACAACCGGGCGCTTCCCCTGTATTTTTAAATCGCCCCAATTAAGGGAAAAATATCAATAAAATCAATGGCCTGTTTGCCCAAGTACTCCGGTGCCGCCGCGCCATTTAGGCTAAAATTGACCTCCGTTTTAATTAATTCAGTTCGACAATAGGAAGTTTGATGAAAGAGCAGCACAAAAAAGCCCTGGAAGCAGTGATGGCCCAGTTAGATAAGCAGTTCGGCAAGGGCACGGTCATGCGCCTGGGCGAGCAAACCAACCACGACATCGACGCCATTTCCACCGGTTCCCTGGGCTTGGACATTGCCCTGGGCATCGGCGGCCTGCCCAAGGGGCGCATTGTTGAAATCTACGGCCCGGAGTCCTCGGGCAAAACCACCCTCACCCTGCAGGTCATCGCCGAAGCCCAGAAGGCCGGCGGCATGGCCGCTTTCATCGACGCGGAACACGCCCTCGACCCCATCTACGCCAAGAAAATCGGCGTTAATACGGACGACCTCTACGTTACCCAGCCGGACCACGGCGAACAGGCCCTGGAAATCGCCGACGCCCTGGTGCGTTCCGGCGCCTTCGACGTCATCGTCATCGACTCGGTGGCGGCGCTGACCCCCAAGGCGGAAATTGAAGGGGACATGGGCGACAGCCACATGGGTTTACAGGCCCGGCTCATGTCCCAGGCCCTGCGCAAATTGACCGCCAACATCAAGAAGGCCAACACGCTGGTTATTTTCATCAACCAGATTCGCATGAAGATTGGCGTCATGTTCGGCTCGCCGGAAACCACCACCGGCGGCAACGCCCTGAAGTTTTACGCCTCGGTGCGCATGGACATTCGCCGCATCGGCCAAATCAAGGACGGCGAGGAAATCCTCGGCAACCAGACCAAGGTTAAGGTGGTGAAGAACAAGGTGGCGCCGCCCTTCAAGCAGGCGGAATTTGAAATTCTCTACGGCGAGGGCATTTCCCGCACCGGCGAAATCATCGACCTGGGCGTGCAGGCGGACATCATTCAGAAATCCGGCGCCTGGTACAGCTACAACGGCGAAAAGCTCGGCCAGGGCAAGGAGAAGGTGCGCGCCCATCTGAAGGAAAACCCGGCCATCGCCGAAACCATTGAAAAGCTAATCCGGGAGAAATACCTGAGCGGCCATCTCAGCCCCGGGGAAATGTCGCCCCAGGAGGTGGCCGAGGAGGAGCTGGAGGGCGACGAAGAATTCTAAATGGACGATAGAACCCGGCTCCAGCGCTATTTCCTCCATCTGCTGGGCCGCCGCGAGTACGGCCGGGCGGAGCTGCGCCGCAAGGCGGAGGAGAAGGATTACGCCACGGAACTCATCGAAGCGGTGCTGGCCCAGCTGGCGGCCGATAATTACCAGAGCGACACCCGCTTTCTGGAAAGTTTCATACGCCACCAGAGCCAGCGGGGCCAGGGGCCGCTGAAAATCCGCCAGCTGCTGCGGCAGAAGGGCCTGGAGGAAGCGAGCATTAACACGGCTCTGGCCGAGCTGGACTGGCAAGAAATCGCCGAGCAGCTGTACCAACGCAAATATAATGGCCAACCCATTCAGTCGCCCCAGGAGCGCGCCAAGCGCCAGCGTTTTCTGCTGCAGCGGGGCTTTAATTTTTCCCACTTTCACAACTTACTATGAGCGCAAAATTATCCACCAATGAAATCCGCAGCAAATTCCTGAAATTCTTCGAGGGCCGCGGCCACAAAATCGTCCATTCCTCCTCGCTGGTGCCGGCCAACGACCCGACCCTGCTGTTCACCAACGCCGGCATGGTGCAGTTCAAGGACATCTTCACCGGTCTGGAAAGTCGCGACTACAAGCGGGCCACCACCGCCCAGCGCTGCGTGCGCGCCGGCGGCAAGCACAACGATTTGGAGAACGTCGGCTACACCGCCCGCCACCACACCTTCTTCGAGATGATGGGTAACTTCAGCTTCGGCGACTACTTCAAGGCCGACGCTATCCAGAACGCCTGGGATTTACTCACCACCGTCTTTATGCTGCCGCCGGAAAAGCTCTGGGTAACCGTTTACCACGAGGACGACGAGGCCTTTAACATCTGGCACAGGCAAATCGGCCTGGCGCCGGAGCGCATCATTCGCATCGGCGATAAGCCGGGCAAGGCCAAGTACGAATCGGACAACTTCTGGGCCATGGGCGACACCGGCCCCTGCGGCCCCTGTTCGGAAATCTTCTACGACCACGGCCCGGAAGTGTGGGGCGGCCTGCCCGGTAGCCCCGAGGAGGACGGCGACCGCTACATCGAAATCTGGAACCTGGTATTCATGCAGTTTGAACGGGACGCCAGCGGTCAGATGAAGCCGTTGCCGAAGCCGTCCATTGACACGGGCATGGGCCTGGAACGCATGGCCGCCGTGCTCCAGCAGGTCCATTCCAACTACGACATCGACATCTTCCAAAATCTAATTCGCCGCGCCGCCGAACTGACCGGCTGCGGCGATTTGGAACAGCCCTCGCTGAAGGTCATCGCCGACCACATTCGCGCCACGGTCTTCCTCATGGTGGACGGGGTGCTGCCGGCCAACGAGGGCCGCGGCTACGTGCTGCGCCGCATCATGCGCCGCGCCATTCGCCACGGCTACAAGCTGGGCCAGAAACAGCCGTTCTTCCATAAGCTGGTGCCGACGCTGATTGCGGAAATGGGCGACGCCTATCCGGAAATCGTGCTGGCGGAGAAGGACATTGGCGCCGCCATTCTGCGCGAGGAGGAACGCTTCGCTCTAACCCTGGAAGGCGGCATGGAGCTGCTAGAGAAGGCTCTAGAAAATAGTAAAACCATCGGCGGCGAGCTGATTTTCAAGCTCTACGACACCTACGGCTTTCCGGTGGATTTGACCGCCGACATCGGCCGCGAGCGCAATTTGGAGCTGGATTTGGCCGGCTACGAAAAATTAATGGGCGAACAGCGGGCGCGGGCCAAGGCCGCCGGCAAATTCACCGCCACGGTGAAGCTGCCGGTGAGCGGTAAGACCGAGTTCATCGGCTACGAGCAGGCCAGCGGCGACGCGGTCATTCAAAATATTTTCGTGGAGAACCACCCGGTGCAGAGCGCCGGCGCCGGCAGCGAGGCCATTGTGGTGCTGGACCGCAGTCCCTTCTACGCCGAAAGCGGCGGCCAGGTGGGCGACCAGGGCACTATCCGCAGCAACGGCGGTCTGTTCCGCGTCCTCGACACTCAGAAGCAGGGCGACTGCTTCCTGCACATCGGCACGGTGGAGAGCGGCGAAATCAGCGTTAATGATTCCGTCAGCGCCAGCATCGACCAGCAGCGCCGCGAGGCCATTCAACGCCACCACTCGGTTACCCACCTGCTGCACAAGGCCCTGCGCGACCGGCTCGGCACCCACGTGCAGCAGAAGGGTTCGCTAAACGACGTGAGCCGCACCCGCTTCGACTTTTCCCACGAGGGGCCGCTGACCGCCACCGACCTGGTGGCCGTGGAGGACGCCATTAACCGGCAGATTCTCGCCAACGGCGCCGTGCACACGGCGGTGATGGGCTATGAGGAGGCGAAGCAGACCGGCGCCATGGCCCTATTCGGTGAGAAATACGGCGACCGGGTGCGGGTGGTCTCCATGGGCGAAGACAATTATTCCGTGGAACTCTGCGGCGGCACCCACGTGAAGCGCCTTGGGGAAATCGGCCTGGCCAAGGTGAGCGGCCAGAGTTCCGTGGCCGCTGGCATTCGCCGGGTGGAAATGGTTACGGGCCTGGAAGCGCTGCGGCTGGTGCGCCAGCAGGAGGGCCTATTGCAGGATAGCGCCGCCCGGCTGAAGGTTAGTCCGGAGGCGCTGCCCGGCCGCATCGACAATCTGCAACAGCAGCTGAAGCAGCAGGAGCGGGAAATTGCCCAGCTGCAACAGCAGCTGGCCACCGGCGGCGGCAGCGATTTACAGCCGGAGACGGTGAAGGGCTGGACGGTGCTGGCTCTGCAGCGGGACCAGCTGGACAGTGGCGTGCTGCGCGATACGGCCGACCGGCTACGGGATAAGTACCGGGCGGATTTGGTGCTGCTGGCCAGCGCTGACGGCGACACGGCGCGGCTGGTAATTTCCGTGGCCAAGGGGGCCAAGGGCCTGCACGCGGGGCAAATCATCGGCCAGCTGGCCGGCCACATCGACGGCAAGGGCGGCGGCCGCCCGGACTTTGCCCAGGCCGGCGGCAAGAATCCGGCGGGGCTGGCAGCGGCGCTGGCGGCGCTGGCGGACTGTCTGCCGGCCAAGGCCTAATCCCGATTTAAGCAACGGCCGGGCGGTTCTCCGGCGCTAATTAGGTTAAATACATGCGGGGGAAGCGCGTAGCGCGTGAGACCGCCAGGTCGAACTGTTTGTATAACAGCTTAAACATGCAACGGGGCGCTTTAGCTGTTTGTAATTAATGGTTTAAGGTGAAGTCGGCGTGGCGGAATATGGCCGTTAATCCGCTGAAGTCAGCATTTAACCCAGTAAACCGGCCTAAACGCTTAGGTTTTACCGGTATGACCTGTTCCCCGTGGGCCCCCGTGCCCACCCGATGCCAGCCGCCACTTGGCAACTTTACAAACAGCTAAAGCGCCCCGTTGCATGTTTAAGCCGTTATACAAACAGACGGGCGCTTCCCTTGTATGTAAAAATAGCTATTTTTACGTACAGGATAAGCGCCCGGTTGTTGGTAAATTCCTATTTCAGGCAGATGACCACCGCCGCCTGGTAGTTCTTCCATTTGAGGGGAATGACGAAGGAACGCACCGTGCGCGGCAGCTGCTCCTCGTCGGGCACGCCGCTGATGACGTTGGGCGTGGAAATGTCGAATTCCTCGCCGAACTCGCTGCGGGCGTTACCGGAAATGGTGTTGGCGATTTCGCCGGTCAAATCCATCATGATGGCGTCGGAGGTGTCCGGTTCGCCGATGGAAACCAGCAGATGACGGAGGAGAATGCGCGGCGCCGTGAAGTACACAATGCCCCGGTGCGGGCCGCTAACGCTGATTACGCCCGTATAGTCGTAGGCGATGGCGTTCTTGTTTTCGTTCAGATAGGGAGTGCCAACTTCCATGTCAATTTTATTGGCCTCCCGAAAAAAGCGGTTTGCCCCATCAAGGAAAACCCGCACATTGTCTTCGGTTATCATCAAAAATCTTCCATAAGTTCATGTAGGGATTCTAATAGGTCATTGTTGGTAAAGGGTTTGGTCAGGAAGCCGTTGGCCCCCAGCTCGAGGGCCTTAATGCCCGTGGCCTTATCCGCCAGCGCCGACACCACCAGAATCTGAATGTCGGGCTTAATTTTCACCAGATTAACAATGCATTCCAGGCCGCCCATCTTCGGCATGGTTAAATCCAATGTTACCAAATCGGGCATATATTGATTGCACAGGCTCATGGCCTCGAAGCCGTTCTGGGCCCGGCCCACCACGTTGTATTTACCATTCACCATGCGGGCAATCTTGTTGCGGATAATCATGGAGTCATCAACAATCATCAATTTATACATGGCCTGCTCCTAGGGTTTGGGAAAACGGACGTCAAAGCGGGTGAACTCCCCGGCCTTGGTTCTAATGCTTATGGCGCCGTGCAGCTGCTCCACCCGCTGGCGCACCAGGTCCAGGCCCACGCCCTGGCCGGCGTCCTCCGTGGCCACCTCGGCGGTGGAGAGGCCGGACATGAAGATTAGGCGGTACAGCTCCTGCTCGGGCACCTTGCTTAAATCCCGGTCCTTAAACTGCGGCAGGAAGCGCGCCTTCTCGCGCAGGCGGAACAGGTTCAGCCCCTGGCCGTCGTCCTGCACCGTCAGCTGGTAGCCCTGCCGGTCCCGCTCCAGCTCCACCATCACGTTGCCGGTCTCCGGCTTGCCGTTCATGAGCCGCTGCTCCGGCTTCTCGATGCCGTGAACGATGGCGTTGCGCACCATCTGCGTAATGATTTCCCGCAGGCCGTCGCTGGTTTTCTGGTCGAAGTGCACGTCCTCGAAGCCCAGCAATTCCACCAGCACCTTCTTGCCCTGGCGCTGGGCCACCTGCTGGCCGTAGTGGGCGAAGTGGTTGGCGAGAATTTCCGCCTCGCTGCGGTTGATGTTGTCGATGTTGTAGGCCAGCTCGTCCACCCTGTCCACCTTCACGTTGCCGAGGCGCTGCACCAGCAATTCCGCCTGTTCCGTCAGGCTAATGAGACTTTCCAGCTCCAGGGTGATGGGGAGAAAGTCATCGCCGCTGAGATTTTTCTTCTCCTTCAGCCGATTTAATTTCTCTTCCACCTCGGTGCAAATGCCGACGAAGGAATTCAGCTCCATGGCCGAGGCTTCCCCTTTTAAGGAATGAATTTCGCGGAAGATGTCGTCGATTTTCTGGCGCAGGTCGGCGGGGCGCAGGTGCGGCCGGCGCAGAATATTGTTAATGCGCGTGTTGGAACCGGCGGCGCTGCGCACGAAGCTCAGCATCAGCTTGCTGTCCAGCCGCAGAATGGTCGTAATTAGGTCCACCTGCTGGTTGCTCTGCACCCGCTCCTTCTCCAGCCGCTGCTCCAGCTGCACGGCGCGGGTGATGTCACTGACGCTGGCCAGCACCTTGGTAATTTCCCGGGTGCCCAGCTTGTAGACCCGGGTGAAGTGGAAGGACAGCCAGCGTTCCGCGGAAATGTCGCCGCGCTCCAAATTAACCTTAATGCGGTCGAGGGGGTTCAGGTCGTGAATGAGCTTCTGCTTGACCCGCGGATTAAACAGCTGCTTGATGAAGCTGTTCACCGTGGCGAATTCATCGGGGCTGACGATTTTTTCCAGCAGATGGCGCAGATTAATTTGGCCGATGTTCTCCCGGCGCAGAATCAGCTCCAGGGCGCGGGAATACTGGTGGCCCAAGTTTAAATTATCGTCCAGCAGGAACAGGCCCTCGTTGACCGTATTCATGATGTCGTCGATTTCCAGCTGCGCCTCTTCCATTTCCGCGTCCTCCTTGGATAGGCGGCGCAGGTAGAAGCGGTAAATGAGAAACCAGAAGGCCAGGGCGGCGAAAATCATGATGCCCTGTAAACCGTTGGAAATGGTGAAGCTAAGGTCCAGGTCGCTGCTTAAATCCCGCTGAATGTCGTCCAGATGGTTGAGAATGGCCGAGGTGCGCAGGCCAGCGATGGCCTGGTTGATGGCCTCTTCCCGCCGCTGGGGCAGGGTGATGTCCGTACGGTCCACCTTACTGACGATGGCGCGCAGGGAACTCTGGTCGCCGGTGGCGCCGCTGCGGTTGGCGAAGACGCCGCTGATTAGGGTCCAGTCCGCGTTAATGCGGTCCACGTCCTGGCGGGAAATCTGTTTTGATTCCTTTAATTTGTTTTGAATGCTGTCGCCGATGGCGGTTTGCAGCCGCGTCCAGCTGTTGACCAGGGCGCCCCGGTTGAAGTTTTCGTTGTAGTTATTGGATTTTAATTCAAATAAATCATTCTCCAGGTCGCGAATTTGATTGGAGATGCTATTGATTAATTGCAAATCACCGTTAATCCCCTTGGAGCCTGCGCTGGTGCCTAAATTTGAAACAAAAACAATGATGAGCGCGATGGTGAAAATACTCAGGGAAAAAACGATGCCACGATACCTTTTGTTCATAATTATTGGCCGTTTATTTGAAAGCGGGAAAAAATTTTTACCCCGGGGGCTGCCGGGGCAGTGCCTTAAAATAGGGCATTTTAGCGGAAAACTATGCGCCAAAATGATTTATCACAGCTGCTTGTCAAGGACCGCCATTTCCTGAAAAATCTTCAGGTACAGATGGGCAAAAATCCCCGCGACCAGAGTCTTAAGGATAAATTTCACCGAATCTACGAAGAATCCCACCGCCGCTATTTGCAAAACCTCGCGGCCCTGCCCCAGCCAACCCTAAGCGCCGACCTGCCGGTGCTGGCGGTGCGGGAGGAACTGAAAAAGCTCATCGGCGAAAATCAGGTGGTTATTGTCAGTGGGGAAACCGGCTCCGGAAAAACCACCCAGCTGCCGCAAATCTGTTTGAGCCTGGGCCTGGGCGCTGGCGGCCTCATCGGCCACACCCAGCCGCGGCGCATTGCCGCCAAGTCCGTGGCCAGCCGCCTGGCCGAAGAATTAAATTGCCCCCTGGGCGGCGCCGTGGGCTACCAGGTGCGCTTTGACGAGCAAATCAGCGAGCAGACCCGCATTAAATTGATGACCGACGGCCTGCTGCTGGCGGAAACCATCAACGACCGCTTTTTAAACCGCTACGAAGTCATCATCGTCGATGAGGCCCACGAGCGCAGCCTGAACATTGATTTCCTCCTCGGCTACCTGCGCCGGCTCATGGACCGGCGCCGGGATTTAAAAATCATCATCACCTCTGCCACCATCGACAGCGAGAAATTTTCCCGGCACTTCAACGGCGCGCCGGTGATTAACGTCAGCGGCCGCAGCTACCCGGTGGAGGTGCGCTACCGGGAACCGCAGCCCGAGGAGGATTTAAACGAGCAAATCGCCGCGGCGGTGCAGGAACTGGACCGGCTCGGCCCCGGCGACATTCTCGTCTTCTGCGCCACCGAGCGGGAAATCCTCGACGCCCAGAAACATCTGGAGAAGCTGGCCCTGCGCCACACGGAAATTCTGCCGCTCTTCGGCCGCCTGTCCCTGGCCGCCCAGCAGGCGGTTTTTCACCCCAAGGGTGGCCGCCGCATCATTCTCACCACCAACGTGGCGGAAACCTCGCTGACGGTGCCGCGCATTCGCTACGTCATCGACACCGGCCGCGCGCGCATTAGCCGCTATTCCCTGCGCACGAAAACCCAGCGGCTGCCCATTGAGCCCATCTCCCAGGCCAGCGCTAACCAGCGGGCGGGCCGCTGCGGCCGCCTCAGCGCCGGCGTCTGTCTGCGCCTCTACAGCCGCGAGGACTTCGAGCAGCGGCCGGAGTTCACCGAGCCGGAAATTCTCCGCACCAACCTGGCGGCGGTCATTCTGCAAATGCTCTTTTTAAAGCTGGGGGCGGTGGACCAATTCCCCTTCGTCGATGTGCCCGACCAGCGGCAGATTAACGACGGCTATCGCCTGCTCTTTGAACTGCAGGCGGTGGACGAAAAAAACCAGCTGACGGCCCTGGGGCGGAAAATGGCGCTGCTGCCCATTGACCCGCGCTTCGCCCGCATTGTCTTCGCGGCGAAAAGCTGTCTCCAGGAGGCGCTGATAATCCTCGCCTTCCTGTCAATTCAAGACCCGCGGGAGCGGCCGCTGAACAGCGAGGCCCTGGCCGACCAGCGCCAGGGGGAATTCGTCCACGGCCAGAGCGACTTTCAGACCATTCTGAATCTGTTTGTGGCCTACCAGCAGCAGCGGCGGGATAAGAGTGGCGGCGGACTGCGCAGCTGGTGCAAGCATTACTTTCTGAATTTTCTACGCATGCGCGAATGGCGGGAACTGGTCAATGAGCTGCTGCGCCACTGCCGCGAGCAGAAATTAACCATCAATGACTTCCGGCCGGCCAGTGCCACGGAGCCGCAGCCGGAGGGTAAGAAGGGGCGGCTGGCCTTTAATAACGATAATTTGCCCGCCCTGCACGAGGCGCTGCTCACCGGCTTCCTCGACCAGGTGGGCCTGTGGGACGACCGGCGCCAGGACTATCTGGGCACCCGCGGCCGCCATTTCCGCATCTTCCCCGCCAGCGCCCTGGCGAAGAAACGGCCGCCGGCGCTGTTCGCCGCCACCATCATTGAGACCCAGCAGATTTTCGCCCGGGTCTGCGCTCCCATTGATTTAGCGCTGCTGGAACGGCTGGCGGCCCACCTGTGCAAGAGCCAGCTGCAAAATCCCCACTGGTCGAAGCGGGCCGGCAACGTGATGGGCGAAGAGACGGTCAGCCTCTACGGCCTGCCGCTGGTGCAGGGGCGGAAGAAGCCCTTCGCCAGCCAGGACCCGGTGCTGGCCCACCAGATTTTCATTGAGGAGGCGCTGGTGCCGGGGGAAATTAACAGCCGTTTGGGGGTGTTGGAAAAAAATCGCGAGCTGATTCAGCGGCTGGAGGAGCTGGAGGACATGACCCGCAGCCGCGCCATTCTTGATGAGCAGGCCATCGGCGACTTCTACCGCCAGCGGCTGCCGGAGCGGGTGCACAGCGTGGTCAGCCTGGAGCAGTGGGCCAAGGAGAACGGCGAAGACAAATTGCTGATGCGCGAGGCGGATTTGCTCCAGGAGCAGGCGGAAACCGCCGTGGCCGGCTATCCGGACAAGCTGGTGATTAACGGCTACCAGCTGCCGCTGGTCTACGAATTTGAACCGGGCAGCGCCAGCGACGGGGTAACCCTGCTGCTGCCCCTAACGGCTTTAAATGGTCTACGGGAGGAACAGCTGGAACGGCTGGTGCCGGCCATGCTGGAGGAGAAAATCGCGGCGCTGTTGCGCACTTTGCCCAAGCTCTACCGGCGCCAGCTGGTGCCCATTCCGCAGATGGCCAAGGCGCTGGCGGAACGGCTGGCCAATAATTCTGAACCGCTGCTGCCGGCCATCGCCCGGGAGCTGAAGCAGATGAAGGGCACGGACATCAGCCCCAGCGCCTTCGCCCTGGAGCATTTGGAGCCGCACCACCGCATGAACATTCGCCTGCTGGACGGAGAAAAGGTCATCGCCGAAGGGCGCGACCTGGCGGCGTTGCAGGCGCAGTTTTCCGCCCAGGCGGCGGCCACCTTCCAGAGTCGCAGCGTGAGCAAAATCGGCCCCAGCGACGAACCGGTTAAGCAATGGCTCTGGGAGCAGCTGCCGAAGCAGGAGCGGCTGCGGGGCAATATTGTCGCCTACCCGGCGCTGACGGTGGTGGACGGCCAGGTCTTTCTGCGGCTGCACGACAACGCGGTGGAAGCCGAGCGGGCCCACCGCCGCGGCGTGGAGCAGCTGCTGCTACATCTGCTGCACGGCGAGGCGAAGTATTTACAGAAGAATCTGCCGCAGCTGAACGAAATTTCCCTTTACTACCATAAGCTCAGCCCGGAGAAGCGCTACTTCGATGACTTCATGGCCGCCGCCGTGCGCCGCTGCCTGGGCGCGGCGCTGCCGCGCAGCCGGGCGGAGTTCGACGCGGTCTTGAGCGCTACAAAAAAGCATCTGGTGGGCGAAGCGCTGAAGTTGCACGGCCAGCTGCAGCAGATTCTCGCCCTCTACAGTGACATCAAGCGCGCCCTGGGCAAGTTGAAGGCCGGCGCCGCCCGGGCGGACATGGAACGGCAGCTGAACCGGCTCATTTACCCCAATTTCATTGCCCAGAGCCCGCTGCTGGCGCAGCTGGAGCGCTACCTGAGGGCCCTGAGCCAGCGGCTGGCGAAGATGCCGAGCGACCCGCTGCGCGACCTGCAGCGGCAACAGCTCATTGAGCCCTGGGAAAAAATCTACGGCGACCACGGGAGCGACCCGGCCTGGCTGCCGCTGCTGCAACTGCTGGAGGAATACCGGGTGCAGCTGTTCGCCCAGGAGCTGGGTACGGCGCAGAAGGTGTCGCCGCAGCGGCTGGAACAGCTGGTGGCGGAGCTCAGCAGGGGCTAATTACCGACGGAGGGGCGGTTGTTCGCCTTTGGCTCACGCTTGTTCTCCCTTTGGTCGCCGGCCAGCCGGTCGCTAACGCTCGGGCGCTTATCCTGTATGTAATTAACGGCCTAAATACATACAGGGGAAGCGCCCGTCTGTTTGTATAAAGCGCCCATGCCGGTACTAACGGGGAAAACTATCTGGATACGGGGGCGGTGCCTCGCGAACTAGGTCATTCGTCGCCAAAGCCCTACGGCCTGCCACAACCTGCTATCAGATTTAATTCATTGGTACGGTCTGGCGCTAATAATTGGCCTTTTACAAACGGAGGGGCGCTTATTCTGTATGTATTTAAACCGTTAATTACATACAGGATAAGCGCCCGTCCGTTTGTATAAACCCTCTAGAGGCGAGGAATGGCCCATTCTGGCGCTGAAACAGCCTGCGGCTCAGGTGCCAGATTTAAAGGGTTCTGGGGAATTTACAGACAGCCGGGCGCTTTGACTGTATGTAATTAACGGCCTAAATACATACACCCTAAGCGCCCGTCTGTTTGTATAACTAGCCTATTACAAGCCTTTATGCAGAACCGCCGCCGTCGGCAAATCAGCTGTCGCAGCGCACGTTATAGGCCGGCAGCCCCTCAATGTCCTCGCGGCAAGGGCAGTAGCCCGCAAAAAAATGATGGTCTGCCAGCTCCTGGCGGCGCATCTGCTGGTGGGTCTTGTGCAGCAGCTCCAAATTGCTAAAGCCCAACCTTTTATCGTCGGCCTGCAGCAGGGCCAGAATCTCCACATTGTAGAGGCCGTTCTCCCGCTCACTGCCGGCGGACAGCAGCTGCTCATTGGCGGCCAGGGCCTCCTTATCGCGAATCCAGGCCTCATAGCAGATGTATAGCTGCGGCGCCGCTGTCGCTAGCGCCTCCGGCTGCCAGTGCTGTTCACTCTGACCGATGGCCGCCTGATAGGCAGCCACGGCCCGCTTAAACTCTTCCCGGTCGGGGTAATCCTTGGCCGAAAAAGACCAAAGCACGTTTTTAAGCATAGTTTTTCCCTGTGAAAAAAAGGGCGGCCGGAGCCGCCTCGTTCTAAGGTTTTATGGCGATTTTTAAAACGCCGTCCCGCTGATTGGCAAAGAGGTCGTAGGCTTCGACAATTTCGTCCAGCTTGCGCGTGTGGGTTACCAGTGGTTTTAAGTCCACGGAACCGCTGGAAATAACGTTCATGAGCCGGCGCATGCGCTCCTTGCCGCCGGGGCAGAGGGCGGTGCGAATGGTATGGTCGCCGAGGCCGGCGGCCAGGGCGTTGAGCGGCAGCATCAAATCCTGGGAATAAACGCCCAGGCTGGATAAGGTGCCGCCGGGCTTGAGAATGCGCAGGGCCTGTTCAAAGGTCTGTTGCAGGCCGAGACACTCGATGGAACTGTCCACACCGCGGCCCTTGGTCAATTTCATCACCTCGTCCACCACGTCCACTTTCTTAAAGTTCAGAGTTACGGTGGCGCCCATTTGCCGCGCGATTTCCAGCCGGCCGTCGTTGCCGTCGATGGCGATGATTTCACTGGCGCCGCGCAGCTTCGCCCCGGTGGTGGCGCAGAGACTGAGGGGGCCCTGGGCGAAGACGGCCACGAAGTCGCCAATTTGAATATTAGCGTTCTCCGCCCCCTTAAAGCCGGTGCTCATGATGTCCGGACACATTAGAACCTGCTCGTCGGTGAGGGCGTCGGGGATTGGCGCCAGGTTAGCCTGGGCGTCGGGCACCAGCACGTATTCCGCCTGGGTGCCGTCGATGATATTGCCGAAGCGCCAGCCGGCGGTGGCCTTATAGCCGTGGCAGGAGCAGTGGCCGTCCTTTTCCAAATAGGCGCCGTCCTGGGAGGGGAAGCCGTCCTGGCAGGGGTAGGAGGTGAAGCTGGGACAGATGGCACCGGCAATGACCCGCTGGCCTTCCCGGTAGCCCTGCACATTGCTGCCGAGTTTCTCAATGATGCCCACCGGCTCGTGGCCAACGGTCAGGCCCTTCGCCACCGGATATTCACCCTTGAGAATGTGCACGTCGGTGCCACAGATGGTGGTGGTGGTAATTTTCACCAGCGCATCATTGGGGCCCACGGCAGGGATTTCCTTATCTGTCAGTTCAATGCGGCCTTTGTCCACAAAAATTGCCGCCTTCATCATGGCCATAGAATCCTCCTTGGTAGTTATTAAAACTTTCCTCGGATTAAATTAGCAGCCGCCCCGCCGGCTGGCAATTGATAAAACCGAAGGCCTTCTCGGCCAACTTTAGAAATTTAAAAGCGGAAATTAAGTTGGCAGCGGCGCCTAGCCACCTTTCTTTTCCAACAGCTTGGAGTTGCCGCCGTCCTTGCGCTGCACCACCTCTTCAAACTGGCCGAAGTTGGAATAGATGTTCTCCTGCTTCGGATAGGCCAGCTCCAGATTGTAGTTTTTACAGGCCTTCCACAGGGCATCGATCACCGCATGGCGGGAGTCGTTGATTTTCGCGAAGTCCATGTTCAGATAGTACTGAATGCGATAGGTAACGCCCCGGTCCGAATAGTTGTAGGCAAAGATGCCATATTCAAAATCCTCGTTGTTCAGAATGACCTCCCGGGCCACCAGCTTGTCCAATTCCACCGCAAAGGCCTTCTTCACCATCTCCGGGTCATGGCGCAGGGACAAATCCAAATAGAGCACCGTACGCAGCACCGTGTCCGCATAGGACCAGTTCATAAATGGCTTGGTTACGAATTCCGAGTTCGGCAGAATCACGCTCTCATTGTTAAAGGTGGAAATGGTTACCGAGCGCATGCCAATGCGTTCCACCTTCCCCTCGTATTCATTGACGGTGATGATGTCGCCGTTGCGCAGCGGCCGCTCAATGAGCAGCAGAATGCCGCTGACAAAGTTATTGGCGATGGTCTGCATGCCGAAACCGATACCCACACCGAGCGCCCCGGCAAAGACCGTAAAGGCGGTTAAATCAATGCCGATAATCCGCAGGGCCATAAGGAAGCCGATGGTAACCACCGCGTACTGGCTGAAGACCGCAAAGCTGTTGCGAATGCCCAGGTCCATGATTTTCGCGAATATCCAGCGGTAGCAGAAGGAGCGCACCCAGCCGCCGATGCGGAAGACCACATAGATTAGAAAGGCCATGAGCACCATGTTCAGCAGGGTGAATTGGCTCTTTTTATTGCCGAAGATGGGCGTTTTAAACAGGTCAAACAGCTCGCGGATAACCGGCGTGTTGGAGTTCCACTCAAAAATTTGCAGTAGCAGATAGATAAATAGCACCAGCGAGCCGTAGCGGAAAATGCTGTGGATTGGATTAATGACGTCCTGGGTCCAAAAGAGACCGTTGCTGGTGTTTTTCAATGCGTAGCGTTTAGCCGCTAGGGAAATATCCTTGTAAATGGCCAAGAGCCCCGCCCAGACAATGGCAAAGCCAGTGAAGATGGCGAAATGCCAGGCAAATATCCAGGCCATATTCAAATAGCCAAAGGCACTTAATAAACCAAATAGGGCGGTGGCCACCGGCACTAATATGAAAAGCACCCGTAAAATCTTATAGATATAAAACTCACCGTAATACTCGTTGGTAAAGCTGATGGTGCGGAAAACCGTGCGGAAAAAGGGATAGCTGGCCAATAGGCAATAAATGCCAAAAAACCAACGTAGGGAATTGGTAACCAGCTCGCTGCTGCTAATTAAAACCCACTGGGACAACATGATTAGGGCGAAAAGCACACTGCCAATGGCGCTAAATATGGTTACCGTATTGACGATATTACTATTTTCCGGCATTTGTACCAGCTGTGAGGACAGTAGCAATTTGGTGGCGAAATTGGGAATGGTAATGGCCAAAAATAGGGACGGAATTAGAATTACCAGATAGGAACTGGGTGCCGGCAGTTCCGCCAAATTAACCATAATTATGGTCAGAATTAATAGGGCGATATAGGGCAGAGTGTGTTTTAGCAAATCATAGATGAAGAGCATTAACCGCTTGGCAAAGGGTAGCCGGTTGCTTTCATGGCGATAGCGGGAAGATAAACGATTAATGCGGCGAATTAGAAATACCGTGGCGATGGTGGTCAAAATAAAACCGACAAATATTATCAGCGGGTAATTGTGGGAATTGTCGCGGAGGTGCACGTAGACCGTTTCAATGGCCACGGCGTACTGGCCGGCAAAGGCAGTTAGCGCTTCGCGAATGGCGCGGCTGATTTCACTAATGCCCACGTCCTTACTCAAGGTGTAGCGCTGCTTCAGATTATTCTCGGCGATGAGGTTATATTGCTTATCCGTGTTCTTATTAATCATCTCCAGGTTTAAATTAACGTTCTCGATTAACTTAAACATCTTTTGATAGTTGCGATTGAACTCCTCCTGGCGCTTCCTAATCTCGTCGGGAATGTTCTGCCGCTGGCGGGCGTAAAGGGCGAATTGTTCGCTTTCCACCTGGAAATTCTCCAAGATGCTCTTTTTTAGCGCCTCCACGTGATGGCCGATGGACTTTAATTCCTCCTGAATCTTTTTAATGCGCTCTAGGGAAACATTGGTTAAATCGGCGAAGAGTAACTCCTGTAAATGGCGGTCCATGGCCATCAATTCCAGCATATTGTTCTCAAAGAGCAGTTGCTTGCCGATAATCATCAATTCAATGTTTTTATCCAGGTAATCGTCGCGATTGTCGCGGACGGCAATTTTCTTCTGCATGAGCACTTCGCGGGCCTTCTCCAGCTCCTTAATCTTATCCAGAATAAATTTGTCCTCGTTCTGATTGCTCAGCTGCTGGTGATTGGCCAGGTACTGCTCGTTCTCCTTCTGGTACAGCGCCTCCATCACCGTCTTTTTCTGGTTCATAAGGTTGATGGCGGTCATAATTACCTGTTTCTGCTGGCTTAGAGCCTTAATGTAGTCCTCGGTGTTGGAAAGACTTAGCTTGGTCTGCTCGATGGCGCTCTGCTGGGCGTCCAGGTCCGTGCCTCGGGCCAGGGGATTGATTTGCTTCTGCAGCAGCGTTTGTAGCCCATCGAGCTTACGCATTTCATCGGTGATGGTTTTATTAATGTAATTAACGCGGCCGTTAAAGTTATCCAAATCAATCTTAATTTGCTCCAGCTGCAATTGCTTTTCACGGATATGGTCCTGGGTAACGGGGCCATTGGTGGGCTTATTCTTTTGATTATTAAATTCCTCCAATTCCTGCTGCAGGGTTTCATTGTTTTTCATCTGCACGAAGGTGAATTGATTAACAGAACTCAGCTGTTCCTTTTCATTGGTTTCATTAGTTGCCTCCTGGCCGAAGCAATTAATGGATAGGAAAAAAATCAGTAGAAGCCAGCGCATAAAACCTCAAAAATCTTTAAAATTAGTGTTTTTAATCCGGAGATAAAAGGATGAAAATTGCTCTCGGTTGCGACCATGCCGGCATAGACCTGAAAGAGGCCATTGTTAAAAGCATTGAAAAACTTGGCCATCAGGTGGTGGATTTCGGCACCCACGACCGCAATAGCGTCGATTATCCCAATTACGCCAAGCTGGTGGGGGAAAAAGTAGCCGCCGGTGAATTTGACCGGGGCATTCTACTCTGTGGCACCGGCGTTGGCATGAGCATCGCCGCCAATAAAATTAAGGGAATTCGCTGCGTGGTCTGTACGGAACCCTTCTCGGCCAAGCTGTCCCGCCTACATAACAACACTAATGTGCTGGCCCTGGGCTCGCGGGTGCTGGGCAGTGAATTGGCGCAGATGATTACGGAAATATGGCTGCAGGCGGACTTTGAGGGCGGCCGCCACGCCCGACGGGTGGATTTGTACGAATAAATTTATTTGACCGGCGGCCAGATTCACCTATAATGGCCGCTTCTTATTTAGTGTTCATTTTTTTCCTTTTGGCCGGAATAGCTCAGCAGGTAGAGCAACTGACTTGTAATCAGTAGGTCGCGGGTTCGATTCCTGTTTCCGGCTCCATTTTTTTCTCCTTTAGTTTTTGTGTAATCACCTTTCCGCTTAATTGCGGTTTTTTTATTTCTCTATTTTTATTGCTCCTTGGGCGCGTGGCGCCCCTTGAATTCCGCGGACGGCTGCATTAACTTTTATTAATCATTTTCCACGAGGTAATTATGAGCAATCCAACCATCATCTACACCCACACCGACGAAGCTCCGGCCCTGGCCACCCGTTCCCTGCTGCCCATCATTCGCGCCTTCGCCAAGAATGCCGCCGTGGATTTCCAACTGGTGGACATTTCTCTAGCCGGGCGGATTCTCGCCAACTTCCCAGAATATCTCGCGGAAAATCAGCGGGTGGCCGACGGCCTTGGCCAGCTGGGCGAACTGGTAACTAAACCAGAAGCTAATGTCATCAAATTGCCGAACATCAGCGCCTCCCAGCCGCAGCTGAACGCCGCCATCGCGGAACTCCAGCGCCAGGGCTACAAAATTCCCGATTACCCCAGCAATCCGCAGAGTGAGGAGGAAAAGGAAATTCAGCGCCGCTACGACAAGGTTAAGGGCAGCGCCGTAAACCCGGTCATTCGTGAGGGCAACTCCGACCGGCGCGCGCCCAAGGCGGTGAAGAACTTCGCCCGCAAATTCCCCCACAGCATGGGGGCTTGGAGTCGCGACTCTAAATCCGCCGTGGCCACCATGAGCGGCGGCGATTTCTTCCACAACGAGCAATCATTTACCACCGACCAGGCCACGGAAATTTCCATCGTGTTTACGCCCAGGGACGGCGGGGAAAAGATTAATCTGCGGGCGCCGCTGGCCCTCCAGGCGGGGGAAATTTTCGACGGCACTTTCCTAAGTAAGCGGGCGCTGGTGCAATTTCTTGCCGAACAAATTCAGGCGGCCAAGCGGGCCGGCCTGCTGTTCTCGGTACATCTAAAGGCCACCATGATGAAGGTGTCCGACCCCATCATCTTCGGCCACGTGGGGGAAACCTTCTTTGCCCCGGTTTTTGCCAAGTACGCGGCGGATTTGGCCAGCGTCGGTGCCAACGGGCGCAACGGCTGGGGCCAGGTGCTCACGGCCATTGGCCAGCTGCCGGAAGCTAAGCAACGGGAAATTAATGAGGAAATTAAACGGGTTATCGCGGAAAACCCGGCCCTAGCCATGGTGGATTCGGACAAGGGCATAACTAACCTGCACGTGCCCAGCGACGTGATTGTGGACGCCTCCATGCCGGCCATGATTCGCAATTCCGGCCAGATGTGGAACAGCGCCGGCCAGAGCCAGGACACGCTGGCGGTAATTCCCGACAGCTCCTACGCCGGCGTTTATCAGGCGGTCATTGATTTCTGTAAGGAACACGGCGCCTTCGACCCGACCACCATGGGCACGGTGCCGAACGTGGGCCTGATGGCGCAGAAGGCGGAGGAATACGGTTCCCACGATAAGACCTTTGAAATTCCCGCCGCCGGCACGGTGCAGGTCATTGATAAGGGCGGCAAAGTTCTCATGGAATTTGCGGTGGAAGCCGGCGACATCTGGCGCGGCTGCCAGGTGAAGGACGCGCCGGTGCGCGACTGGGTGCAGCTGGCGGTTAATCGGGCGCGCTTGAGCCATACGCCGGCGGTGTTCTGGCTGGACGGACAACGGGCCCACGACCGGGAACTGATTAAGAAGGTGAAAAAGTATCTGGGCGAATTGGACACCAGCGGTCTGGACATTCAAATCCTCGCCCCGGCCGCCGCCTGCCGCCACAGCCTGCAACGGCTGAAGAATGGCCAGGACACCATTTCCGTCAGCGGCAACGTGCTGCGCGACTATTTGACCGACCTCTTCCCAATCCTGGAGCTGGGCACCTCGGCGAAGATGCTGTCCATCGTGCCGCTGATGAACGGCGGTGGCCTCTTTGAAACCGGTGCCGGCGGCTCGGCGCCCAAGCACGTGCAGCAGTTTTTGGCGGAGAATCACCTGCGCTGGGATTCCCTCGGTGAGTTTCTTGCCCTGGCCGTGTCCCTGGAGCATTTAAGCCAGAAGACCGGCAATAAACGCGCCCAGCTGCTGGCGGAAACCCTGGACCAGGCCACGGAGAAGCTGCTGCTGAACGACCAATCGCCGAAGCGCAAGGCCGGCCAGCTGGACAACCGCGGCAGCCATTACTGGCTGGCCCGTCACTGGGCTGAAGCGCTGGCGGCACAGAAGAGCGACGGGGAGCTGGCAGCGCAATTCGCGCCGGTGGCGCAGGCTCTCGCAGAAAACGAGGCGAAAATCCTCACGGAACTGGCGGCCGGTGCCGGTCAGCCCATTGACATCGGTGGTTACTACGCACCGGACGAGGCGCAGGCCCGCGCCGCCATGCGCCCCAGCGCCGCCCTTAACCAAATCATCGACGGTATCTAGTTTGAACCGGCACAGTTAGCGCAGGAAAATAGCGGTCGGCAGCCATTGCCGACCGTTTTTTTTACCCATTGGAGTGAGCCATGAAAAAAATCATCATCGACAACGACTGGCAGGAGAAGGGTTTTCCGCCCTACGAGGAGGGCCGCTTCTGGCAAAAACTACGGGCCAGCGCCCTGAAGGCGGGCCGCAAATTGGTGCGTGTGGCCCTGGAGCTGTACTACGTGGCCAAGGACCGGGACACGCCGGGCTGGGTGCGCACGGCCATTTACGGCGGCCTGGCCTATTTCGTTCTGCCGCTGGATTTTCTCCCCGATTTAACGCCCCTCATCGGCTACAGCGACGATTTGGCGGTGCTCATGGCCCTGTACAACAGCCACCGGGTCTACCGCAAGCCCTACCACCGCTGGCAGGCCGAGGAGAAGCTGCGTACCTGGTTTGGTAACGATGGACTTTAATAGTTTTAGCCCGCTGCTGGCCGGGACGCAATTTAAGGAATTGGACGAAGCCAGCTGCCGCGCCCAGGGCATCAGTACCCTTGAGTTGATGGAACGGGCCGCCGGCCGCGCCGTGGCCAAATTATTGGCAATTTACCCGCAGCAGCGGCGCTGGGCCGTGCTCTGTGGCAATGGCAATAACGGCGGCGACGGCCTGGTGATGGCGCGGCTGCTGACGGAGCGGGGCCACCGGGTGCGCTGCTTCCGTAATTTGACGGGAAAATTCACTCCGGACAACGACAGCAATTTCGCGCGCCTGAGTGAGCTGCTAGCGGTAGCACCGCTGGAAACCTACGCTCCGGCGGCGGGGGAAATCGCCATCGACTGCCTCTTCGGCGCCGGCTTCAGTGGGGCGTTGGCCGGGCCGCTGGCGGACCTGGTGGCAATCATGAATCGCGGCCCGGTGGTGGCGGTGGATTTGCCCTCCGGCCTGGCCACGGAAGGGCCGGTGCAGGGGCCGGCGGTGCGGGCGCGCCACTGCCTCTGCCTCGGCGCCCTGAAGGAATCATTGCTGCGGGCTGACCATGAAGCCTACGTGGGCCAGCTGCACCCCATCGACATCGGCCTGGCGCCGACCGCCGCCACCAGCTATTTCCTGAATTCCCCCGCCCTGGCACGGCAGATTCGGTGGCCGAGCGCCTTCAGCCATAAGGGCAGCCGCGGCAAGCTCTACGGCTACGGCGGCAGTAAGCATCTGATTGGCGCCATCGCCCTGGCGGCCCGGGCGGCGCTGCGCGGCGGCTGTGGCCTGTTCATGGCGGCGGTGCCGGCGGAAATCCGTGAATCCTTCCATCAGCTGGTGCCGGAGGCCACCAGCCTGCCCTTGGACGAGCTGCCGCCGGTGCAGGCGGTACTGGCCGGCCCGGGCCTCGGCCGCAGCGCGGAACCCCTTAAACACCTACACACCCTGGCCGACCACTACCGGGCGGTGCCGCAGATTTGGGACGCCGACGCCCTTTTCCAGCTGGCAACGGACGCGGCGCTGCGGGAGGAATTTAGCCGCATTGAAAACAAGGTTATCTCGCCGCACCCGCAGGAGTTCGCCCGCCTCGCCGGCTTTCTGCCACGGGACGAGGAACGGCCGGCGGCGGCGCTAAATCTGGCGCGGCAGCTTAGGGCGGTGGTCATTCTTAAGGGTAAATACACGGTCATCAGCGACGGCCAGAACTGCCTGATTAATGGCAGCGGCAACTACGGCCTGGCCAAGGGCGGCAGCGGCGACGTGCTCACCGGCCTGGTGGGAGCGCTGCTGGCGGCCGGCTATGAGCCGCTGCTGGCGGCGGCCCTGGCCGTCCATCTGCACGGCTTGAGTGCGGAACTTAGCCCGGTGCACCCGCAGAGCCTGCTGGCCAGCGATGTCATCGACGGCCTTAGTGCCGCCTGGCGTTATCTGAAGGATTTGGCCCGGGAACCGTAATTTCCCGCCATTTACCGACGGACGGGCGCTTCACTTGTATGTTTAAATGGTTAAATAAACATACATAAGAAGCGCCCGAGCGTTAGCGCAGGGTGCGTGAGCACCACAGGTGCGAACAACCGCCCGTCCGTTTGTATAAACCGATTAATGTTTAATGCTTGTATCTGGATTAGCGGCAGGGCAGGAACGTAAGCAATTAATGCGGTAAACGGCTACCAGCGCTGTGGCCGAGCTATTTATTGCTAACGGCATTGGCCCAAATAGCAGTTTAGGCAAAGGTTCCGCGTGGACGATAGTGCCCGCCCTAAGCCACTGCCGTTTAATTTACCGACGGACGGGCGCTTCAGCTGTATGTTTATTTAGCCTTTAAACATACAGCTAAAGCGCCCCGTTGTTTGTATAAAGCGGCTTTGGCGGGTGTACCCGGAACGTCGCTACGCTCCTCATGGCTTACACAGCGACCCAATTAGTGCGGTAAACGGCGCCGTTGTCGCTACCGCCTCGCCGTTAATCCAGTGCTGGCCGGCCGCTTGGCGGTTTGTTCAATCCCAAGTCTCCCGGCCGTTAGGCTAATTTACAAACAGACAAAGCACCCAAGCGTTAGCGCAGGGTGCGTGAGCACTGTAAGTGCGACCGGCAAAGCCGGCGACCGGAGGGAGAACAACCGCCCGTCTGTTTGTATAAACGTTAATTACAGACAGACGGGCGCTTCCCCTGTATGTAATTAACGGCTTAAATACATACAGGGGAAGCGCCCGAAGGGTGCCTGAACGCAGTGAAGAACCGCCCGGTTGTTGGTAATTGCGCGGAAAACTCAATCAAAGCGAATCGGCAGCTGCACGCCGAAGCCCTGGCCGCCCGGCGGCGGCTCGTAGCTGCCGGTGTTCTGTACCGCCCCGAGGGCCGCCCGGTCCAGGGCCTCGTTGCCGCTACTCTGCGCAATGCGCACATTGGTAAGGGCGCCGGAACCGCTCACCTGGAAGGCCACCACCACCAGGCCCTTGCTACGGGCGTTGCGCGGCTTATGCCGTTCGATGGCGCGGCGCAGGCCGTTCTGGTAGCTCTTCAGGGCGCTGCCGTCGGGTTTGGGCGCAGCTTTCGGCGGCGGCGGGGCAGGGCGACCATTGGCCGGATTGCCGGGAACCCCGGCGGGACGATTGGCGGGAGCGGCGGCGGGCCGATTGCCGGGCGGCGCATTGCTGAAGTTGGCCGGTGGCCGATTGCTGAAGCTGTTCGCCGGGCGATTTCCAGAGTAAGAGCTGGGCGGAACGCGGGTCGGGGCCGGGGGGCGCGGCGGGGTGCTTACCAGTTCCCGCTCCCGTTGGTCGCGGGGTCTGAACTTACGCTCAGGTTCCCGCTCTCGCTGGTCGTGGTGTTTGAACTCCCGCTGGTCGCGTGCCTTCGGTTCACGCTCACTTCGTTCCCGTGCCTTCGGTTCCCGCTCCCGCGGTTCTTCCCGTGGTTTGGGCTCGGGCCTTAGCTCTTTGCTTTTCTTCGGCTTCGGCGTTACCGCGGGCTTCTCCTTCTTCGGCTTGTCCTTCGCTTTCTCCTCTTTGGGTTTCGGCTTCTCCTTTGGCTTTGCTTTAGGGGTAGGCTTATCCGGCCGCGGCGCCGCCTCCTTGGGTTCTTCCTTAACTTCCTCCGGTTCCACCTTGGTTTCTTCCGGCTCGTCCCGGGCTTCCTCTTTAATTGGCTCCCGTTCAGGCGCCGGCGAGCTCAAGGCCTCCTCGTCGCTCTTGATGGGCTGGGCCACCTCCGCCGGCAGGGCAAGAATATCCAGGTCAATCTCCCGGTAGGGCGGCGGCGCCTCCGGCGGCGTTTGCAGCACACGCACGGCCCCCCAGGCCAGCAGCAGGTGCAGCAGCAGCGAAGTTAGCAGGGCGAAGAAATTACGCATCAGCTCTTCTCGGGTAGGGCCAGCACATTAACCTTGCTGATTTTCCGCTGGCGCAGCAGGTCGCCGATTTTGATAAAGATGGCGAAGGGCGCCTCGGCGTCGATTTTCAGGCTCACCTGCTCGTCGCCGCTCCAGCCGCCAATCTGTTTGTCCAGCTCCTCCAGGGAACTCTTCACGTTGTCCAGGTAAATCTGCCCGCCCTTGTCCACGGCGATGAGCCGCTTCACCTCCTCGCTCTTCAGGGCCGTAGCGGTCTTAGAACTGGGCGTATTGATGGGAATTTTCCCCTGATTGATGAAGCTGGCAGTCATCAGCACGATGGTCAGCAGCACCAGCATGATGTCAATGAAGGGAATGACGTTAATGGAATCGAACTTTTTCATGACCGCTGCGCCAGCCAGGATTGTCTTTTCACCTCCACCGTGCGCGACAGGCCGTTGTAGAAGATGATGGAGGGAATGGCCACTAGTATGCCCAGGGCCGTGGCCTTCAGCGCCATGGCCAGGCCCATCATGATTTTGCCCGCGTCCACGTTACCGCCGGCGGCGCCCATTTCGTAGAAGGTGAGCAGTATGCCAATGACCGTGCCGAGCAGGCCCACGTAGGGGGCGTTGGAACCGACGGTGTAAATGGCGGTCAGATTATGTTCCAGGGCGATGTTCAGGCTGTGAATGTTCGGATAGCGGCCTAAATCCAGCCGTTTATAGAAGAAATAGCGCTCCAGCACCTTCCAGAGCATGATGAAGCTCATCAGCCCCAGCACCGCAAAAATCACGTAATCCACATTGTGCCGCCAGAATTCGGCGCTTAATAATTGACTAAACATAAGGCTCCTCTTGGTCGAAGGCGGAAAAGCATGTCCGCCGGGAAAAGGCGTATATTGTCGCCAAATATGCGGCTAAATAGGAAGTTTTTGCATTTGGAACGGCCGCAGTCATTTTTCGCCGCCGCCCTTGGGCTAAAATCAGCGCCTAATTCAATCACTGGAGTGAGTATGTTAAAAAAATCTTTACCTTTGCTAATGCTGCTGCTGGCCGCCTGTTCCAGCGGCCGCCGCAATAAGGACCCGCAGCCGACGGCCACGCCGAGCGTGGATAATTTCATCGCCGGCCGTTCCGAGCGGCTCAGCTGCGACAACGGCAGCGATTTAACCATCGAATACGCCAACAACGGCGAACTGCGCCTGGCCCTGAACACCGACGATAAGGCCAAGGCCATCTTTAAACCCGTCGCCGGCCAGTACCAGGCCAACCCGGGCTTCTACGGCAAGCCCAGCATCTGGGAACCGCAGAGCCGGCGGCTGAACTTCTCCGACCCCTTCGGCAACGTCATCGGCAGCCAGTGCGGGCCGGCCGCCGCCAATTAACCCAAGCCCCTGCGGGGGCTTTCTTTTTCTCCCTTTCCCAGCCATGACCAGCTACACGAAAATTTACCAGGCCATCGGCCAGCAACTGCCGCACTACCAGGAGCGGCCGGGCCAGCAGGAACTCACCGAAGCCATCGGCCAGAACCTGCGCGACCGCGGCACCCTGCTCATCGAGGCCGGCACCGGCACCGGCAAAACCCTCACCTATCTGATTCCCGCCTTTCTGGAACAGGGCGAGGGGCAGCTGGTCATTTCCACCGCCACCCGCAACCTGCAGGAGCAGATTTACAACAAGGACATGCCGCTGGTGAAGGATATCTGCGCCAGCGACTTACAGGTGCATCTGCTGAAGGGCTGGAGCAATTACCTGTGCCTGGACAAATACGAGAGCTTTAAGAGCCGTATGGCTCTGAGTAAGCAGGAGGAACGGGAAATGCAGGCCATTCATGACTTCCGCCAACGGAGCGGCGACGGCGACCTGGCCGAGCTGCGCGGCGTGGCGGAAACCTCGCCCCTGCGCGGGGAAATCACCCTGGCGCGGGAAAACTGCCTCGGCCGCCGCTGCAGCTTCTACGACCGCTGCTTCGCCGTTAGGGCCCGCAACCGCGCCAAGGCGGCGGACATCGTGGTGGTTAATCACAATCTGCTGTTTCTGGAATTGGCCCTGCGCCAGGAGCGGCGCGACGACTCGCCCACCCTACTCGGCGAAAAAATCCGCGGCTTCATCATCGACGAGGCCCACCATCTGGCGGACATCGGCTGCCATTCCCTCGGCCGCGAAGTCAGTTCCCGCAAAATTTCCCAATTAATCAAGGCCGCTGAGGCGGCGGCCAAGGTCATCGGCCTCGGCATCGTGCTCAACGGCCGCGCCGTCAGCAATGGACTGGTGGCCCTGGCCACGGCCATTAAAGATTCCGGCGAAAAAATTAGCGAAGCGGCCCTGGGCCGGGAAAAGGAATTCTGGGCGAAGGCGCCGGAGCTGGCCCGCGTCCTGGGCGATTTCTACAACGATATGGCCGGCCAGCTCAGCGGCCTGCTGGAACGGGCCGACCAAAGCCAGCAGGAGCAATTAAAGGAGAACCGGGAATTCGTCCAGCTGCAAAATCTCCAGCGGCAGCTGCTGGAGGCGCTGGAGCAGCTGCAGCACTGCCTGAAGCTGGCGGAACAGCTGGACAATCCGGCCAGCAGCGAAGCCCTGTGGCTGGAAAAGCAGGAGCAGAGCTTCACCCTGAAGGCGGTGCCGGCGGAAATCGGCGGCCAGTTCGGTGGCTGGCTGCGGGACAGCGGCGCCAGCTGGACGTTCCTCTCGGCCACCCTGACGGTGCAGGACAGTTTTGATTATTTCGCCCACGCCCTGGGCCTGGAGAACTACCGGACGCGGCAGTTGCCCAGCCCCTTCGACTACCGGCGGCAGATGCTGCTCTACCACCCGCCGGGGCTGCCGGAGCCGAGCCAGCCCAGCTACAACGCGGAGCTGCTGGCGGCGGTGCTGCCGGTGCTGCGGCTGAGCCGCGGCCGGGCCTTTCTCCTCTTCACCAGCTACAGCGCCATGCACCGCGCCGCGGAGCTGCTGGCGCCCTACAGGGAATTCCATCTGCTAATCCAGGGCCAGCGGCCGAAGAACCAGCTGCTGGAGGAATTCCGCCGCCGGGAGCGGGCGCTGCTGCTGGCCACCGCCAGCTTCTGGGAGGGGGTGGACGTGCGCGGCCAGGCGCTGGTCTGCGTGGTCATTGATAAATTGCCCTTCGCCGTGCCGACGGAACCGCTGGTGCGGCTGCGCCACCGGCTGATTCAGGCCCGCGGCGGCAATCCCTTCATGGAAGACAGCCTGCCCCAGGCCATTACCACCCTAAAGCAGGGGGTGGGGCGGCTGATTCGCGACCGGAACGACTACGGCGTGCTGGTCATCGGCGACCCGCGGCTGACCAGCAAGGGCTACGGCAAGGATTTCCTGAATAGCCTGCCGCCGATGACGCGGACGAGGAAGCTGGAGCTGGTGGAACGCTTCTACAAATTCCACGCTTAGTAGTATTTACAAACGACCGGGCGCTTTCCCTGTATGTATTTAAGGCGCTAAATACATACAGGGAAAGCGCCCGGCCGTCGGTAAATGGCCAATTTCACTGGGGCGGCCCGGGGGCAAAAGCCGCTAACTGGGCGGATTTCGCCCGGTTTTACCCCCCGCGTGCTATAATTACCTATCAAAATCACCAAAATGGTTAGGAATAATGACAGTAGATAAAAAAGAAGAGTACGGCGCCGACAAAATCCGCGTCCTGGAGGGGCTGGAACCGGTGCGGGTGCGGCCGGGCATGTACATTGGCAACACCGATGACGGCTCCGGCCTGCACCACATGGTCTTCGAGGTGGTGGATAACGCGGTGGACGAGGCCCTGGCCGGCCATTGCACGGACATTCAGGTCATTATCCACCAGGACGAATCCATCACCGTCAGCGACAACGGCCGCGGCATTCCCGTGGACATTCACCCGGAAAAACAGGTGTCCGCCGCCGAAGTCATCATGACCGTGCTCCACGCCGGCGGTAAGTTCGACGACAACAGCTATAAGGTGTCCGGCGGCCTACACGGCGTGGGCGTGTCGGTGGTGAACGCCCTGTCCGAGCGCCTGAGCCTGACCATTAAGCGCGGCGGCCAAGTGCACCAGCAGCAGTACCGGCGCGGCGAACCGCTGGCCCCCTTGGCGGTCATCGGTAAATGTGCGGCCGGAGAAACCGGCACCACGGTGAACTTCCTCGCCGACGTGGAAATCTTCAAGGAGGTGCGCTTCGACTATGAAATCCTCGCCAAGCGGCTGCAGGAGCTGTCCTTCCTGAACGCCGGCGTGAAAATCACCCTCACCGACGAGCGCAGCGACCGGCGGGAGGTGTTCCAGTACGAGGGCGGCCTGCGCGCCTTCGCCGAGTATCTGAACCGCAATAAGACCCCGCTGCACCCGAGCATTTTCTATTGCTCCGGCGAGAGCGACGGCGTCGGCGTGGAAATCGCCCTGCAGTGGAACAATTCCTACCAGGACAACAGCTATTGCTTCACCAATAACATTCCCCAGAAGGACGGCGGCACCCACCTGGAGGGCTTCCGCGCCACCCTAACCCGCGTGCTCAACGGCTTCATGGAGCGGGAGGGTTTAATTAAGAAATCCAAGGCCAGCATCAGCGGCGAGGACATGCGCGAGGGCCTGACCGCGGTCATTTCCGTGAAGGTGCCCGACCCGAAATTCAGTTCCCAGACCAAGGAAAAGCTGGTGTCCTCGGAGGTGAAAAGCGCCCTGTCGGCGGTGTTCAGCGAGAAATTAAACGAATTCCTGCTGGAGCACCCGGCGGAGGTGAAGGTCATCGTTGGCAAAATCATCGAGGCCAGCCGCGCCCGCGAGGCGGCGCGCAAGGCACGGGAATTGACCCGCAAGGGCAGCGAAAACGCCGTGGCCACCCTGTCCGGCAAGCTGGCCGACTGCCAGGAGAAGAACCCGGAGCTGTGCGAGCTGTTTCTGGTGGAAGGGGACAGCGCCGGCGGTTCCGCCAAGCAGGGCCGCAACCGGAAATTCCAGGCCATTCTGCCCCTGCGCGGCAAGATTCTGAATGTGGAGCGGGTGCGCTTCGACCGCATTTTGCAGTCGGCGGAAATCGGCACGCTGATTACGGCCCTGGCCACCGGCATCGGCGAAAACGACTTCGACATTACGAAGCTGCGCTATCACCGCATCATCATCATGACCGACGCGGACGTGGACGGCGCCCACATTCGCACGCTGCTGCTCACCTTCTTCTACCGCATGATGCCGCAGCTGGTGGAGAACGGCCACATTTACATCGCCCAGCCGCCGCTCTACAAGGTGTCCAAGGGCAAGCAGAAGCAGTATCTCAAGGACGATAGCGAGCTGAACGAGCTGCTCTTAACCCAGGCACTGGCGGAAAGTAATCTGCACCTGGCCGCCAACAGCCCGGCCATTAGCAAAACCGCCTTTGAGCAGCTGGCGCGCGATTACATCGCCGTGGGCCAGCTCATCGCCGCGCTGGCCGGCCGCTATGACCGGCGCATTCTGGAGGCGCTCATCGAGGCGGAACCGTTAAATGAGGCGGTGTTCAGCGATAAACAGCTGCGGGAGCGCTGGCTCCGTTCCTATCAGGAGCAGCTGGACCGCTTCCGCAGCCCCAGCATTAATCTGACCGTAAGTTTCCAGGAGGAGCGCTTCCTCATCACCATCGAGCAGCATAGCAATGTGAGCCAGGGCCATCTGGACCGCAAATTCCTCAACGGCAAGGAATTTAAACGCATCGACGGTCTGGGCCAGCAGCTGCGCGGCCTGCTGCAGCCGGGCGCCTTCTTCAGCGTCGGCCGGGAGCAGCTGCCGGTGCGCCACTTCCACGAGGTGATGGCGGCGCTGCTGGCGGACGGGAAAAAATCCTATGAAATTCAACGCTATAAGGGTCTGGGGGAAATGAATCCGGAGCAGCTGTGGGAAACCACCCTGGACCCGGAAGTGCGGCGGCTATTGCGGGTGAAGGTGAAGGACGCGCAGCTGGCCGACCAGATGATTTCCATACTGATGGGCGATGACGTGCCGCCGCGGCGCCAGTTCATTGAGGAGAACGCCAACTACGCCGTTTTGGACGTTTAGGGCAAATTTACCGACGGACGGGCGCTTTACTTGTACGTAATTAAAGGCTAATTACATACAGGGGAAGCGCCCGTCCGTTTGTATAGGCCGATTTACAAACAGACGGGCGCTTCTCCTGTAGGTTTAAACGTCCCAAATACATATAATCGCCGCTTTTACAGAGAGGAATAAAGATGAAGAAAACCGTGTGGTTTCTGGACGTGGATGGTTGCCTGACCGCGGGCAAGTTCGCCCGCTTCAATCTGGCCGCCATGCAGCGGCTGGAACAGCTGGTACAAGAAAAGGGCCTGGAGGTGGTGCTGTGCACCGGCCGTTCCCTGTCCTATCTGGAGGCGCTGGCCCAGGTGCTGCGCCTCGGCCGCTACGCCATCGGCGACCACGGCGCCGTGCTCTACGACCTGGAACGGGACGAGGCCATCTTTCACCCGAAATTCGACCGGGCCGCCCGCGATAAGCTGCGCCAGCTGCGCTACGACCTGGAACGGCTGGGCCAGGAGAACGGCAAGTGGAAGCTGTCCCACGGCAAGGAGGCCAGCGTGTCCCTGGTGGGCCAGGGCTGCGACGCGCTGATGATGCACGAAATTCTGCAGAAGGAATTCGACTGTGAGGGCTTCGATTTGCACGCCTCCGGCCGGGTGCTGGACCTGGTGTCCGCCGGCATTAACAAATGGGTGGGGGCGCAATTTTATTTAAATAAACAATACCTTAGCCTGGACGGCCTCACCATCGCCGCCATCGGCGACAGCCACGGCGACCTGCCCCTGCTGAGCCAGGCCCACATCGCCACCTGCCCGGCCAACGGCCACAAACAGGTGCAGGCGGTGTGCGATTACGTCAGTCCGCAGCCGGACATTCTCGGCGTCATCGACATACTCAGCCAGCCGCTGGTGCCCTAGGGCCGGGGACGGATTAATCGGATTAATCCGTCTTTTTTTGGGAGTTAATTGCGAATGCTTCGCAAATAAACTAGTATCAAGCGCTGCTAAACCACGAGGAAACCATGAAAAAACTATTGATAAGCCTACTGCTCGCCAGCGCTAGCGCCGGCGCCCTGGAAATGAAAATCGACCTGACCCTGCCGGAAATCAAGGTCAGCGATTACCACAAGCCCTACGTGGCCGGCTGGATTGAGGGCAGCGACCGCAAGCTGGTGGAACATCTCTTCGTCTGGTACGACGTGAAGGGCAACGCGGAAAATCCCAAGCGCGGCCTGAAGTGGCTCAAGGATTTGCGCAACTGGT
>CAUSQL010000009.1:0-55301 GCA_963533935.1 uncultured Cardiobacteriaceae bacterium
AACCTCAAAAACACAAGGAAACCCGATGATCAAACAAACCACAATCCTGACACTCATGCTAGTCCTCGCCAGCCCTGCCGGTGCACAACAGACCTGCAACCCCGCACAAGGAACGGGGCAATGTGGCTTTTTGGGTGCGGGCGGCGTCATCTATAACTCGACAGCAGAAGCCTATGCTTCGTACCAACAGCCCTACAACACTTACGTCGAACCCGAACCAATGTACATCCCGCCGCCACCGCCACCGCCGACCCACAACTGCACCGCCCGTGCAGAAGGCGGCAAACTCTGCGCCGACACCCGCCCCGGGCACATCGGCAGTTCATTCAGCACCAACGCCGCCGGAGACTTTGACGGTCCCATGGCTGAAACCTATCCCGACGGCACCCTCAAAAGAATCACCAACTACCACAACGGCGAGGTGGGGGAAAGCACCCTTTTCTACCCGGACGGCACCATCGAAAGCGTCACGCCCCACCAAAACGGCGAAATACACGGTACCGTCAAGCACTACCGCGAGAACGGCACACTGGAATACGACATCACCTTCTGCAACGGCGAAACCTGCGGCGAACAGCACAACTACGACGAACAGGAGAACATCGTCAAAATCACCCGCTTTAATGCCAACGGCGACGCCGAGAGCGTGCAGGAAATTACCCCCGGCAGCCAAGCGCACGCTACTGCGAAAAAATCCCGGCGCAAATCCTGAGTAGCGTAGGTCGGGCATTTATGCCCGACCTACCGAAAGACCCCGCTTCAAAATCAAAACAAGGAAACACCCATGCTAGAAATCCACAACCTGCACGTTGCCACCGAAGAAGGCAAAAAAATCCTGAACGGCGTCAATCTGCGCATCGGCGCGGGCGGAGCTGTGGTCGCTCAATACTTAAAACGGAGCGCTTAGCCTTAAAATGGCATTTTTAACAATGGAGAAATCCCATGAATAAAACTTTTCTACTGCTAATGCTGGCCGGCGCCGCCCGAGCCCAGGTTGATTTTGAGCACGGCGACTGGCAGCTCATCTGCGATAACACTCACACCTGCCGCGCCGCCGGCTATCAGTTCGAGGGCGAAATGCCGATTTCCGTGCTGCTCACCCGGGAAGCGGGCGCCAATGCGGCCGTGCGCGGCGCGCTGACCTGGCAGACGGCCGACGACCAGAGCGCTCCGGCCGAACTGACCTTCACCCTGGACGGTAAGGATTTGGGCCCCATCAAGGCGGAGGAGGAGGGCTCGGGTGAGCTCAACTCGGGTGAGCTCAACGAAAAGCAGGTGGCAGCGTTAATTAAGGCGCTACAGGCGGAAAAAACCAGCATTAAATTCAGCGGCGACAAGAGGGAATGGGAATTGTCGGCCGACGGCGCCGCCGCCGTACTGCTGAAAATGGACGAGGTCCAGGGCCGCATTGACACCGCCAGCGCCCTGACGGAGAAGCGCCAGGGGACGGGCCAAGTTAGCGTTAAGGCCGAAGCCAAGCCGGTGATTAGGGTGGTGAAGCTGGCAAAAACCGAAGCCAGCACCATCGACGATGCGGCCGAACAGCAACGGCTGCGGGCCCTGCTCGACCCCCGTAAGCAGTGCATGATTAATGATCCGAAGATTAAAGATGTGTACAGCAGTCAGTTTCAAATCTACGATAAAAAACCTCAGGTTTGGCAGTTGGACGAAAAACACAAATTGGTGGCTGTCCTCTGCGACTTCTCCCCCTATAACCCGCCCACCTACCTCTTCGGCCTCTTCGACCATCAGTTGGCAAAACTCCAGCAGTCCCTGGGCAGCGACGAAGAGCCTTTAAATGAATTCAACGAGGACGACACCATCAACGGCACCATGAAGAGCCGCAACCTCGAAGACTGCTACCACAGCATCGATTACCGCTGGAACGGGGAAAAATTCGTGAAAACCAGTGAGTGGGATAGCGGACTGTGCCGGGGTTTTCTCGGCGGCGCATGGGAAATGCCTCTATTTGTGAGCGAAGTTCAGGAAGCTAAATAGCCTGGTCGCAGAGCCGGCCCGCGGGGCTGGTGCCGGCGGTGGGTCGGCCTCCCTGCGTTCGGCCGCGCTGCGGGACGAGGCCCGGGCGCGCCACTGGCTGGAGCGGGCCGCCGCCGGCGATGACGAAGCAATCCGGGCCCAGGCGCGGGCGGAGCTGCGGGCGCTTAATGGGTAAAACGGAGCGCTTAGCCTTAAAATGGCATTTTTAACAATGGAGAAATCCCATGCGTAAGACTTTTCTACTGCTAATGCTGGCCGGCGCCGCCCGGGCCCAGGTTAATTTTGAGCACGGCGACTGGCTGCTCATCTGCGATAACACCCACACCTGCCGCGCCGCCGGCTATCAGGTCGATGATGGCGAAAGGCTGCCGGTTTCCGTGCTACTCACCCGGGAAGCGGGCGCTAACGCGGCCGTGCGCGGCGAACTGGCCTGGCAGGCGGCCGACGACCAGACCCCCCCGGCTGAACTGACCTTCACCCTGGACGGTAAGGATTTGGGCCACATCGAGGCGGAGGAGGAGGGCCACGGCAAGCTCGACGAAAAGCAGGTGGCAGCGTTAATTAAGGCGCTACAGGCGGATAAAGCCAGCATTAAATTCAGTGGCGACAAGAAGGAATGGGAATTGTCAGCCAACGGCGCCGCCGCCGTACTGCTGAAAATGGACGAGGCCCAGGGCCGCATTGACACCGCCAGCGCCCTGACGGAGAAGCGCCAGGGGGCGGGCCAAGTTAGCGTTAAGGCCGAAGCCAAGCCGGCGATTAAGGTGGTGAAGCTGGCGAAAACCGAACCCAGCACCATCGACGATGCGGCCGAACAGCAACGGCTGGTGGCCCTGCTCGACCCCGACAAGCAGTGCCTGATTAATGATCCAGAGACTAATAAAGATGTCTACAGTCCCGAAGATAAAAAACTTCAGGTTTGGCCGTTGGGCGAAAAACACAAATTGGTGGCTGCCCTCTGCGGCCGCTACCTTTACAACCCGCCCACCTACCGCTTCGGCCTCTTCGACCATCAGCTGGCGAAACTCCAGCAGTCTCTAGGCAGCGACGAAGAGCCTTTAAATGAATTCGAGGACGGCACCATCAACGGCACCATGAAGAGCCGCGGCCTCGGCGACTGCTACCACAGCATTGATTACCGCTGGAACGGGGAAAAATTCGTGAAAACCAGCGCGTGGGATAGCGGGGCTTGCCGGGGTTTTGCCGGCGGTGCATGGCAAATGCCTGTCTTTGTTTCCGAAGTTCAGGAATCCAAATAACTAGTTCGCAGAGCCGGCTCCGCTGCGCTACTGCCGGCGGTGCATGGCAAATGCCTGTCTTTGTTTCCGAAGTTCAGGAAGCTAAATAGCTTAGTCGCAGAGCTGGCTCCGCTTCACTGTTCTGCCTACGCAAGCTCGGCAGACCTGCGGTTGCCGGCGGCGGGTCGGCCTCCTTGCATTCAGCCTCACTACGTTCGGCTGCTCTTCGGTCAGCCTCACTACATTCGGCTGCGCTTCGGTCGGCCGCGCTTCGCATGGCAAATGCCTTTATTTGTAAGCGAACTTCAGGAAGCTAAATAAGCTCATTTACCGACGGACGGGCGCTTTAGCTGTATGTATTAAAGCATTAATTACATACAGCTAAAGCGCCCGGCTGTTTGTTTAAAGCCATAAATAGCGATAGGACCGGCCTAAGCTGGTCCAGCGTAAACCTAAAGCGGGTGCCCAGACCGAATTGGGCTGGCTCTATGCAAAGGGCCGGGGCGATGAGTGCAGGCGCGGGTAAGGCCGTTCTACTTATGCACCGCGTCATGTTCTTCCTTCATTCTTCACTAAAGGGCTTAACACTTAAATGCCAATTTACTGGCAGTAGACGCGTCGCGCTGAGTGAAAGCGACCGCAGGACTGCGACCCATTGGGCTTGAGGAATCCGCGGCGGCATAATTAAACCTTTCAACTAGGAGAGTACGACATGCGTTTACTGCGACTTTTAACCCTAGCCTTAACGACCCTCAATGCTACGGCCGCCCCCAGCGCCGCCGAGCGGGACGCACAAATAGCCAAGGCCGACACTGCTTTTAAACAGTATAAATACCAGGAGGTTATAGACATTCTTAAACCGCTGGCCAACGCTGGCGACCTTGAGTCCCAGATTAAACTGGCAATGACCTACGGCATGGAGCAGGATTATCCCAATATGCGTTTATGGTTTGCCAAGGCGGCCGATAACGGCAGTGATGACGCTAAAAGCTATCTGGCTTCCATGTACCGGGCTGGTGTCGGCGGGCCCAAGGACGAGGCCAAAGCGATACAGCTATTTAAGGAAAGTGCCAACGCCGGCAACGCAACTGCCCAAGCGCAACTGGGCTATCTCTATGAGAAGGGCGAATCCGGCCTTAAGGCCGACCCGGTCCAGGCGCGCTATTGGTACGAGAAGGCGGCCTCACAGGATAATAATTTATTAGCTAAGGTGGCGGCGGAACATGGCCTAAGGCGTTTAGACGGTAAAGAATAGGTTTTTACCAACAGACGGGCGCTTTGTATGTATGTAATTAAGGCCTTAAATACATACAGTAGAAGCGCCCGTCTGTCGGTAAATTGGCGGTTCGCCCGCGACCTTTACCAACCGCCCGCATTTACGGTTCTTCATAAAAGTAATAGCGGCGCGCTATCTGCCCGGCCCATGGGCGGCTGTCCACGTAGCGGCCGCCGTTTTTCTCAATGACCCGCCGCGACGCCATATTGTCTTCCGCACAGCACACCAGCACCGGCCGCACCCCCAGCCGTTCCATGGCCAACAGGCCCAAACGCAGCATTTCACTGCCGTAGCCGCGGCCCCAAAACTCCGGCGCCACCGCGTAGCCGATGTGGCCGCCGCCGGCGGCGAGAAATTCATTTAATTCGTGGCGCAGCTGCAAAATGCCGACGGGCGCCCCGGCCACCTCCGCGATGAAGACGCTGTCGGCCACCTTTGCGTAGCCGAGCCAATTGGTGCCGGCCGGGCTGGCTATGTAGGCCAGCCAGCGGTCGTAGTCGGCGATTTCCTCCCAGCCACTAAAGCCCGCCGGGGTCAGCTGACGGGCGCGAAAGTCCCGGCGCAGCTGTTCCAGCCAGTGGCGGTGCGATTGGTTCGGGGGCGTAAGGCTCAGGTTCATTTGTTCCTCCTGGGATTAAAGTCTCCATATTAGGCATTGGCGGCCCGCTGCGGCACAATGAACCTTTCAACTGGGAGTACAACCATGCGTTTACTGCGACTTTTAACCCTATCAACCCTAATGGCCCTCAACGCTACGGCCGCCCCCAGCGCCGCCGAGCGGGACGCACAGATAGCTAAGGCCGACACTGCCTTTAAACAGCATAAATACCAGGAGACTATAGATATTCTTAAACCGCTGGCCAACGCTGGCGACCTTGAGTCCCAGATTAAACTGGCAATGACCTACGGCATGGAGCAGGATTATCCCAATATGCGTTTATGGTTTGCCAAGGCGGCCGATAACGGCAGTGATGACGCTAAAAGCTATCTGGCTTCCATGTACCGGGCTGGTGTCGGCGGGCCCAAGGACGAGGCCAAAGCGATACAGCTATTTAAGGAAAGTGCCAACGCCGGCAACGCAACTGCCCAAGCGCAACTGGGCTATCTCTATGAGAAGGGCGAATCCGGCCTTAAGGCCGACCCGGTCCAGGCGCGCTATTGGTACGAGAAGGCGGCCTCACAGGATAATAATTTATTAGCTAAGGTGGCGGCGGAACATGGCCTAAGGCGTTTAGACGGTAAAGAATAGGCTTTTACCGACAACGGGGCGCTTTACCTGTTGGTAAATAAACTGGAGAAGCACATGCGCCATTTATTAGCAATAACTGCCCTGGCCCTTCTGAATATTCCGGTGGCAACGTCAAATCCGGCGGTAACCGCCAGCGAAGACCTTTTCAAACAGGCCCTGGCCGCTCAGCGGGGAAATGACCACCGGCGCGCCCGGGAAATCCTCCAGTTGCTGGCGGTGGCGGGCCACCCCCGCGCCCAGTCCCTGTTGGGCTTTCTCTACCTATTTGATAATCCAGAGCAGGCGCGCCACTGGCTGGAGCGGGCGGCCAAAGCCGGCGACCGCGACGCCCAATTTAATCTGGGGAATCTCTACCGGAACGGCCGCGGCGGGCCGGTGGATTACGGTCGGGCCTTGTACTGGTTCGCCCGGGCGGCCAACGCCGGCGATGAGTCAGCCCAGCTGGCCCTAGGTGAACTCTACGAAGAGGGTCTGGGCGTCAGGGCCGATAGAACCCAGGCGCGCCACTGGTATGAAAAGGCCGCCGGCCAGGAGGAGGACGAAGACGTCAAGGCCTTTGCCCAAGAGGCTCTGCGGCGTTTAGACGGTAAAGAATAGGCTTTTACCGACAGACGGGCGCTTATAATGTATGTAATTAGGGCCTTAAATACATACACCATAAGCGCCCCCTTGTCGGTAATTAATCATTAGAGAAGCACATGCGCCATTTATTACTCATCGGCGGACTGGTTTTAACGGTTCTACCGGCCGCCGCTTTCTCAATAGCCCTTAACCCCAACGCCATCGTGGCCGTCGGCGAAATTTACGGCGGCGCCAAGGATTACCGGCGGGCGCGGGCCTACTACGAACTGGCCGACACCAACGGGACGGCCCAATTCCACCTGGGCGAATTCTACGCCAAGGGCTGGGGCGGACCGTTGGATTTAAAGGCGACCCAACGCTGCTATGAACGGGCGGCGGAAGCCGGCCACACCGGCGCCCAGCTGGCCTTGGGGCGGATGTTATTTAGCGGTGATTTAAAGGGCATACCCCGCGATGCGGCCCGGGCCCGCCACTGGTATACCCAGGCCGCCGCTGGCCGTGGCGCCGAGGCCAGCCAGGCGCAGTTAATGCTCGGGCAAATGGCCATGACCGGCAGCGGCGGGCCGCGCGATTGGGTGCTGGCGCGGCAAATGTTGGAAAAAGCCGCAGAGAGCGACGACCAGCGCATTCGCGAGGCCGCCCTCTATTATCTGAATTCACTCCACTAATATGGCCGCCGGCGCTCTCCCGGTTGGGCCCACTCCCAGTGCAATTAACCCTTTAATCCCTGTAAATGGCGGTAGATGTGGCGCCAACCCAGCACCGCCGTGGCGAGTAGGCCAACGGCGCAGCCCAGCCACAGGCCCAGCAGCCCCAAACCCAAGGCCTTACCCAGCAGCAGCGCCGCCGGTATCCCGATGAGCCAATAGCCCCACAGCGCGCACCCCAGCGCCGCCCGACCCTGGTGCAGGCCCCGCAGCAGGCCCATGGCGCAGACCTGGAGACCGTCGGCCACCTGAAATAGGCCCACCACCAGCAGCAGTTCCCGGGCGAGACGGGCGATGGCCGGGTCGGAACTGTAGGCGGCGACAATGGCATCGCGGCCGCCGATGGCCAGCGCCGCCAGCATCAGCATCAATAGCACCGTCGCCCCGAAGCCGCTAAGCACACAGGCCCGCAGGCCGGCGCCGCCGGCGCCGCTGATTTGCCCCACCCGCACCGTCAGCGCCTGGGCCAGCCCCAGCGGCAACATGAAGGACAGGCCGGTGTAATTCAGGGCAATCTGGTTTGTGGCGCTCAGCAGCGCGCTTTCCCGGCTCGCCAGCAGGCCGACGAAGACAAATAGCCCGCTTTCACAGAGATTGGCCAGGCCGATGGGCAGGCCGAGCCGCAGCAGGTCGCGCAGTTCGCCAAAATCAAAGGGCGCCCAGGGCCGGCGCAGCCGCAGGCCGGCAAAGCGCGGCAGCCGCCGGATGCTCAGGAGCAGGGCGGCGGCGGAAAAGCCATAGCCGATGTCGGTGGCGATGGCCATGCCGGTGGCGCCCAGGGCCGGCAGCGGCCCCCAGCCGTAGAGCAGCAGCTGATTGCCCAGCACGTTAATGGGCAGACTCAGCAGCTGCACGACGATGGCGACGCGCGGATAACTCACCCCTTCCAAAAAGAAGCGGGCGCCCAGAGCGATAATCGCCAGAAAGCCGCCGGGGGCCAGGGCCCGCAGATAGGCGCCGCTGGCGGCGGCCACGGCCGGGTCCGTACCGATTAAATCCAGCAGCAGCGGCGAGCAAAAGGTTAAAAGTGCCGTCAGCAAGCCCAGCAGCAGCGCCAATTCCAGGCCGCGCTGGAAGGCCCGCCGCAGCTGCCGCGGGTCCTGGGCGCCGGCGGCCCGAGCTATTTGTGTAGCGCTGGCCACCAGCACGCCGATGGCAAAGACATAAATAAAGGAGAAAATTTGCGCCCCCAGAGCCACGGCGGCCAGGGTCAGGGTGGAATGGCGGCCGGCCATGACCGTGTCGATGACCGGCAGGGCGAAGGACAACAGTTGGGAACACATCAACGGCCCGGCCAGGGCGAGGGTGCGGCGCAGTTCGGTAAAGTACATACGGTTCAACTAGGCAAATAGGACCATTTTAAATAAACAAACAGGGGAAGCGCCCCGTTGTATGTAATTGCCGCTTTTCGGGTGTAGAATGCTCGCCCTTTTAAGCAAGGAGTTTCCATGACCGAAAAGCAAATTCGCATTCTGTCCATCGTCGCCACCGCAATGTCCATCATTATGTATGTTTCCTATGTCTTCCAAATTAAGAAGAACCTGGAAGGAAACCATGGCGACTGGGTCCAGCCGTTGGCCGCCGCCATCAACTGCACCCTGTGGGTAATCTATGGCTTGTTTAAGAAGGAGAGAGATTGGGCCCTGTCCATCGCCAATATGCCCGGCATTATCCTTGGCCTAACCGCCTGCATCACTAGTCTTTTATAGTTCAGGTCGGGCCCCAAGTGGGCCCTATCCATCGCCAACATGCCCGGCGTCGTCCTCGGCCTCATTACCTGCATCACCAGTCTTTAATGCTTTAGGCCGGGCCCCAAGTGGGCCCTGTCCATCGCCAATATGCCCGGTGTTGTGCTCGGTTTAATCACCTGCATCACCAGTCTTTAATGCTTTAGGTCGGGCCTCGGCCCTAATCCCCATCACCCCGCGCCGCGGGGTTTTTATGGGTCAAGGAGAATGCCCTTGGCCGCCAGATTATCGCGACATTCCCGTAAATAGGCCGCGTCATGCTCCGGATAGATGGGATTGCCTAAGACCTCTTCGGGCAAATCATTGTGAGGCGGCAAATGCCGGCCGCGGTACTCCGCCACCGCCCAGCACGGGTCGGGCCGGTAGCCGCGGCGCGCCATTTCTGCCATCACCAGCTGATGGTAGGCGTACAACAGGAAGGGGCTGTGGCGGAAGACATAATTAACGGTGCGGTGGGGCCGGCCCCAGCCGCGGCCCCGCAGAGCGCAGCATTCCCGATGCTGGCCAAGCAACTGCGGCCGCGGCAATAGGGGAATAAGGGACTGATGCCAAAGGCGCATAAAAACTCCAAAGGCGCCATTATGGACTTTTACCAACAACGGGGCGCTTCTCATGTTTGTAAATTAGTAAATAGCTGCAGCGCGTGAGACCGCCGGCGGTAATAATCGGCCCGTTTGGCGCTACCATGGCCATTTCTCAAGAGTGGTCATGAGCCTGATTAAATGTCCCGAATGCGGCGGCCAGCTGTCCAGCCGCGCCCCCACCTGTCCCCACTGCGGCTACCCCCAGCGGCCACCGGCCACCTTCCCCTGGCGCCTGGCCCTGCTGGTAATCATGGTGGTCGCCATGACCTGGGCCCTGCCCGCGGAACAACGCCTGTTCGCCCTAATGATTCTGTCGGTGCTGGGGCTGTTTTCCTTCTTTGTCAAGGGATAAACAAACAGCCGGGCGGTTCTTCGCTAGCGCTCAGGCCTTCGGCTTCTCCTGTATGTATTTAAGCTTTAATTACATACAACCTAAGCGCGCAGCGCGTGAGACCGACAGGTCGAACAACCGCCCGGCTGTCGGTATCTTACAGTTCCTGGCCCAGCGGTTCCTGGCCACTATCCAACAGACTTTCCAGGTAGTCGGCCAGGCTCTCCTCCTCCCATTCCACCTGAAAATCCCGCTCGGCCCGCAGGCTGATGACCTGGCCCAAATTGCCGTCCGGCGCCGGGGCAAAGTCCAGGCAAATCAGGCCCTTCTCCCCCTCGTAGACCGGCAGCCACAGGGAATGGAAGCGGCAGAACTGCGTGCGCGACTGTGGCTCCGGCGCCGGCGGCGCCAGGGATTCCAACCGCCGCTGCCAGCGCTGCTGGGTGGGAATAATTTCCGCCAGCGGCAGCCAGCGGCCACCGAGAAAGTCCTGGCCATAGCCGTTGAAGAGGCCGTAGAAATAGGTAAAGCAGTCCGGCAGCAGCAGGGCGAAGTGACGGGCGAGCCGGTTCAGCTCCGCCGGCAGGGCCGGGCCGTTCAGCGGCGCCCCCAGCTCGTACTGGCGCTGGAAGTAGTCGGCCACCGCCGGGAAGGGGCGGAAGTCGTCGTTCATATAGGTGGCGGTTAAGTCCTCCAGCCAGCGGGCGAAGGTGGGCGCCTCCAGCAGCAGGTCAAAGTGCTGCCATTGCCGGTCGAGGCCGACGAAAATCACCTGGCCAATCTGCCCCTTGGGCCCGGGGGCAAAGTCCAGGCAGTAGAGGGAACCGTCCTCGTCCTCCATGAAGGGCAGCCAGGACGGGCAGAAGGCCAGCCCCTGAATGGCCTCGTCGGTGAACAGGGGCGGCGGTTCCGGGCCGAAGTTTTCCAGCACGAACTCCCGCCATTCCTGGATTTTCCCGGGAATTTCCTCCAACGCCAGCCAGCGCGGCTCGTTAATGGGTAGTTCCTCGATGTCCTGGCCGTTGAACAGTTCGTAGAGATGTAGGAATTCCGCCGGCACCTGTGGCCATTGCCCTTTAAACTCCGCCAGCTGGGCCGCCGTGGCCCCGGGCCGCAGGGCCGCCGCCAAATCCCGCGCCAGCAGCACATCACGATATTTTTCCACGGTAACTCCTAGAGTTGGCGCCGCTTCAGCGCCCGCAGAATGAAGCGGCTGGGGTAGACATAGGGCAGCACTTCCCGCGACAGGGGCAGCACCGCACCGCTGAGCAGGGAACGCAGCAGCTGCGCGTTCAGCCAGCTGTGGCTGTAGCCCTTGGAACCCAGGCCCACGTTGTAATAGAGGCCCGGCTGTAGGGTTAATTTCTCCCGGGGCAGGGCGCGAGCGTCGTGGCGCAGGCCGGCGAAGCGTTGGCAGGCGTCGGCCAGTTCCGCCACCGGCCCGACCATGGGGAAGTAGTCCCGGTTGGCGCCGCGCACATTGGCGAAGTGTTCCACCAATTCAATCTCCGCCCCGGGGAAGCGCTGGGCCAGGGCGGCGCGGTTTTCCGCGTCGTCGGCGGCCGGGTCGGCGATGGTGCTGGCCCGCGGGTGGAAGGTGCCGCCGCTGTAGATATGGTCGCCGTAGGGCAGCAGGCTCTTGTGGCCGCATTCGATGGCGGTCATTTTTTCCCTGCAGCTAAAGACGGAGCCCTGGCCGGCCACCGGCCGCAATATGCTCCGGTAGAAAGGTTCCAGCAGCTCGCTCTGCCAGCCGCTACAGATAATTACGCCGTCAAAGGCCCGGCCGTTGATTTGCCACCGGTCGCCGGCGCGGCCCAGCTGGACCCGTTCGTTTATTACTTCTAAATCGTTGGCCAAATGCGCCAGCAGCGGCGCCGTGTGCACCAGGCCGGCGGCCACCCGGTAGCTGGCCCCCTCTGCCCCGCCGGGAAAGACTTCTGCCAGGGCCCGCAGCTGGCCGGCGGTCAGGCCATGATTCAGCATGGGCAAGGGCTGGAAGCTGGGCGCCCCCAGCGCCGCGTATTGCTGCATGGCCAGCCGCCAGCCCTGGAGATGGTAGCGGCTCATGATGGTTTCGCTGCTGTCCAGGTGCAGATAGGGCACGGCGACGGGCACGGCGCTGGCCGGGATTCCCGTGCTGAACACCGTAATCTGGTAGTCCGCCCGCAGGGCCTGGGCGGCGGTCAGGCCGGCAATGCCGCCGCCGATTACCGCCACCCGACTACCTAACGCCAGCGGCGCCGGCCGGTCGAACCACTGTGGTTCTTCATTAACTTCCCTTTCTAAGGTGGCCCAGACCATCTCGCGCTTCTGGAGAAAGCCGGGCCGCTTCTCCCAGCGCCAGCCGGCGGCCTGGAGATTGGTGCGGAAGACGCTGGCGGCGCTGAAGCTGCTCAGGGTGGCGCTGGGCCGGCTACAGCGGGCCAGCTGGCTCAGGGTTTCCTGGGAAAAGCAGTCCGGATTGCGGGCGGGATTGAAGCCGTCCACGTACCAGCAGTCCAGCCGGCCGTCCAGCTGCGGCAGCGTGTCCCTGACGTCGCCGAAGACCAGCAGCAGGGCCACTTCAGCGCTGAGATTCAGCCAGTGGAAGCCGGCCAGATTATTGGGGTAAAGGTCGTAGAAGCGGTGGCGCAGCTCCGGCAGCGGCCAGTCCCGGTGAATTTTCTCCAAATCCGCCCGGCCGATGGGGTTGAACTCGAAGGCCACGTAGACCAGCCGCCGGCCGCCCCGGGCCCGGAAGTGTTTAACCGTATTGAAGAAGTTCAGGCCGGTGCCGAAGCCGATTTCGCCCACCTGCAGCAGCGGCTGTTGGCACCGGTCGGGCACGCCGTTGGCACCCACGTAGACCCAGTCGCTTTCGCCCCAGCCGCCCTGGCGATGGTAATAAATGTCTTGAAAACGTTCACTGAAGGGAGTGTCGTCCTGCCAGGCCAAGGTGGCCAGCGGCACCGTACGCATTAGTCCTCCACCCGGTAATTCATTTCGTCGATGTAGTAATCAATGAGGCTCTGCAGGTCCACCGGGTCCTTGATGGGGCTTAAAGACACGGCCAGGGGCTTCTTGTGCAGCTGGCTGTACAGCGCCTCCGCCTGCTCGGCGCCGGCCACGGAAAAATCGTCCCGTAGCACCCGCATGGGCCGCGCGGTGTAGGCGTCGGAAATAATGGATTCGCACTCGCTGGCGCGGATTACCCGCTGGCGGTCGCTCTCCGGCAGGCCGGCCTCGGCACAGGCGAGGAAGGGCCGGTCCATCATCACCGCGGAAGCGCCGGCCAGCAGCGCCGCCAGCACGTCGGCCCCCTCGGAGAAGTCGCCCCACAGCACCAGCTCCTTGCGCACCAGCGGCCTTACCTGCTGCAACAGGCTCATGGCCGGCTGGGGCAGCTGGGGCAGGTCATTGGTGAAGAAGGCGCGCTCGCCGCCGGCCTCCAGCCCCTGGAGCACGATGATGTCAATGTGGAATTCGTCGGCCACCAGGGCTTCCAGCACCGAATGCACCACGGCGAAGGTGGGCACTGGCACTTCGCGGATTTTCTCGATTACTTCCCGGTCCGGCAGCCCGTGGAGAAAGCCGATGGCCCGCGGCTGCTGTTCCAGGGCAAAGTCAAGTAGTTCTGTGAAACTGGCGGAATGGGTCTGGTTGATAGTGCGATTAAAGCGATTATGCACATTCTTAATGGCCGTATTCGATAGGGCCTCGCCCCACTGCACCTGGGGCAGCCGGTGGGCGAAGCAGTAGACCGGCTGGGGCGCCTGCTTCTTGAAGGCTGCCGTTTCCCGTTCCAAATCGTCCAGGTGGTAGTATTCCGCCACGCGAATCATGCCCAGGGCGCCGAGGGCGCTGATTTTGCCGGCCATTTCCGCGCCGATGAGATTGAAGGGCAGCGGCGCCTGCCAGAAGGGGAATTCCAGATTGAGGAGGTTGTTATTTGGTTGTTCCATTGGTTGGGTATTATTCTGTTTTAAACAAAGTAATTATAAATTGGGAGGTTATCAATGCAAAAACAACGCTGCCGCTGGGCAGAGGCGTCCGACCTTTACCGCCAATACCACGACGAGGAATGGGGTCGTGCCCAGCGGGACGAAAATAAGCTCTTTGAGAAAATCTGCCTGGAGGGCCAGCAGGCGGGCCTGTCCTGGATTATCGTGCTCCAGAAGCGCGCCGACTACCGGCGGGCCTTCCACGACTTCGACCCGGTAAAAATCGCCGCCATGACCGACAAGGACATCGACGCCCTCATGGCCACGGGTAAATTAATCAATCACCGGAAAAAATTACAATCAATCATTGCCAACGCCCGGGCGCTGCTGGCCATGCACGCCAAGGGCGAAAGCCTCAGCCGGCTGCTCTGGGACCTGGTGGGCAATAAAACCCACGTCAATAACGTGCCGGAGCTGGGCGCGGTGCCGAGCCAGACGCCTACTTCCCAGGTGATGGCGAAGATTCTCAAGCAGCGCGGCTTCTCCTTCATCGGCCCGGTCAGCTGCTACGCCTTCATGCAGGCCATGGGCATGGTGGACGACCACCACAATTCCTGCTTCTGCAAGGGCCATAATTAGGACGTTTAAATACAGGGGAAGCGCCCGGCTGTATGTTAATTGCCCCATTGGGGCTAATTACAAACATAGGGGCGCTTATGGTGTATGTAATTAAGGCTCTAATTACATACAGGAAAACCGCCCGCAGGGCGCCTGAGCACAGCGAAGAACCGCCCGGCCGTTTGTATATTTCCCCGGCCCGGCGCTCCTATCCCCTAAGATAGGGGCAAATTCACAACGGAGCAGTCCATGCACATCGACCCGGAACAGGTACAAATGGAAGCCAGCTGGAAGCGGGCCCTCTACGAAGAATTCCGCCAACCCTATTTTCTGGAAATTAAAAAGGCGCTGCTGGCGGCGCGGGAGCAGCATAAAACCGTCTACCCGCCGAACCCGCTAATTTTTAACGCCTTTCAGCAGACCCCCCTCGACCAGGTGCGGGCGGTCATCATCGGTCAAGACCCCTACCACCAGCCGGGGCAGGCCCTCGGCCTCTGCTTCGCCGTCGCCCGCGGCGTGAAAGTGCCGCCGTCTCTGCGCAATATTTACAAGGAAATCGCCCGCACCGAAGCCGGCTTTGTTATGCCCGACCACGGCGACCTGACCAACTGGGCGCGCCAGGGCGTGCTGCTGCTCAACGCGGCCCTGACCGTGGAAGCGGGTAAGGCCAATAGCCACGGGAAAATCGGCTGGCACCAGTTCACCGACGCGGTAATTCGCACCATTTCCGCTCAGAAGGAGGGGGTCATCTTCCTGCTCTGGGGCAATTTCGCCAAGGAAAAGGCGGCGCTCATCGACGGCAGCCGCCACCACATACTGACCGCCGTGCACCCGTCGCCGCTGGCCGGCGGTGGCTTCATCGGCTGCGGCCATTTCCAACGGGTTAATGAAATTCTCCGGGCGCGGGGCGAGAAGCCCATAGATTGGCAAGTGTGATGGTTAAAAGATTCTTCATTTACGGCCTTACGGCCAGTGCGGCCATCAGCCTTATCTATCTGCTGATAATAAAAATGGTGGCCGGCGCGCCGGCCTTCGCCCCCATGTTCTTCTATCTGTGGGCGCTAACGGCGCTGCCGGTGCTGATTAACGGCCTGCTGTTGAGCCGCGACCAGCTCTTTAATCAGGGGCTGGTGCTCATCTGCCTGGCGGTGGCCCTGGCCGGCTTCCTCCTCGGCCGCCCGGCCAAGGCCGGCCTGGCCACGGAGCTGCGCCGTTTTATCACCGTTTACGGCCTGCCGCTGCTGGCCAGCGGCTATCTGCAGTGGCAGTTCTTCGCGCTGCTCACCCGCCAGCGGGCGGGACGCCGGCCGGGGCTTTAATCATTTACCGATGTAGGTGATGGCGCCGCCCTTGGTCAGCAGCAGCCGGTTGTCCAGGGCCAGCAGCTGGTAATCCTTGGCGTTGGCCCGCAGGGCCGCGTCGCCGCCGCTGCTCTGGTCGTCCAGATGCAAATAGTAGAAGGTGCGCGGATTGCGCGAGTCCTGGCCGATGTAAATGGCCTGCCGGCCGCTGCGCAGGGTCCACACCTGATTCTTTAAATAGCCGATGACGTCGGCCAGCTTCACCTCGTCCTTGAGGGTGAAGGTTTCCAAATAGAGAAAGGGCTGAATGGAATTAACGCTATTGACCGCCTCCTTCCGCTCGGCCATAACGATGATTTTTGCCAGGGTCGGATTAAGCCGTTCCGCCGCCACCATGATGTCCGTTTTAACGATGTTGAAATCCGTCAGCGCGTCGCTGGCGCCGTTGTGGCGGTTCAGGCTCGCCCGGTCGTGGAAAACCTCAAAGAAGTAAACCTGGCGCTTGTTGTCCTTGGGGCTGGCGCTGAACAGGGCCTGGGTGCCCTTCTCCTTGGGGAAAACCGCCCGCCAGTAGGTTTCGTTGGCGCCATTAAAGATTCGCTGTAAATCCTTCTTGCGGAAGGGCTCGGTGTTGCTGTTGTCGTAGATGGTTTCCCGGTAGAAGTAGAGCAGGGGTTCGGCCCAGCTGAGCTGGGCCAAAAATAGCAATAGCAGTGCGATGCGGGCCATAGAAACCTACTGCTTGCGGGCCCCATAGGCGCCCTTGTAGTCCTCGTTTTCCACGGAACGCTTGAAATTACCGCCGATTTCCTGGGCCTGGTCGCCGTAGAACTGGGCGGCGCCGCTGGCGCCCTCAAATTGGCCGCGGTTGCTGTTCCACTGCATATCCTCGCTGAAGTCCAAATTGCCGTTGCGGTAGAGATTGCCGGCCGTGCCCGCCGCCAGGTCATTGCTGGCCACTTTACTGTTGTTCAGCTGCAGCTTCATGTTCTTATTGGCGCCGTTGAAATTGACCGCCGCATTGACGTCGGCGGTAACCCGGCTATGGCCGCCCAGGTCGCCCACCGCCTTACCGGTGTAGGTGCCGCTGACTTCGCTGGCCGCATCGGGCACGAAGGCCTGACCCAGATTCACGTAGGCCACGGGCATTTGATTCTGTTGAATTTCGCCCACGGTCTGGTACTGGTAGCCGTATTGTTCCGGCGCCCGCACGATGAGCCGCTGATTATTGTTAATGGCCACCGCCTTGGAATTCAGCCCGGTGCTGTCGTTGGCCAGGGGCTGGCCGGCGCCGCTCACCTGAATCCGGTGATTGCTGTCCACGGCCACGCCGCTGGCGATGGCCTGCTGCCAGGCGGCCTGGTCCACATTTACCGCATTGGCGGGGTTTTTCACCTTGCTGTCCACCGGCCCGCCACCGAAGATTTGTACCCAGTGATTTTTCAGGCGGCCGCTGTCGTCCTCCAGGTAGCCCATGCCGGCGTGGGTGAAGTCGTCGGAAATCATATTTTTGTAATGGCCCGGGCTATTTCTGAAGCCTTCCGCCGCCATGGCTGCGCCGGCCACGCCGCGGGCCGCGACGCCGGCATAGATGTTTTCCCCGGCGGTGCCCTCGGCGGTTCGGTAAATCTCGAAGTGGTCGTCGAAATCCGTAACCGCGTTCTTACCGTTGGGCCGGTCGTGGCTGAATTGATTAACGATTTCCCCGGCCCGCACCTGGGCGTAATTGTTCAGGCTATTGCGGAAGGCCAGCGGCGGCTTGCCGGCGGCGGCGCGAATTTTATTGGTTTCATCGAGGAGGGCCTGTTCCTCAGGGCGAATGTTTTCGGCGGTGTAGGCGCTGATGGCGCCCAGCTCGCCGGTGCCGTTCTTAAAGTTGCCCTTCAGGGTCGGCTGATTGGGATTATTGGTGGGAATGGGCGCAACCGTTGGCGCCGGATTATCGCTGGGGGCCGGGCTATTGCTTGGTGCCGGAGCCACAGTCGGTGCCGGATTATCGCTGGGGGCGGGCGCGGCCGTTGGCGCCGGTGAATTTGTTGGTGCCGGGGCTACGGTAGGTGCCGGGCTATTGGTCGGGGCGGTGGTTGGCAGGGGAATATTGCTTGGGCCCGGGTTAGAGCTGGGGGCCGGCGCCGGATTATTGGTGGGAGCGGGATTATTGGTTGGGGCCGGCGCCGGATTATTGCTGGGAGCGGGATTATTGGTCGGAGCCGGTGCGGTGGTTGGGGCCGTAGTTGGCGCCGGCGCGCCGGTGGGTGTCGGGGTGGCGTTAAGGTTCGGCTCGTGGGGCACGAAGGGCTGGGCCAGGCCGGGCGGAGTATTGCTGCCGCCGCAGGCGCTGGCGAGGGCCGCGGTGATAAGGATTAAACACTGATTTAATTTCATAGAAGTCTCCGAGTTAGGGGCCACAGACGGCCGATTACTAAGCTGAAGTCAAAATCCATACCAACGGCCGACCCCTCAGGGGCGGCGCCGGTTCTTCACGCTTCGTTCAATAATTTTAAGGACTTTACCGACGGACGGGCGCTTATCCTGTATGTATTTAGCGCCCAATTACATACAGCAGAAGGGCCGGTTGTTTGTTTAATCGCGAATTTTACATACATAGGAAGCGCCCCTCCGTCGGTAAAGGCACTTCCCGGCGCTGGTAGCGGCAGAAGCTCATGGAGAAATGGTTTTTCTCGTCGGCCAAATGCTGCTCTTCCGCCACCTTCTGCCAGCTGGAATCCAGTTCGGGGAAGAAGCAGTCGCCGTCGAGAATGGCGTGGACGCGGGTCAGGTAAATTTCCCGGGCCTGGGGCAGACTTTCCCGGTACAGCTGGCCGCCGCCGATGATGAAAATTTCCCCTTCCGCCAGCTGCTGGGCCTGCGCCAGGGACTGGGCCCACTGCACCCGGTTATCGCTGGGCGGCCGCCGGGACAGCACGATGTTCTGGCGCTGGTCCAGGGGCCGGCCGATGGCGGCGTAGGTGTGGCGGCCCATGACCACGGTCTTATTTAAGGTTAGGGTGCGGAAGTGGCGCAAATCCCGCGGCAAATGCCAGGGCATGCGGCCGCCGCGGCCGATGACGTTGTTCTCCGTACAACAGACGATTAGATTCATAGATTTTCCTCGGTAAAAGGCCATTTTATTCCCATCGTACGATGCCAAATTGGTGCCGTAAAACCAGACCGGGCGCGCGGCCGCGGTGGCCGCCTAAAGGTGCAGCGCGAGGATAAATAGGAGATTTACCGCCAGCAGCAGCGCCAGCAGCCGGGGAAATTCCGGCCGCAGCTGCCGCGCTTCCCCATGGTTAAGCACGCGGTGGCCGTGGCACCACATCGGCGGCAGCGCCAGCAATAGCCAAGGCCAGTGCTGGCCATTTAAGGCCAGGTACAGCACCGGCGCCAGCCAGCCGGCCGCCAGCAGCAGCAGATGGTAATGGCGGCCGCCGCGCGGCCCCAGCAGCAGCGGCACCGTCCGTTTCCCCGCCGCCCGGTCCTGGGCCAGGTCGCGCAGATTATTCAGATTTAATACAGCCACGGCCAAGAGACCGGCGCCGACGGCCGGCAGCCAGCAGCGGGGCGGCCAGGGCCCGGCCTGCAGGTAGAAACTGCCGAGCACCGCCAGAGGCCCGAAGAACAGGAAGACCGCCAGGTCGCCCAGGGCCTTGTAACCGTAGGCGGTGCCGAGGGTGTAGCCGAGGGCGGCGAGCAGGGCCAGCAGGCCGAGGGCGAGGAAGGTAAACCATTGGCCCGGCGCCAGCGGCGTCAGGCTGAGCAGTCGCAGGCCGGCCAGCACACAGGCCAGGCTGAGGAGTACCAGGGCGCGGCGCAGCTGGCGCGGACTGATTAGGCCCAGCTGTAAGGGCCGCCGCGGGCCGAGGCGGGCGTCGTTATCGCTATGTTTGAGAAAGTCGCCGTAGTCGTTGGCGCAGTTGGAAAGAATCTGTAGCAGCAGCGCGGTGATGAAGGTCCAGCGCAGCCGCGGCCAGTCTAAAGCTTGCTGGAGCGCCGCCAACGCTGCGCCCAGGCCGATGGCCGTCAGGGCGATGACCAGGGTTTGTGGCCGGGCCGTGGCCAGCCAGCACATTATTTTTTGCCTCATGGACGGCAATTTACCGCAGTTCCGGGCCAGGCCCCTTACTGCTTATTTATGTTGGCCTGATGAAGATGGCAGCGGAGCGCTGAGACCGTCAGGTCGAAGAACAGCGGAGCGCTGAGACCGTCAGGTCGAAGAACAGCGGAGCGCTGAGACCGTCAGGTCGAAGAACCGCCCGTCCGTTGGTAAATTTCCACAAACGCCTACAGCCGGGTGCAGCTGCCGCTGAACTCGGCGGCGCGCAGCTGCAGCGATTGCCGGTTCAGCTCCAAGATTTCGCTGCGGCCGGCGCCGCCCAGCACCTCCTGTAGGCTCTTAAAGAGCGCCAGTTCCAGCCGCCGACTCGCCCCATTGACCGTAAGCCAGCGGCGAGTGGCCAGCTCATGGCGACGTTCCAGCTGCACCGTTGCCAGGGCCCGCGCCAGCTGGCCGTGGCTTAAATGCCAGCGGCCCTGGCCCCGATAGCTGTAGTTGAAGGTGGGGCCGCGGACCAGCATCACCTGGATTTGCCCGGATTCCCGCAGCTGGCCGTCGGCTCCATATTCATTGAGGCTGCTAATGTGCACGGATTTAAATAGCCGTTGCGCCTTGAGTATCTGGGGGTCGGCGCTCAGGACACAGTGCCAGCGGCCCAGCAGCAGCTGGCGGTCGAAGGGCCAAGCCGGGCCCCAGGCCCATAAAAGGGCCAGCCATAGGTATTTCTTCACGGTTACTCCTAGAGGGAAGGAAAGGGTTTATTTAAATACAACCGGGCGCTTCCCATGTTTGTAAATCAGCGGCTGAGCATCTGCCCCAGCATCTGTTCCAGCCGCTGCTGCTGGTCGCTGTCCAGGGGCTGATTATCCCGATTCGTTAAATAGAAGACGTCCTCGGCCCGCTCGCCCAGGGTGGTGATTTTCGCGTGGTGAATGAAGATGTCCTCCTGTAGGAACAGGCGGCTAATCATGTTCAGCAGCCCGTGGCGGTCCTTACAGCTCAAATCCAGCAGCGTGCGCTGGTGCTCGCGGAGAAACTTAATCTGCAATTTCGGATTAAAGAAGGCCAGCTGCCGGTTGGCCAGCCGGTTGCGCAGCGGCTTCAGCGGCTCTGGACTTTGCAGCAGCGCCGTCAGCTTTTCCAGCCAGTCCGCCTCCTCCAGCGGCCTATTCAGAATGAATTCCTGAATGTTTAAGGCCTTATCTAGAGTGCGGTAGAGGCGGGCCTCGGCGATGTCGCCGTTGCAGCGGGCGAGGAAGTAGCAGACCCGGGCGAACAGCTCGTTGGCCGGCCGCGGCGACGCCAGCATGAAGCGGTCCGGCCCCAGGGCCGCCAGCAGGGCGCCGCTCTGCAGGAATTTGCTCTTGGCGACGATGTCCGTCAGGTAGGCGCCGACGAAGAATTCCCGCGGCAGATTGGCCCACAGCGCCTCGTTCTCCGGCGTCAGGTGGGCGGACAGGGTGTGGCGCACCATTTCCCGGTAGTCCTCGGCGCCGGAGCGGCGCTGGAGAAAGTCCCGGGTGCGCCGGTAGAGGCTGTGCATGAGGTGGGCGCGCCAGCCGTTCCACAGCTTGCCGTTGGTGGCGCTGATGTCGGCCAAGGTCAGCAAATAGAGGTAATCCAAATAGTGCGGCTGGGGAAACCGGGCGGCGAACTGTTCGATGACCTGCTCATTGCTGATGTCCTTCTTCTGCGCCGTGTGCGACAGGCTGAGGTGCTCGCGCACGAGGAAGACCAGCAGAGCCTGTTCCTCGCCGTTGAGCCAGCGCTTCGCGTACTTGGCGGCGATTTTCGCCCCCACTTCGCTGTGGTCGCCGCGGCGGCCCTTGCCGATGTCGTGGAGCAGGGCGGCCAAATAGAGCAAATCCCGCTGGCCGAGGCGGTGCCACAGCTCGCTGGCCTCGGGGTAAAGGGGGTCAGCTTCGTGGAAGCCGTCCAGATAGGCGGTCAGCCGCAGGCTGTGGTAATCCACCGTGTATTGGTGGAACAGGTCGTACTGCATTTGCCCGGTGATGTGCCAGAAGTCGGGAATGAGCCGGTGCAGTAGCCCGTAGCTGTGCATGAGCTGCAGGACGGGGAACACCGGGTAATTGGCGAGAATCTGGCGGAAGCCCTGGAAATTGCTGCGGTTATTGCGGCGCTGCAGGGCCAGCACATTGTCCCGCTGCCGTTGAATCAGCCGTTCAAAGTCCGGGTGCAGGCCCATGATTTTGCCGTTGCGCTGGAGCAGCTGGAAGCTCTGGAACAGCAGCGGCAGGGTTAATTTGCCCTTCAGATTCAACTGCTGATTCTGGAGGAAGAAATGCTGATTGATGCGCACGGCCCGGCCGCCGCCGTAGAGTTCGTTCTTCAGGGATTTAATCAGCAGCTGGTTGCACTGGCGAATGCGCTGGCTGTGGCGGTAGTAGGCGCGCATGAACTGTTCGATGGCCAGGCTGTCCTCCCGGTCTTCGTAATGCAGCAGCTTCGCCAGCCGCTGCTGGAGGCCGAAGTGCAGCAGGTCCTTGGCCTTGGGGTCGAGCAGGTGCACCATGAAGCGCAGCCGCCACAGCTGGCTGATGCTCTCGCGGTACTTCTTTTCTTCGCCGGCCGTGAGGGACGGTTCGATGCCGCTGTAGAGGCTGAGCCAGCGCACCATCTGCACGTCCCGCAGCGAGCCGACCCCGTTCTTTAAATCCGGCTCCAGGCGGCCGAAATTTTCCCGGTCGCGGCGCTGCTGCTCCGCCAGCTTGTGGGCGAAGAACTCCCGCACCGGCACCGGCCTCAGTTCGTCCAAAGCGCCGCCGGCGCCGGCCAGGTGCCGCGCCTCCAGCAGGCTGGTGAGAAAGCTCAAGTCCTGTTTGGCGTAATCCCGCAGCGACTGGGGCGAATGCACGCTCTGGCTGACGGTGAGGCCCACCTCCCAGAGATTGGCGATGAACTCCTTAATGGCGCCGTCGTCCGCCTCGGCCAGCGGCGCCGGGACGAGGATTAACAGGTCAATGTCCGAATTGGGAAACAGCTCGCGACGGCCGTAGCCGCCCACGGCGTAGAGGCCGATGTGGGCATTTTTAATGTGCTGGCGGAATTGCTGCTGGACGATGCCGTCGATTTGGCTGCAGTAGTGGCGAATGAGCGGCTTAACCGCCAGGGCCGGCGACAGACGTTTCAGGTACACCTGGCGCAGGTTCTTGAGAAATTGGCGAATGGCGCCGAGGTTTTTCGCTGACCGGTAGCGGGGCAGCTTCATGAATTAGACGTCCCGGCCCAGCCGTTGCCGTTCCGCCGCGCTTAGGGTTAGCACCTGGCAGCCGTCTCTAGTTACCGCCAGCATGTGTTCAAACTGCGCCGACAGGGAACGGTCGCGGGTTACCACCGTCCAGCCGTCGTTGAGCACCTTCAAATCCTTCTTACCCACGTTAATCATCGGTTCAATGGTGAAGGTCATGCCTTCCTCCAGAACCAGGCCGGTGCCGGGGCGGCCGAAGTGCAGCACCTGCGGCTCTTCGTGGAAGCCCAAGCCGATGCCGTGGCCGCAGAATTCCCGCACCACGGAGAAGCCCTCGCCCTCGGCGAACTTTTGAATGGTGTGGCCCAGGTCGCCGAGGGTGGCGCCGGGTTTAACCAGGTCGATGGCGCGCCACAGGGCCTCGTAGGTTACGCGCACCAGCCGCTTGGCCATGATGGAGCAGTCGCCGACGAGGAAGGTGCGGTTGGTATCGCCGTGCCAGCCGTCCTTGATGACCGTAACGTCGATGTTCACGATGTCGCCCTGCTTCAGGATTTTCGTCGCCGCGGGTATGCCGTGGCAGATGACGTGATTGACGGAAATGCAGGTGGATTTGGGGAAGGGCGGGTCGCCGTAGCCGAGGCAGGCGGGAATGGTGCCCTGCACGTCCACCATGTAGGCGTGGCAGAGCCGGTCTAACTCTTCCGTGGAGACGCCGGCGACCACGTGGGGTTCAATCATGTCGAGCACGTCGGCGGCGAGGCGGCCGGCGAGGCGCATTTTTTCTATCTCTGCGGGGCTCTTAATAATTACACCGTTTTTCATGGGATTCCTTTCGTAAAAATGTGGCCGCTACTCTACGCCGCCGTTGGATTTAAGGCAAATATACAAACGGAGGGGCGCTTTACCTGTTTGTAAAAAGCGTTAATTTACAAACAGGTAAAGCGCCCCTCCGTCGGTAAATGGCCACTAATTTGCCCCCACCAGTGCCAGTTAGAGGAACCAGCAGTAAAAGCGGCAAGGTGGCCGCCGTAAGTTATTGCGACTTTAGGGAATGGGCCAGGGAAGGTTAAAGCTGGCGCTGAGCCAAACCGCTAAGCTCGGCGGTAATTAACGGCGATTAGGTGTAATCGAAGGTCATGATGACCAGCCCGGCCACCGGTTCGTAGAACAGCAGCATGGCGTCGGCGCCGCCCTCGCCCCAGCTGTAGCCGGCGCTACACAGCAGGGGCCGGCAGAGCTGCTCCCCGTGGTACAGGCGCACGTTGCCTTCTTCGGCGGTATCGAGGCGGAAGGCCGGCGGCGGGTCAATGCTAACCCAATTGCCGTAGTACGCCCGTTCCATCAGGTACAGCGGCTCCCCCTGAAAGTGCGGCAGGTCGTTGCGCCGCCATTTTCCAGTGACGCTGGCCACCAGGCCGCATTCCCGGTAGCAGTCGCGCAATTCCTCATAGCTGCGGCGCACCTCGGTGATGTCTTCAGCGGTGCCCGGGTCAGGTTTAACAAAATAGTCTTCGCCGGTCAGAAATTCATAGTGGCCGGTGGCGGTGCGGCGAAAGGTGAACCAGTTCACCCCGCAGTAGTCGTTGCCCGGGATGTCCTTACTATTGGCGGGCTCCAGCGGCTTCAATAGATGCAGCGGGCCGGTGCCCAGGGCCGGGTCCAGGTCGGCCAACTCAAAACTTAATAGGGGTAAAAAGTGCTCGGCCAGCCAGGGCTGGGCGGGGCTGAAAACGGCGGCTGCTTCCGGGAAGAGGGTTAGCGGCAGCGGCCTATCCTCAGGTTCCGGCCAGCCGTTGGCAGCGTAAACCGGCGCGGCGACCGGGCCACATTGCACCAGCAGGCTCCGCAGCTGTTCGGCACCCTCGTTCAGCACCTGCGCCGTGGGCGGCGGCAGCGGCGTTTCCAGCCGCACGGCCATGTAAATGTGGTCGTAGCCGCGCAGGCCGGCCGGAGCGGCGGCGCCGAGCACTAAGGGGGCAGTTTCCCAGCAACAAACGGCCGCGGCCGGGTCGTGGGCCAGGGCCAGCGCCAGCAGCGCCTCCTCCTGGCCCGGCAGTTCCATCGGCCAGCCGCTGCGACTTAGCCATTCAATGCCGTCCGCCAAACCCCGGTCGCGCAGGGCTTGGGCCGTGGCCAGGCTGTCCGCCGCGTAGAGTTCCGGTTCTTCCCAGGCCCAGTGCCAGCGGCCGCTACAGCTGTAGCCGAGGAATTGCAGGCGCACCGGGCTGCCGTCGTCCAGTTGGGCTCGGCCGCTACGCGGGTCGATGTGCTTTAAATAGAGGTTGCCGTGGTGGGCGCGGAAGTTTTCCTGCCGTTGATAGTAGGATAGAAGAAAGGGGGCGGCGGTGGCCAGCTGGGCGGCGCGCAGGGCGCGGTAGGCGGCATAATCGGCCCGCGGCAGCGGGCGGTCGTAAAGGCTCATGGCGACTCCAAATGGCTGATTATGGCTTAAGGGCGCGCCGGAGCTCTAAATAAATACAGCTGAAGCGCCCGGTTGTATGTTTAATGGCCATTAACGGCGATTTTTTCGATTAAACAGGAGTGAGACCTTTAGATAGACGGACGGTTGTTCTTCGCTAACGCTCAGCCAGCAAAGCTGGTCGCTCCTCGGGCTCACGCGTCCATCTATTTTTACAAGCAGACGGGCGCTTTTACTGTATGTAATTAAAGCTCTAAATACATACAGGAAAAGCGGCCGGCCGTCGGTAAAGATTATTTCAAACTATTGGCGAGGAACTGCTTCAGCCGCTCCGACTGGCTCTCTTGGAATATCTGCTGGGGCGTGCCCTGCTCCTCAATCTGCCCCTGGTGCAGGAACAGCACCTGGGAGGACACCTCCCGGGCGAAGGCCATCTCGTGGGTTACCACAATCATGGTGCGCCCCTCCCGGGCCAGCTCCTGCATGAGCCGCAGCACGTCGCCCACCAGCTCCGGGTCCAGCGCCGAAGTGGGTTCGTCGAACAGCAGCGCGTCCGGATTCATGGCCAGGGCCCGGGCGATGGCCACCCGCTGCTGCTGGCCGCCGGACAGCTGGTTAGGGTAGTAATCGCGGCGCTCGTAGAGGCCCACCTTGTGCAGCAGCGCCTCGGCCTGCTGCCGCGCCTGGCGCGGGGAAATTTTTAAAACCTGCAGCGGCGCCACGGTCAGGTTTTCCAGCACCGTCATGTGCGCCCAGAGATTGAAGTTCTGAAAGACCATGGACAGGCGCTGGCGCACCCGCTGAATCTGTTTCTCATTGACCGAACGGCGGCCGTCCTGGTCCTTAATTAGAATGCGCTCGCCGGCCACGTGGATTTCCCCTGCGTCGGGCATTTCCAGAAAGTTTAGGCAGCGGAGAAAGGTGCTCTTGCCGGAGCCCGAGGCGCCGAGTATGGATACCACCTCGCCGCGGTGGGCCTTAAGGGAGATGCCCTTGAGCACCTCCAGCGACCCGTAGGATTTGTGAATGTCCAGCGCTTCCAGGGCTGGCGTGGCCCGCGCTTCCAGGGCCGGTGCCGTGCGTTTATTGTCCAAAATTGCTCCTCGGCGTAAAGGCTATAATCCTAGCAAATTAAGCAATTTCAAGGAATTACCATGGCCGTGGCCCTACTGAAAACCCTCCTGCGGGAAAAATCCATCACCCCCCACGACGGCAATTGCCAGCAAATTATCGGCGAACGGCTGGCGCGGGCCGGCTTTAGCTGTCAGGCCCTGAATTTCAGCCATACCAAGAATCTGTGGGCCAGCCACGGCCAGGGCGGGCCGGTAATCTTCTTCGCCGGCCACACGGACGTGGTGCCGCCCGGCGACGAGGATTTATGGGCCTCGCCGCCCTTCAGCCCCAGCGAACGGGACGGCAAAATCTACGGCCGTGGCGCCGCCGACATGAAAGCGGGAGTGGCCGCGGCGGTGGTGGCGCTGGAACAATTAGTTAGGGCTAATCCCGACCACCCGGGCACCCTGGCCCTGTTGCTCACCAGCGACGAGGAGGGCGACGGCCGGGACGGTACCAATCGGGCCCTGGCGGCCCTGGCGGCGGCAGGGCAAAAGTTTGATTACTGCATCGTCGCCGAACCCACCGCCACAGCGGCCCTGGGCGATTTTGGCCGCGCCGGCCGCCGCGGTTCCCTCAGCCTCCATTTAACGGTTCACGGCACGCAGGGCCACGTGGCCTACCCGGAGCACATTCTCAACCCAATCCACGGCCTCGGCCGCGCCATCAACGCCCTACAGGCCATCCGTTGGGACGAGGGCAATCGCTATTTCCCGCCCACCAGCTTCCAGGTGAGTAATGTGAGCGGCGGCACCGGCGCCGGCAACGTGGTGCCGCAGCAGGCCAGCCTGTGGTGCAACTGGCGCTATAACACGGAACAGAGCGCCGCCGGCATTCAGGCGCGGGTGGAAGAACTGCTGGCAGCAACGCTGGCCCCCTGCTCGGCCACTTACCAATGGACGGTGCACGGCCTGCCCTTCCTTACGGAAAACCGGGAATTGATGGCCGCGCTACAGGCGGCGGTTCGGGAGCACTGCGGCCGGGATTTGGTCTTTAACTGCGCCGGCGGCACCTCCGACGCCCGCTTCATCGCCCAGTACGATTGTGCGGTGGTGGAATTGGGCGTGGTTAATGGCAGCATTCACCAGATTAATGAGTGGGTGGCGGTTCAGGAAGTAGAACAGTCCGTGGCCGTCTACCGCAGCGCCGTAGAAAAGCTCTGGGCCGGCCATGTCTAGGAAGTTTCTTCTCGCGGTGCTGCTGACGGGCATCATTACCGGCATCGGCGCCGGCCTGCTGGCCAGCCTCATTCATCTCATCGAACTGTGGGCCTACGGCCACGTGGAAAGCAGCAGCAACCTCATGACCGACCACACCAGCCCGCAGCAGCGCTGGCTGGCCCTGGCCGTGGGCGGCGCCCTGGTGTCCCTGGGCTGGTTCTTCCTCCTGAGAAGGCGGGACGCGGTGATGGCAATTAAGGATTTGGCCAACGGCGGCCGACCGGCGCCTTTAAACAATTTGGCCCACAGTCTCCTACAGATAATTGCCGTGGCCTGCGGCGCCTCCCTCGGCCGGGAAGTGGCGCCGCGGGAGGTGGGTGCCCTGGCTGGCGCGCAGTTGGCCCGTTATTTCCAGCTGAGCCCGGAAGAATGGCGGCTGCTCACCTACTGCGGGGCCGGCGCCGGCCTGGCCGGGGTCTACAACATTCCCCTGGTAGGCGCCCTTTTCACCCTGGAATTGCTGCTACAGCGCTGGGACCGCCAGGCCATCTGCTGCGCCCTAATCACGTCGGCCCTGGCCACGGTCTGCGCCCGCTTCGCAGTGGAGCGGGAGCCTTTCTACATGGTGATGACCATCGGCGGCGACTGGAATAATACGCTGGCGGCGCTGCTGGCCGGCCTGCTGGTGGCCTGGCCCGCCCAAATCTTCCGCCGCGGGGTGAACTGGGCGGAGCAGAACCGTTGCCGCGGCCGGCCGCAGCTGTTCTTCCTGCCCCTGGCCTTTCTCTACACGGCGCTGCTGGCCACCTCCCTGCACCACATCATGGGCAACGGCCGCACGGTGGCCCAGTACGCCTTCGCCGGCCTCAGCTGGTGGCTGGCTTTGGCCCTGCTCTTCGCTAAGGCTTCGGCCACCCTGCTGACCCTGCGGGCCGGCGGCTATGGCGGGGTGCTGACGCCGGCCATCGCCCTTGGTTCCCTGCTGGGCCTGCTCATTGCCCCGCCGTTGCAGGCCCTACTGCCCATGTTGGATTTAACCCCCATCACCCTGGGCGCCACCGCCGGCTTTCTCTCCATTTCCATGAATGCGCCGCTGACGGCCCTCACCATCGTTTTCGGTCTGACCGGCCAGAACAGCGAGGGGCTGCTGCCGCTGATTGCGGCGGTGGCCGGGGCCCAGGCGGCTAATCTCCATAACCAGCGCTTATAAGAACTTTAAAAAGCGCTATTTTCCCCGGAGCGGAAAAGGCCCTAAATTAGGCGGCGAGTATTTTTAAAAGGATTTTTTATGGCACGAGTAACTTTACAAACCATCGACAGCGCCCCAGCCGAAGCCAAGCCCCGCCTGGAAGCGGCGGAAAAGGCCAACGGCTTCATTCCCAATTTGCTGCGGGTGCTGGCCAATTCACCCCAGGCCCTGCAAACCTATCAGGAGGTGGGCAAAATCAATGGCGCCACCAGCTTAAGCCCCACGGAAATTGAGGTGATTCAAATCACCGCCGCCACCGACAACGGCTGCGATTTCTGCGTGGCCGGCCATTCCAAAATCGCCAAGGCCAAGCTGCGCCTTGACGATGAAACCGTGGCCAACCTACAGCACAAGCGGCCGCTCAGCGACGCCAAGCTGAAGGCGCTACAGGACTTCACCCTAGCCGTCATTAATAAGCGCGGCAAGGTGAGCGACGCCGAACTGGCCGCCTTCCGGCAGGCGGGCTACGGCGACCAGCAGATTCTGGAGGTAATTCTCGGCGTGTCCCTGGCCACCCTGTGCAATTACGCCAATAATCTGGCCGGCGTGGAAATTAACGCGGAACTTCAGCCCTTCGCGAAGAAATAGCCGTAAACTCCACGGGAAGTCGCCCTCTGGGCGGCTTCCTTTTTTATGGAGTAAAAATATGATTGACATCGGATTAAATCTGGCCAGCCCGCGCCTCTATCCCCGGGCCGAGGCCCTGCTGGAACGGGCCTGGCAGGCGGGCCTAAGCGCCGTTATCGTTACCGGCAGCGACGAGGACAGCAACCGCAAGGGGGCCCAGCTGGCCCGGCAATTTCCCCATTTATATTTCACCGTCGGCCATCACCCGCACCACGGCGACAGCTGGAACGAAGCCAGCGCGGAATTACAGCGGACATTGGCGGTTGATGAACGCTGCGTGGCCATTGGTGAAATGGGCCTGGACTATTTCCGCAACTGCAGCAGCCCGGCCAACCAGCGCCGCTGCTTCGAGCAGCAGCTGCAAGCGGCAGTGGACTTGCAAAAGCCGGTGTTTCTGCACGAGCGCGAGGGCTACGGCGATTTCCGCGCCATGCTGCTGGAAGCCTTACCCGCCCTAAGCGGCGCCGTCTGGCATTGCTTCACCGGCAGCCGGGAACAGATGGAGGAAATGGCCGACCACGGCCTGTACTTTGGCATCACCGGCTGGATTTGCGACCAGCAGCGGGGGCAGCAGCTGCGGGAGGTGGCGCCGCATATTCCCGCGGACCGGCTGATGATTGAGACCGACGCCCCCTATCTGACGCCGAAGACCCTCAAGCCCACGCCCCACTGCAATGAACCGGCCTTTCTGCCGGAGGTGCTGCGGGTGCTGGCCCAGTGCCGCAACGAAGATTACGGCCAGCTGGCGGCCCAGACCCGGGCCAACACGGAGCGCTTCTTTAATTTGCCCTAGTGGCGGAAATGGCGCATGCCGGTGAAAATCATGGCCATGCCGTGCTCGTTGGCGGCGTCGATGACCTCCTGGTCGCGCACGGAACCTCCCGGCTGAATGATGGCTTTCACCCCGATGGCCGCCGCCGTATCCACCCCGTCGCGGAAGGGGAAGAAGGCGTCGCTGGCCAGGGCACAGCCCGCGGTATCGAAGTTTTCCGCCTTGGCCTTTTCCACCGCAATGTGGGAGGAATAGACCCGGCTGGTCTGGCCGGCGCCAATGCCGATGGTGGCTAAATCCTTAACCAAAACAATGGCGTTGGACTTCACCGCCCGCACCACCCGCCAGGCGAATAGCAGGTCGTCCAACTCCCGGTTGGTGGGTTCCCGCTGGCTGACCACCTTTAAATCCCCGTGGCGCAGGGCGCCGTTATCCCAATCCTGCACCAGCAAACCGCCGCGCACGCTGGTTAATTGCCATTGGTTCGCCTCGTGGCTGTCGTTGGCATTCACTTCCAGCAGCCGCAGATTGGCCTTCTGCTTAAAGATTTCTAGAGCATTAACGGTGAACTTCGGCGCCAGAATTACTTCCACGAACTGGCGGGCGACGATTTCCCGCGCCACATCTTCGTCCACCGCCCGGTTAAAGGCGATGATGCCGCCGAAGGCGCTGGTGGGGTCGCAGCGGTGGGCCCGGTGGTAGGCCTGTAGAATGTTTTCGTCCACCGCCACACCGCAGGGGTTGGCGTGCTTAACGATGACACAGGCCGGGTCGGGGAAGCGGGCCACCAGCTGTAGCGCCGCGTCGCCGTCGGCGATGTTGTTGTAGGACAGTTCCTTGCCGTGCAGCTGGCGGGCGCCGGCCAGGCCGATGTTCTGGTTATTAACGTAGAAGGCGGCCCGCTGGTGCGGGTTTTCCCCGTAGCGCAGCAGCTCCCGCCGCTGAAATTCCAGGCTAAGGAACTCGGGCAAATCCGCGCCGTTGGCGAATTGCTTTTCCAGATAGTTGGCGATGGCCCGGTCGTAGCTGGCGGTGTGCTGGAAGGTTTGCAGCGCCAGCCGCTGGCGCAGGGCCAGGTCGAAATTATTATTCTCCAGGGCTTCCAGCACCTCCGGATAGTCCGCCGGATTGGTGAGCACGCCAACGCTGGCATAGTTCTTCGCCGCCGAACGCAGCATGGCTGGGCCGCCGATGTCGATGTTTTCGATGGCCTCTTCCAGGCTGACGTCGGCCTTGGCAATGGTGGCCTGGAAGGGATAGAGATTAACCACCAGCAAATCAATGGTGCCGATGTGGTGTTCCGCCATGACGCCGTCGTCCACGCCGCGGCGGCCGAGCAGGCCTCCATGAATCTTCGGGTGCAGGGTTTTCACCCGGCCGGCCATCATTTCCGGGAAACCGGTGTACTCACTCACGTCCTGCACCGGTAGGCCGCCGGCGCGCAGGGCCTGGGCCGTGCCGCCGGTGGACAGCAATTCCACTCCCAAGGCGTGTAATTTGCTGGCGAATTCCAGCAGGCCACTCTTGTCCGAGACGCTGAGCAGGGCGCGTTTAACCGTTAGCAGACTCATGATTTTCTCCGTGCAAAAGGAGAAATTATAGATTTTTGCTAGGGGTTGGGCGAATTTGGGGGACTGGTGAAGCATAGAAATCGGCGGCCGCTGCTTCACTTTGGACGAAAAAAAGCCACCCGTTTCAGGTGGCAGTCTAATTAACTTAAAAGGTAATAAAGAGAACTAAATTGGCGGAGGCTCAGAGATTCGAACTCTGGGTAGGCTATTAACCTACGCCGGTTTTCAAGACCGGTGCATTAAACCGCTCTGCCAAACCTCCACGGGCGCCTATTCTAGGCGTATTTGCCGGGGCTGTCTAGGATTTTTTGCGGAGCCGCTTTCCTTGACTAACTTATTTTTATAATTAATTGCAGGCTGGCCGCGGGCCGGCCCTGTCATCTTTTACTCGCCAGGAGGATTCACATGGTTAAACCTTTGATTTTATTGTTAGCTCTCACACCGCTGGCAACGCTGGCCCAGGAGGCGGCCGGGCCGTACGGCCCACCGGCGCGCAATAACGTGGCCGTCGGCCTCGGTGTGGGCGTGGCCCCGCGCTATTCCGGCAGTGATAAGTATGAATTCAGTGCCGGACCCGCCTTTACCGTTAGCAATGGCACTTTCTTCCTTGACCAGCGCGGCCTCGGCGCCCAATACCGGGCGGACACCGGCACCAGCGCCGGCCTGGCCGTGAGCTATGACCCGGGCCGCAAGGAAAAGCACAACCACGATTTAAGGGGCATGGGTAAGGTTAAGGGCAGCGCCCTGCTCAACGCCAGCCTGGAACAGGAATTGGGGGCGAATTTATCCGTCAGTGGCGAGGGGAATTTCCGCATTGCCGGCCAGAAAAAGCGCGGCAACGATTACAAGCTGGGCCTGAACGGCCATGTGCCACTGGGCGTGGCCGACACGCTCACCGCCGGCGCCGCCGTGCATCTGGGCGACCGGAACTACAACCAGACCTACTATGGCGTCAATGCCACCCAGAGCCAGAACAGCGGCAAAGGAGAATTCCACCCCAAGGCTGGCGTTTACGGCTATTCGGCGACCGGCGGCTGGCAGCACCAATTCGACAAGAACTGGTCGTCCATGGTCGCCGTGGAGCGAATGAACCTCAGCGGTAAGGTGAAAGGCAGCCCCATCATTAAGAAGAAGGGCAGCTGGACGGGCATGGCCGGTGTGCAGTACCAGTTTTAGCCCTAATTTACAAACAGGGGAAGCGCCCGTCTGTTTGTAAAAGGCCCCTTAAGGTTGTTTACAAACCGCCGGGCGCTTTATCTCAAGCGCTGCGCCCTGCCCCGTAGGTATTTAATGGGGCGGCCGGTCGCAGCCCCAGGCCCAGCCGCGGCTGCTGCCCCCCTGGAGATTCACCAGCACATCAATTTCCCGCGAACTCAAGATTTTCGCCGCTGCGGCGCCGTCAAAGTCCTGTGGCCCGGCCGGGCCGTAGAGATTCAGCTGGCCAAATTCGCTGGCGATGGCCACCGTCAGCCTATCCACCGGGAAATCGCCGGGGCTGGCCCCCACCGCCGCAACGATGCCCGGCCAGTCGGCCACGGCGGCGGCCAAATTACCCTTAACCGCCGTGCTGCCAATGACCTGCTTCGCCACGGCCCGGGCCACCGCCAGCGTCGGCGCACCGCTCACCTCACACTGGATTAATTTGCTCGCCGATGCGCCGTCCCGGGCCAAATCCCGCACCAATTCAATGCACAGGGCGCGCAGGGCCAGGTGAAAGCTGCGGCCGGCCGGGCTGTCCTTGGCGGCGATGGGGCGCATTTCACTCTGGCCGTTGCACATGAGCACGGCCATGTCGTTGCAGGAACAGTCGCCGTCGATGGACAGCTGATTAAAGGTTTCCGCCACCACGTCGCGGAAGATTTCCCGCAGCACCGGGCCCTCGATGGCCACGTCGCTGGTGATGAAGGCCAGCATGGTGGCCAAATTCGGATTGACCTGGCCGGAACCCTTGGCCATGGCGCCGATGGTGCAGCTGTGGCCGTCCAGGGCGAAGGTTAGGGCCCGCTGCTTCGGCACCCGGTCCGTGGTCATGATGGCGGCGGCGGCCCGGTCGTTGCCGAGAGCGCTAAGCTCTTGCTTTAACAGGGGAATGCCCGCCTGGAAGGGCGCCAGCGCCAGCGGCAAATCCAGGCGGCCGGTGGAGGCGAGGATAATTTCCTCGTGGTTAATGGCCAGGGCGTCGGCCAGCAGCCGGCTACACTGGCGGGCCAGGTCGACGCCGTGGGCGGTGGCCCCGTTGGCGCGGCCGCTGTTGCAGAGGACGGCGCGGCTGATGCCGCCGCTTAAACGCAGATGTTGGGCGGTGAGCAGCAGCGGCGCCCCCTTCAGCTTGTTCTGGGTGTAGCTAACGGCGGTCTGGCAGCGGGAGGTGCTGAAGATTAGGGCCAGGTCGCGCTGGCCAGTGGCCTTCAGGCCGCAGTGGACGCCGGCGCTCTGGAAACCGCGGGGCGCACAGACGCCCCCGTCGATAAGGGAAAAGTTCATGGCTTAATGTGGTCGAAAAAGGCCTAGCTTAAGCCATATTGCCCCGGCTTAAACATACAAGCTAAGCGCCCCGTTGTTTGTATAAGCCCATTTACCAACAACCGGGCGCTTCCCCTGTATGTAATTTAGGCTCTAAATACATACAGCTAAAGCGCCCGAAGGGCGCCTAAGCCGAAGGCGAAGAACCGCCCGTCCGTCGGTAAAACCCAAAAAAAAAAGCGCCTCGGGCGAGGCGCTGTCTAAAAAACCTTATTTCTGCAACGGCAAAATCAGCGTGGCCTTCCAGGAACTTTCGTTGCACTGGCTGCTGTCGCCGCTGAAAGGTTGGCTGTGCTTGGTGAAAATCTTATAGGTGCCGCCGGCCAGCGGAATGATGTTCACCACGCCGTTTTTATCGGTGGTGCCGGCGAAAATCTGCGGCTCCCGCTCGTCGTGTAGCGCCTCCGGGTCCTTCTTCAGAATTTCGTCGCTGGTGGCGGTAACTTTGGCGCCGGCGAGGGGTTCGCCCTTCAGCAGCACCTGGACCGGGAATAGTTCGCCCGCCTTAAATTCGCTGAAATCCTTCTGCGGCACGATTTCCAGCGCTTGGCCAATGGGTTTACGGAAGAACTCACTGTCAAAGCCGCCGTCCACGATTACCGGCGCCTTGCTCAGCATTTCGTACTGGCCGCAGCTTTCCGCGTTGGCCACGGTTTTTAAGTCGCCCTGGGACCATTTGCCCTCCTTATCCTTCGACCAGAAGGAGGGTTGGTAGACGGCGCTAATCCAGTAACTGCCTTTTTCCAGCTTGGCGCCGCTGCGGTAGTGGTAATTCTCACCCTCCTGGGTCATGTCGCTGCTGCCCTTGCTGCCGACCACGGCCAGCGGTTTGAAGATTTTCAGCCGGTCATCGGCGATTTTTTCCGGGGTGGGGAATTCGTGGCCGTAGCCCAAATCGGCTTCCAGGGTTTGGTCGGCGGCCAGGGTGCTGGGCGCATTAACCCAGAGCTCGTGGGCCGAGGCCAGGGCACCGCTGGCCAAGCAAAGCGAGGCAATTAACTTCCGCATTTTCGTACTCCATTGTTAAGAAAAGGAGCGTCAATGGTAGGTTTGGTCGCCGCGAAAATCAAGTTAAATGCAAACGTTTCGCATTAAACCCTAATATTCCTTGATGTAGGGGGCGAACTTCTTCTTCTTCAGCGCGTTGCTGATTTTCTGGGCGTCCTTGCGGCCGTCGGCGGCCACCTGCACCAGGTACATGCCCGTTTCATCGTTAAAGACGATGTCGATGACGTAGTCGCCGTTGATTTTCCGCAGCGTGTCCTTTTCCCGAAAGGCGGACTGCTTGTCCTTGTAAGCGCCCACCTGCACCCGAAAAATAGTTTTGCTATCCCGCTGATTGGGCTTTAAACGCTTAATTTCCGCCTCCCGATTGTCCAAATCCTTGGAAAAATCGTACTTGGCCCGGCTGCGCGGCACTTCACCCGCCTGGGCCTCGCCGAAGCCGGGCGGGGGTGCCGCCGGGGCAGCAGCAATGGGCGTGCTGGCCACGTGTTCCGCCTTGCCTACGCTGTCCAGCGGTTCCACCTGGCCCAGAACCTGGGTGGGCGGCGGCGGTGGCGCCTCGTTGCGCGGCGGAAACAGCTTACTGCCGAAGAGGAGAATGCCGATGATGATGGTGCCGGCAACGCGCATGCCCCATTTTTCGCTGGCCATTACATGCTATCCAACGGCCGCACGCCGATTAGCTCCAGGCCGTTGCGCAGCAGCTGGCGCACGGCGAAGGTGAGCAGTAGCCGCGCCGCCCGCAGCTTTTCATCTTCATGAATAAGCTTGTAGCCGGCGTCGTAGTACTGGTGCCAGGCGCCGGCCAGGTCCTTCAGGTAATTGATGATGAGGTGGGGCGCCTGGTCGCGGCCGGCAGCGGCCAGCACATCGCCGTAGCGGCCCAGCTCCCGCAGCAGCAGCTGCTCCTTCTCCTCGCTGAGCAGGCTGACGTGCTCTAGAGCGTTTTCCCAGTCGGGGCTGAAGCCAGCCGCCGCCGCCTTTTCCAGCACCCGGTTGGCCCGCGTATTGGCGTACTGCACGTAGTAGTAGGGGTTTTCCTTGGAATTGGACTGGGCCAGGTCGATATCGAAGTCCAAATGGTTGTCGGCCTTGCGCATGGCGTAGAAGAAGCGGCAGCAGTCCGAACCGACCGTTTCCCGCAGCTGGCGCAGGGTTACGAATTTGCCGGCGCGGGTGCTCATCTGCACCTTCTCACCGTTGGCGTAGAGCACGGCGAACTGCACCAGATTGATGACCAGCTTTTCCGGCGGCAGGCCCAGGGCCGCCAGCGCCGCCTTCACCCGCGCAATGTAGCCGTGGTGGTCAGCGCCCCAGATGTTAATGGCCAGGTCGTAGCCGCGCTGGAACTTGTCCCAGTGGTAGGCGATGTCCGAGGCGAAATAGGTGGTTTGCCCATTGTCCCGCCGCACCACCCGGTCCTTTTCGTCGCCGAACTGCTGGGATTTAAACCACAGGGCGCCGTTCTCCTCGTAGAGAAAGCCCTTTTCCTGCAACACGGCCAGGGCCGCGTCGATTTTGCCGGTGGTGAAGAGGGACTTTTCCGAGTAGTAATTGTCGAAAATTACCCCGAAATCGCGCAGGTCCTCCTGAATGTCCGCCAGCTGCGAATCCAGGCCGGCGGCGAAGACCTTTTGGTAATTCTCCGCGCCAAGGCCCACCCGCAGCTGGCTGATGGCCTGGTCAATCCAGCGGTCCCGGTTCTCCTCATCGTTGGCGAAGTCCGGGAAAAATTGCGCCGGCGCCAGCTTCAGGCTCTCGCCGTAGCGGTCGCGCAGGGCGGCGCCGATGGCCTTAACGTAGTCGCCCTGGTAAATGCCCGGCGGCAGTTCTTCGGTCCAGCCCAGCGCCTGCAAATAACGCCAGTAGCTGGATAGGGCGAGAATGTCCATCTGCCGGCCGGCGTCATTGACGTAATACTCGCAGTCCACGGTGTAGCCGTTGGCGCGCAGCACATTGGCTAGGCTGGCTCCGTAGCCGGCGCCGCGGCCGTGGCCCACGTGCAGGGGTCCGTTGGGGTTGGCGGAGACGAATTCCAGGAGAATTTTCGTGCCGGCGCCGCTGGCATTGCGGCCGAACTCCGCCCCCTGCCTGACGATTTGCCCGAGCAGTTCGCCGTTTAAATCGCCGGCCAGATGGATATTGATGAAGCCGGCGCCGGCCACCTCCAGCCGCGCCACGCCGGTCGGCGTGCCCAGGGCGCTAATCAGCTGCTCCGCCAGGGTCCGCGGCGGCAGGCCTAGGCTTTTTGCGTATTTCAGGGCCACATTGGAGGCGAAATGGCCGTGGGCCGGGTCGCGGCTGCGTTCAATTTCCACGGTTAGATTTTCCAGCTGGGGAGCCAACTGCTTGAGCGCCGTTGCCAGCTGATTTTGTAGAAAGACTTTCATGGTTATTCCAAATTAAATTGGCGGATATTTTATTTATTTCAACGGGTGGAGACACGGCTAAAGCCCGGGTGCACCTGTTTGGCAGGAATTGTGCCCTTCTCCAAGATTCTACCGCCCTCACTGGGCCCAACCGCAACAAATGGAGAACTTTAATGAATTTAGAAAATTTGCCGCTGCTGGCCTTCAGCGCCCTGGCCCTGCTGCTGCTGGTGAAAATTCTCATCTGGCGGGAGCTGCTAGCCCTCGTCCGGCCGCGGCGCACCTTCACCGGCCGGGAGGCGGAGCCCAGCGGCGCCCTCATCGGGCCGCTCTTTGCGGAACGGGAGGCGGAATTGCAGGCCCTGGGCTTTCAACTGTTACAGCGCAGCCAGCTGACCTTCACCCCGGCCATTAAATTAATCCACGACGAGCTGCGCCTCTACCGTAGCGCGGACGGTCTGGTGCTCGCCCTGGTTGAGGTGCCCCTGGACTTTTTCGGCAGTGGCCTGGCGCTGGTGCAGCTGCTGAGCCGGCCAGCCCGCGGCGATTTCCTCTACCGCACCGACCTGCTAAGGCGGGAGAATTTCCTGTACAACCGGGACGAAAATCGCTTCGTCGATAGCTTTGACCTGGCGGAGCTCCACGCCGCCCATCGGGAACTGATTAAGGATAAGGAGCTGCTAGCCTGGCCCGCCACGGCGGAAACCGCGGCAATCCTTAACGGCGCGGAGGAATTGCAGACCGCAGAAAACCTGCGCCGTGGCCTGCTGCGCCAGCGACCCAACGGGGCCTTAGCCTTCGGTTTGCGCGGCTGTTGGGCCTACCGCCGGGGACCACGCAGCCGGGCCAGTCGGCCGACGACCATGCCCCTGATACGCATTGCCCTCTTCCACTGGACGCACCAGCAACAGCGGCGCCGCCACTTTCACCTGCCGCAGCGGGTCGAATGGCTCTTCTTCGCTGGCACGGCGCTGCTGTTCCTGCTGCTGGGCACCCTCTACTTTGGCTGGCGCTTCGCACTGCTGCTCTTTCTCATAATCCTGATTCACGAGGGCGGCCACTGGCTGGCCATGCGCCTGCTCGGCTATCGGCGGGTGCACATGATTTTCCTACCGCTCATCGGCGGCCTGGCCCTCGGCGAGGAGGAGCGGGCCTCCGCCAGCGCCCGGGCCTGGATTATCCTAATGGGGCCACTGCCGGGCCTGCTGCTGGCCCTGGCCCTGGCCGCCGCCTACATTTACCTGCCCGGCTTCAGCGCTGCCACCGAGCGGCTGGGCCTGAGCGTCCTCGACCTCCAGTCCTTTATTTCTCTATCCCTATTTATTAATTGCCTGAACCTGCTGCCGGTGCTGCCGCTGGACGGGGGCCAGCTGCTGCAGGCCCTGCTGCCGCGCCGGGCGCTGGGCTGGGCCTGTGCCCTGTGTCTGATTTCGATGGTTGTAATTGGCGCGGTGGTGCTACAGACCGGCCTGGGCTACGAGGTGGCGCCGCTGCTGCTGCTATCCCTGACCAGCACGGCCTGGCAGCTGTGGCAGCTGCGCCGCTACGTGCGCCGCTGGCGGCGGGAGGAGGCGCAGGAACGGGCGGCGGGCCAGCCCTTAACCCTGAACCAGCCCATCTGGGACTTTGCCCGGGCGCTGACGGTCATGTACCTGGAACAGCCGGGGCGGGAAATGAACGAGGCGCGGGCGAACCTGGCCCTGGAGCTGGCTCGAACCATGGGCCGCCCGGACCTGGGCTGGGCCGGCCGCCTCTTCTTTTTGAGCCTGTGGCTGGGGGCCCTGGCGGCGGCCTACAGCTTTTACCGGTCCATGGGCCTGTGGGCCATTTAGCAATGGCGGTGATTCCGGGATTTAAACATACGGGGTAAGCGCCCCGTTGTATGTTTAATGGCAATGAAGGGCTTTTACAAACGGTCGGGCGCTTCAGCTGTTTGTATTTAACCTAAGGGACGGTCAGGTTGAATGGGCTAGCAGAAGCCTAGATGGCGCCGCCCGGCCCCGGCAGATAGGGAACCGCCGTCCCACGCCAATGGCAAGCGGAATAATTGGGGCCTAAATACATACAGGGGAAGCGCCCCTCTGTCTGTAAACGGCCATTTACAAACGGTCGGGCGCTTTAGCTGTTGGTAACGGCCAACCTAATTCCTGGCTCCGGCCAATGCGTCCGTCAGTTAAGCCGGCAACGGCGCCGCCCAAGGGCTTTTGGCCGGTAACTGGCTATCACTGAGCAGGTCTTTTATTGAGGAAAACCCATGAACGCACTTGTCATATTTCTGGCCGTTTTTCTGGTCGTCAAAATCTTTCAGTGGCGGGAACTGTTATCCATACACCTGCCCCAAACCCGCTTCACCGCCCGGGAGCCGGAGGAGAGCAGCCCCGTGGTCGCGCCGCTGTTTGCAGCGCGGGAGCTGGAGCTGGCCAATCTGGGCTTCAGCCCCCTTATCCGGAGCCACACCGAATTCACTCCGCCCATACAGCTGAGCAGCGACGAGGCCCGCCTGTACCTGAGCTCGGACCAAAAAATCCTCGCCCTGGTAACGGTGGGCTTTAGTTTCTTCGGTAGCAGCGCTGCCACCGTTCACTTCCTAAGTCGCAGTGGGGACGGCACCTTCTACGAAACGGAGCGCCTTGAAGAAATCAACTTTCTCAATAACCTGGGCGAAAACCAGTTCGTCAATGGCGACGACCTGGAGGAGTACTACAACGCCCACCGGGAACTGGTCAGCGGCCGGCCGCTGGAAAATTGGCCCGCCGGCGAAGGCACCCTGGAACTATTAAATGCGGCGGCGGCGGCCCAATTCCAGGAGAATCTGCGGCGCAAGCTGGTGCACCGCTGGCCGGACGGCAGCTTTAGTCTTACCCTGCGCGGCCTCTGGCGCTTCAACCGGGCCAAGAAACCGGATAACCGGGCCCGGCTGACGGCAGACGTGCCCACGGCGCGGCTCGCCCTGTTCCACTGGATTTTCCTCGACCAGCGCCGCCGCTACTTTCATTTGTCCCAGTCCGCCGAATGGGGTTTTTTCGCCTTTACTGCCCTACTGTCGCTGGTGGCGGGCGGCCTGTACTTCGGCCCGCGGCTGGCGGTGATAATTTTTCTGGTAATTCTGATTCATGAGGGCGGCCACTGGCTGACCATGCGCCTGCTCGGCTATCGCAAGGTGCACATGATTTTCCTGCCGCTCATCGGCGGCCTGGCCTTCGGCGAGGACGAACGGCCGTCGGCGGTGGACCGGGCCTGGACCTTCATCATGGGGCCGCTGCCGGGCATATTGCTGGCGCTGGCCCTATCTCTATTTTTTATGTATTTTCCCGGCGCCGCGATAAGCCTGGGCCTAAGCGGTCAAACCGTGGGCAGTCTTATTGACGCGCTGCTGTTCATCAATTTGTTTAATTTGCTGCCCATCATACCCCTGGACGGCGGCCAGCTGCTGCGGGCCCTATTGCCGCGGTCACTAATGCTCTCCATCATCTTCTGCCTAATTTCCTGCGGCCTCATCGGTTGGGCAATCGTGGCCGACAAAAATCCCTTTCTAGTCCCCATACTCCTGGCCCTGGTTTTCATGATGCGTGGCCTGTGGCAGCAGCGCCGCTGTCTCCAGCACTGGTACGAGGAGGGTAAAGCCGGCCCGCTCCAGGACTTCCACCGGGCGCTGACCATCGTGCGTAAGGAATTTCCGAAGAAAAAGGAACTGAATTGGCAGGTGCAGCTGGCCCAGGAGCTGGTGAAAACCGTGCGGCTGGAACCCATGGGCTGGCGGGCGCGGCTGTTCTTCATCGGCCTGTGGCTGGGCTGCTTCCTTGCGGTCTATGGCTTCTTTGAATATCTGGACCACTTCATTGCCCTGAAGAAGGCGGCGGGCCAATAGGGCTTACCGCCCGGCCATCAGCCTATTTATAAATACAACGGGGCGCTTCCAGTGTTTGTATAAATCCGTTAATTTACAAACAGGGGAAGCGCCCCGTTGTTTGTAAATGGCAATTTACATACCTGGGAAGCGGCCGTCCGTTGGTAAATAATTATTTGGAACTATGAACTATCTCTACGTGCTTCTTGGCGGTGCCCTGGGCGCCGGCCTGCGTTATCTGCTGGGCGCCCTCAAGCTGCCGCCCTTCGGTCCCACCCTGCTCATCAACTGGCTGGGCTGCCTGCTGCTGGGTTTTATCCAGGTGCGGTGCAGCGGCGGCTGGCGCCTGTTCCTCGCCGTGGGCTTCTGCGGCGCCCTTACCACCTTTTCCACCTTTAGCCTGGAACTGCTACAGCTGCTAGAACGGCGGCCGGCGCTGGGGCTGACCTATCTGGGGCTCAGCGTGCTGGGCGGTCTGGCCTGGCTGGGGCTAGGTCTAAAGCTGGGCGGCCATTAAAAAAGGCCCCAACTGGGGCCTTGATTCTCTAGCTGACGCTTACTTGCGTTCCGCTTCGATTTTCTTGATGTACTGGTAAATTTCGTCCTTTTTCACCAGCTTGGCTTTTTTCTTTTCTTCGATTTCATCGCGGGCGCTGACGGCGGTGGCCGGATTGTCTTCCAGCCGCTTGATTTCGTGGTCCAGCTCGTTGTGCTCGTCGAACAGCTTGGCGAAGTGGCGGTCGCTTTGGCGCAGCTCGGCAATTAAATCGCGGTATTCAGGTAACATGGAAAACTCCTTTGATTAATGGACTAATGTTAATTCTAACCTAGCCGTCCCCGGCCGGGGGCTCTTTCTTCTGCAGCTCCACCAGCTGCACCACCCCCTGGGAAAAGTCCAGCACCTTAATAGTGCAGTCGGGAAATTCCACCACCGTGCCCGGCTCGGGGAAGCTGCCCAGCTGTTCGATGATTAAGCCGCTGAGGGTATTAACGCTATCCAGGGGAAACTTCAGGCCCAGCTCCCGGTTCAGCTGGCGCAGATTGCTGCTGCCGGCCACGGTGTAGAGGGCCTTCTGCTGCTCCACATAGGCCGGTTCTTCCGTTTCCACGTCGCCCACGATGTGGGTAAGTATGTCCTCCAGGGTGATGAGCCCCTTCAAATCGCCGTACTCGTCCACCACCAGCGCACTGCGGCTTTTCGCCTGGCGGAAGTTCAGCAGCTGGGCGCGCAGGGCCGTGCTGTCCGGCACGTAGAGGCAGGGGCGCAGCGCCTGAATGATGGTTTCCCTGGTTAGGCTCTGGCTGTGCATGGCCTTAATGATGTCGCGCAGGTGCAGCATGCCTTCCACCTGGTCGAGATTGTCCCGGTAGGCCACCAGCCGGCCGTGGCTACTGCCGTTAATGCGGGTCAGAATTTCCTCCCAGCCGTCGTTCAGGTCGATGCCCTCCAGCTCGTTGCGGGGAATCATGGCCTCGCCCACGGAAATGTCCTCCAGCTCCAGCACCCCCATGAGCATTTCCCGCCGCTCCGGCGACTGTTCGGCGCTAGCGACGATGGTCTTTAATTCCTCGTTGGTCAGGGCCTCCAGATGCTGACCGTCCGTGCGAATGCCCAGCGGCCGCAGGGTCCAGGACACCACCGCATTCAGCAGACTAACCAGCGGCGACAGGATTTTCACTAGCCACAGCAGCACCAGCGAGGCCGGAAAGGCAATCTGCTGGGAACGCAGCACCGCCAGGGTTTTCGGCGCCACCTCCGCAAAGACGAGAATGACCACCGTGAGTAGGACGGTGGCCACCAGCACGCCCAAATCCCCCAGCAGGCGAATGCCGATGACCGTGCCGATGGAGGTGGCGAGAATATTGACAAAATTATTGCCCAGGAGAATGGTGCCAATTAGTTTTTCCGGCCGATTTAGTAATTTACTGGCCCGTTTGGCGGCCGAATTACCCTCCTCGGCCTGGTGTTTTAATTTATAGCGATTTAGGGCCATCATGGCCGTTTCGGAAGCGGAAAAGAAAGCGGAACAAAATAGACAAAGAAATAGAATTAAAATCAATATTCCCAAGGGAATTGAATTCATAATTAATTACCTAAAATAAAAAATTGCAAAATAATATTGCTGATTACATAGCCAGCCAATAGCAAAGCGCATATGGCCAATAGGCCATAGACCAATTGCATGGCACGAATTTTTCGCCCGTAGAAATAAAAGAGCAGAACTGCTAAAGCTAGCCAGGCCAAAAGGGTTAAAAGGCTCTTATGCACCAAATGCTGGGCCCAGAGATTTTCCACAAAGAGGCCACCGCTAATTAGGGACAGGGACAGCAGCATAAAACCGCCCAGCGTCAGCTGCATCATGGCCTTTTCCAGGCCCGCCAGGGATAGGGGCGGCACCTGCCTGAGCTGCTTTTGCTTTAATTGGTGGAATAGCCAGCTGTAAAGGCAGGCGTGGAGAAAGGCCATGGTTAATAGGGTCCAGGCGCCAATGGAAAAGAGGATATGCCAGAGCATGCCGCCGCTTAAATTGCCGCTAAAGGCTTTGGTGCTGATGAAAATATGCGGCAGAGGCACAATTAGCCCATTGAAAACGGCAATGGCTAAGGCCGCCAAAGCCAGGGCGCTGCGCCAAAAAAACATTAGGGCGAAGAGGGCCATAACCCAGCCATAGATGGAAATGACCTTAAATATGGATAAATCAATGAAATTGCCCCGGCGCACTTCTAAAAACAATAAAAAACTGTGAAATAAACTGGCCAATGCCATTAGGGCCACCGGCAAAAGTCCATTTAATTTATTTTTATAGACGCGCCAGAATAAAAAGGCGGCTAAAAAATAAATAATGGCCACCACTAGGGCCAGCATAAATGGCATATAAATCATTCCTCAAAAAGGCAAAAAGCTATAATACCTCAATAACTTAGCAAAAATTTAGGACCGAAATTTCATGTTTGAAAATCTCAGCCAGCGCTTTGCCAGCACCATTAAAAAATTAAAGGGCCAAAGCCGCATCAGTGAGGAAAACATCAGCGACGCCCTCCGCGAAGTGCGCATGGCCCTAATTGAGGCCGACGTGGCGCTGCCGGTAATTAAAAACCTGGTGGAACGCATTAAAAACGAGGCGCTCGGCGCCGAGGTGGGCCTGAAGCTCAGCCCCGACCAGGCCTTCCTTAAGATAGTTAAGGAACAGCTGACGCAAATCATGGGCGCCGCGAACGATAAGTTGGCGCTCAATTGCCCGCCACCGGCGGTAATACTCATGGCCGGCCTGCAGGGTTCCGGTAAAACCACCAGCGCCGCCAAGCTGGCCCGCTTCCTCATCAATCAGAAGAAGCGAGTGGGCCTGGTGTCCGCCGACGTGTACCGGCCCGCCGCCATCAAGCAGCTGGAAACCCTGGCCGGCCAGGTGGGGGCCCATTACGTGCCTTCGGACAGCCAGGAAAAACCTTTGGACATTGTGCAGCGGGCGCTGGAAACGGCGCGGCTCCAGCAGTATGACGTGCTCATTGTGGACACCGCCGGCCGCCTGCACATCGACGCGGAGCTGATGGACGAGATTAAGGCGTTGCACGGCGCCCTGAAGCCCATTGAAACCCTCTTTGTGGTGGACGCCATGACCGGCCAGGACGCCGCCAACACCGCCAAGGCCTTCCACGAGGCCCTGCCTTTAACCGGCGTAATCCTGACGAAAATCGACGGCGACGCCCGCGGCGGGGCGGCCCTGTCCATTCGTGAAATCACCGGCAAGCCCATTAAATTCCTCGGCGTCGGCGAGAAGGTGGAGGCCCTGGAGCCCTTCCACCCGGACCGGGTAGCCTCGCGCATTCTCGGCATGGGCGACGTGTTCGGCCTCATTGAGGATTTAGAGCAGCTTAGCAACGCGGACACCCAGCGGCTAGCGAAGAAAATGGTCAGCGGCCGCAGCTTTAATCTGGAGGACTTCCGCCAGCAGCTGCACCAGATGCAGCGCATGGACATGGAAAGTTTTCTGGCGAAGATTCCCGGCATGGGTGCCGTGCCACAGCAGTTGAAGGAGCAGCACCTGTCGGCCCAGAAGCTGCGCCGCCAGGAGGCCATCATTCTGTCCATGACCATGGAGGAGCGGCACCGGCCGGAGATCATTAAGGCCTCGCGCAAGCGGCGCATTGCCGCCGGCTGTGGCCGCCCGGTGGTGGAGGTTAATCAACTGCTGAAGCAATTCCAGGAAATGCAGACGCAGATGAAGAAATTTAAGGGCGGGAAGCTGGCGAAGATGCTGGGCATGTCGCCCTTCGGCAAGAAGTTCTAAGCGCCATTTATACCGACGGACGGGCGCTTTATATGTATGTATTTAACGCCCTAAATACATACATATAAAGCGCCCGTCCGTTTGTAAAACGTTAATTACAAACAACAGGGCGGTTCTTCTCCCTTCGGTCGCTGACTTCGCCAGTCGCTGCGCTCAGGCGCCATTCGGGCACTATAAATCTGGGGTACCAATGATGATGGTTCGTGGCGATTTCTCTATAGCTCTAACGCGCCGGCCTCGCCGATGAGTACCGCATTAAGCGGCCGTTCTCGGGACGCACCGCGCCCCCAATATTTACCCGACCACCGGCCGCTTCAGCTGTTTGTACGGTGTCTTAACATACAACGGGGCGCTTTTCCTGTATGTAATTAAGGCTTTAAATACATACAGAGGAAGCGCCCATCCGTCGGTAAAAGCTAGCTTCTCAGGCTGTAGTCGCCCTGGCCCAGCCACTTGTAGGTGGTCAGCGCCTCCAGGCCCATGGGGCCGCGGGCGTGCAGCTTCTGCGTACTCACCGCCACCTCCGCCCCCAGGCCGAACTGCGCCCCGTCGGTGAAGCGGGTGCTGGCATTAACGTACACCGCCGCCGCGTCCACCCGCTGTTGAAACTGCTGGGCCAGGGCCACGTCATTAGTGAGAATGGCCTCGGAATGGCCGCTGCCGTAGCGGCGTATGTGCGCCAGCGCCGCCGCCAGGTCGTCCACTATGAGCACGTTTAAATCCTTGGAACCCCACTCGCGGCTCAGCTGCTCTTCCCGCAGCGGCACCACCCGCGGTGCCAGCGGCCGCATAATTTCCAGCACTTCATCGCTACCGTGGAAGGTGATTTCCCCGCCGTGGCGGCGGGCCAGGGCACTTAGGAACTCCCGCGCGATGGGCCGGTGCACCAGCAGCGTTTCCAGGGCGTTACAGGTGCTGGGCCGCTGGCATTTGGCGTTGTGTACCACCTCGAGGGCCGCGGCCAGCGTCGCGCTCTCCTCCACGAAGATGTGGCACACGCCGATGCCGCCGTAAATCACCGGAATGGTGCTGTGCCGACGGCAGAAGTCCTGCAGGCCGGCGCCGCCGCGGGGAATAATCATGTCAATCCAGCGGTCGCACTGCACCAGCTGCTGGCTGTAGCTGCGGTCGTAGTTAGCAATCAGCTGCACCGCGTCGGGATTAAGGGCTAATTCGGTCAGGCATTGGCGGATTAATCCGACCAGAAATTCATTGGCCCGCCGGCTCTCCTTACCGCCGCGCAGAATCACCGCGTTGGCGGTCTTCAGGCAGAGGCTGGCCACATCAATGGTTACGTTGGGCCGCGCCTCATAGATAACGCCCACCACACCGAGGGGCACTCGCTGGCGGCGAATTTGCAGGCCGCTGGTCAGGCTGGCCCCGTCCATGACCGTGCCGATGGGGTCGGCCAGGGCCGCCACCTGACGCAGGTCGGCAACAATGCCATCAATGCGTTCTTCGTTGAGCATGAGCCGGTCTAACAGCGCCTCGCTAAGGCCGTTGGCGCGGCCCTCCTCCAGGTCTAAGGCATTGTGCTGCATGATTTCCCCGCGGGCCGCCTGCAGCCGGTCGGCCAGGGTTAGCAGTAAATCCTGCCGCTGCCTAGCGGTGAGACCGGCCAACTGGTAGCTGGCCTCCTTGGCCCGCCGGCCAATTTCGTTCATATCCATGGTTCCTCCTAAATGCGGTTGCGGTTAAAGCAACCTTCCTGGGAACCATTCTGACAGGCTTTTTCATAGAATTTTTTGGCGGTTTTTAAATCGCGGCGCACGCCCAGACCGCTTTCATAGAGGTAGCCCAGGTCGTTCTGTGCGCTGCCGTTGTTCTGATTGCTGGCCTGCTGCCACCAGTAGTGGGCCTGGCCATAGTTCTGCCGGGCGCCGAGGCCGTTGAAGTAGATGGTGCCCAGGGCGTACTGGGCGTCGCCGTGGCCGGCCTTGGCGGCGGTTTCATACCAGTAGATGGCCAGCCGATTGTCGCGGGGAATGCGGTCGCCGCTGTGGTAGAGATAGGCCAACATGGTTTGCGCGTCGCCGTCGCCGGCCTGGGCCAGCTGTTTCAGCTCTTCCAGGCTGGAATGCTGTTTTTTCTCCAGAATGTAGTAGGGCTTGGGCAACCGCTCGCTGCCGAAGGAGAAGGGTTTCTTCAGCGTACTTTTCACCCAGGGAATTTGCCCGCCGTTGGTTTCCCGGCTCACGTCCTCCTGCACCTGGGCCATGAGCTTTTCCAGAGGCAGATTCTCGGGCAGGTGGCGCACTAGGCTTTCCGCGTAGGGACTATTGATAAGGCCGTCAAAGGCGGCGGCATCGGGGGCAGTGGCATAGGAAATGAGCATGTTCGGCCGGTCGCGCATTTGCGCCAGCCCCTGGGAGCTATTTTTTAACTGGGGAAAAATCTGGCCGGCGTCGGTGCGGCAGGCGTCGAGGAAGATGAGGTTCAGCTTATTGCCGCTGGCGGCCATCTGTTCCTGCACCGCGTCGGCGCTGATGAATTTATCCTTAATGTCCTGGCCGTCCATCAGCTGGCCGTCGATGGGCATGAGGTAATTAATGCCCTGATGCTGGAGGCCGTGGCCGGAGAAGAAGAACAGGCCGACGGTGCGGCGGCCGAGGGCCTGGCGGAACTGGCGCAGAGCGTTGTCAATCATCTGCCGGTCGCCATTTTCAATCTTAATCACCGTAAAGCCGAGGCCCTGGAGGGTCTGCGCCAGGGCGCGCACGTCGTAGACCGGGTTGCGCAGGGGCATTTGCGGGTAATCGCCGTTGCCGATGACCAGGGCAATGCGCTCTTCTCCCCGGAACGAACGGATTTGCTTGGGCGGGCGGCGCGCTTCGGCCGTCAGGCCCAGCAATAACAGGACGATGAGAAGAACTTTACCCAGGAAATTTTTTTGCAACATTAAGGTTACCCTACCTATGGAATTCGGAGATGAGCGAGCACATCATACTAATTAAGGCAAAGGCGGTGCCAGTCTGCCCCGGAGTTTCCACCGGTAAATGGGCGCTATTTTGAGTAATTACAATAAAAATCTTCCCTAATCACGAGTAAATAAATATCTAGCCGGACAAAGAGGATTGTTTTAAAAATTAAACTAGAATTAACGGAAAAAATCATTGTGAAACCTGCCCTTGGCCCGGCTGCTGGGCCGGTGGCGCCGGCCGGGTTCATGGTCCCAGCAACTTACTTACCGTGCTAAATCAAGATGTTGGTCATGAAATTGCTTATAATGTTCCCACCGGTAATTTTGCCGGTTTAATTTGAAATTTGCGCGGGCGGAAGGGCTAGGTCAGTTCCCCGCCGGCATTAACGGAGTATTAAATGACTACAAAAGAAAAATTCCAACGGGGCTTTACCATGATTGAACTGATGATTGTGGTGGGCATCATTGGTATTTTGGCGGCCATCGCCATTCCTGCCTACCAGGATTATTTAAATAGAACCCAAATTACGCGGGTGGTTTACGAGCTATCCGCTGCCAAAACCGGCGTGGACGGCGCCCTGTTTGAGGGCCGCATTCCTGTGGTGAGCCTGAAGGCCCAGGACGATAAGACCTATTCCGGCATCGGCATCAGCACCGCCTATAACAGTAACGCCAGCAGCGCTTCCGACTACGAAGTGCGTTCTGGCATCTTGAGTAAGGTGGAAGTTAAGGGCTTTGGCGGCGCCCGGACGCTAAATGACGGCAGTGGCGGCCAAATCGTTGGCACTCTAGGCCGTGCCGCCAACCGCGACATCTACGATGCGGTGGTTATCCAAGAGCGCAGCGAGAAAGGCGTTTGGACCTGCTGGGTTAAGGGCAACGGCAAGAACAGCTGGAGAAAGAAATTCGTTCCGCCAAACTGCAAGGAAGGCGAAGGGGAGCTTAGCTTCTAAGCGATTTTCCTGGGGCGCCCGTGGGGCGCCTTTTTTGTGCCCGTCATTTGGCCACCGTTAACATACAGGAGAAGCTGAAGGCCTTAGCAAAGCGCTGCCCGTCCGTCGGTAAAACGACTTATAAATCCCGCCAGCCTGGCCACGGTTCTGCTAATTTTCACCCGTTGGCCCCTTACGCTCGGGGTTTTAATCAGTAAGGAATTTTATGAATAAACAGCCAATTAAAATAAAAATCCAGGCCATGCTCGTGCATTTCCTGATTTCTCTGGCAATTTTCGCCGTCATCGCCTATCTGCTCCGCTATTACTTCTACCCGGAGTTTCATTTCTCCATGAATGGCGGCATGCAGGGATTCACCCTAATGTTCTACGTGGATGTGGTGCTGGGACCGCTGCTCACCTTTATGGTCTACAACCGGCCGCCGGCCAAGAGCAGGGGCAAGCTCTATTTCGACTTCATCTGCATTGCCATCGTCCAATTCTCCGCCCTCTTCTACGGCGCCCACACCGTCTACAAGGAGCGGCCGGTGCTGGCTATTCTCTACAACGACGGCAATGCCACCATCGTCAATGCGCGGGAATTGGCCAGCGACTTTGCCCACATCGACCCGGAAAAAATCGCCGGCTATAAACGGGTAGGCGGAATTCCCCTGGCCTTCTACCGCTTTGACGCCAACCTTAATCAGCGCATCTATCAGAACGTGGCCGAAGTGGACACGGCAACCATGGAGAAGGTGGAAGAGAACATAAACCGCTTCCTAGAGCCGGAGAAGAAGGAAATGATTCAAACCGCCGTCCAGCGGGCTGGCCGGCCGGTGTGGTACTTCGCCATGATTGGTAAATACACCGGTGCCTATGTGATTGTGGACCGTAATTTCAACTTTATTGAGCTGGTGGGGGAACAGGAAATTGCTCCACTGTGAGGCCGGAGCCGTCATTGGCTGGCGCCTGCACTGCCAGGGCTTTGGGGGCTTTAATGACTGCACCGCCGCCCTGCGCCACTGCCTGGCCTACCAGGGCCAGGACGAGCTTTCCACCCTCTATTCCTTCCACCTGCGCACGGGTCTAGACCGCGCTGCCATTGAGGCGGAACTGGCCAGCGGTGCCATTTACCGCACCCACCTGCTGCGTCCCACCTGGCACTACGTGCATCAGGTGGATTTTCCCCTGCTGGTGGCCCTAAGCGGGCCGCGGCTACAGGCGTCCCTGGCGGCCACGCGCCGGGAGCTGGGCTGGCATGACAAAAATCTAGAACGGGCGCTGGGTCAGTTACAGACCCTGCTGACGGCACAACCGTTGAGCACGCGCCAACTGCCGCCGCTGCTGGATTTACCCGGGCCTAATCCGGGCCGCGCCCTGCGCCACTTGCTCATCTACGGCCGCGCCCGCGGTCTGCTGGTGGAGATTAACGGCAGGAATCACTGGCGTGATTACACGGCGCCGGCGAATTTTTCCCCGGAAGAAGGCACCTACCGGCTGGTTCGTTCCTTTCTCGGCAGCCGGGGACCGAGCAGCCTGGCCGACCTGGCCCGCTGGGTGAATCTGCCGCGGCGCCAGTTGCGGGCGGCCCTAAATGAATTTCCGCCGCTGCGCTGCGGTGCTGGGCGCTTTCATTACCTGCCGGGCACAGAGGGGGCGGCGGATTTCTCCGGCCTGCTGCCGCTCTTTGACGAGGCGCTGCTAAGCCACCGGGATTTGCCACTGCCGCGGGCGGCGGACTTTCCGCCGCTGCCTGGCTTTGTGAACGGTCAGGGCTTTATCCTTAAGCATAATCGGGCCGTGGGCCTGTACCGGCGGCCGACGCTACGGGGCCGGGTGAGGCTGGAACCGCTCTGGGCGCCGGGTCAAGCGGACGAAGGGCTGACGGCGGATTTCCGCAGTTTCTACGGCATTTAAATACAATAAAAGCGCCCTGTTGTATGTTTAAAAGCCTTAAATATACAACGGGGCGGTTCTTCGTCCTTCGGACTCAGCGCTGCGCTTCCCCTGTTTGTTTAATTCCCCGAGTTATTCCAACTAATCAACTCCGCCGCCGGCCGCCGCAGGGTCGGGTGGCCCGACTGCGCCGCCTTGCCGATGGCGATTAGCAGCAGCTCGTCGTAGTTATTCGGCAAGTTCAACCATTGCCGCAGTTCCCCATGTTTAAAGCCGCTCATGGGCACCGTGTCCCAGCCGGCGGCCCGCGCCGCGAGCATGAAGGCCATGGCCCACAGGCCGATGTCCAAACCCTGGGTGTGGGCGATTCCCCGCTCGTTCAGAGCCTCACGGTAGAAGGCAGCGCCCCGCTCGATGAGAAAATCCCGCGTCGCCGCGTCGTAGCGGCCATTTTCGTACTGGGCCTGGTGAATGCGCCGCAGATTATCCACACCGTAGGCGTCCCGGTCGGCGCAGACGAGCACCAGCGCGGCGGCGCTAAGCACCTGTTGCTGGCCGTAGGCGATGGGCAGCAGCTGCGCCCGCAGCGGCTGGTCGGTGATGACGTGAAAACGCCAGGGCTGGCTGTTATTGCTACTCGGCGCCCGGTTGGCCGTGTCGATGAGGGCGGTTAGGGTGGCGCGGTCGATGGTTACAGCCGGGTCAAATTGGCGTACGGAACGGCGCTGGGCCATTAATTCCTTGAAATCCATGCAAATCCTTGGTTTAGTGAAAAATAGCTAGTATAGTTCGCGCTAATAATTTGAAAAGTAAGGAACTTATCGGTGTCTAAGGCACCGATTGGTAAGTTTTTAACCACAGCAACGATTTAAATGCAAAAAATTTCCGCCATTGACCTGGCCATGCAGCTGGTGGGTGGCAAGTACAAGTGCCTGATTATCTACCACCTGAGCGGCGGCTCGAAGCGTACCCGCGACCTGCTGGCGCTGCTGGAAGGCATTAGTGCCAAGGTGCTGAACGGGCAGCTGCGCCAGCTGGCGGCGGCCGGGCTCATCGAGCGTACCGCCTACGCCGAAGTGCCGCCGCGGGTGGAATATCAACTGACCGAGGAAAGCGCGGCCCTGCTGCCCATATTGCACGCCCTCTGCGACTGGGGCCGGGACTACGCCGCCCGCCACGGCAGCCCGGTGCGCCCCTGCCGGGGACGGAAGCATTAATTTACAAACATAGGGGCGCTTTACCTGTATGTTTAATAGGGATTTAACATACAGGTAAAGCGCCCCTATGTATGTTTAATGGCCGTAAACCGCCCATTGATGGAATTTAGCCCCGTCCTTTGCCCAACCGAAGCCCCCGGTAGCTAAGGATTTCCGGGGGATACCGGCAAGAAATGACGGCCGTGCCAGGCCATTAGGGGTAATACTCCCGGGCCCGTTGCGCATAGGCTTCGGCCTGGGCCAGGTCTTGGGGCAGGCCCGGGCCGCCCTCCCGGTAGAGGTCGCCAATCATCATCAGTACGAAACTACTAATGTTTGGGTCGTGGCCGACGGCCTTTTCTAGCCATTCTTTCGCCCGGCCATAGTTCCGCTCCAGCCCCGGGCCGCCCTCGCGGTAGAGGACGGCGATGTTAAAGCATTCGCGACCATCAACATCGCTGGCCCGGGCGTACCAATCCCTGGCGGTGGCATAGTTTTTTACCAGCCTCGGCCCGCCGCGGGCGTAGAGTTCGCCGATTTCCATAAAGGCCCAGGGGTCGCTGACGGCAGCCCTCTCATACCACTCCTGGGCTGTAACCCAATCTTTTTCAATGCCCGGGGCGCCGTAGCGATAGAGCTGGGCCATGGCCCTGAAGCCTTCCGCATTGCCAGCGGCAATGACCCGGATGAAGTAGTCCCGGGCCCGCCGGCCATCGGCCGCCACGCCCCAGCCCTCCCGATACATCTCGCCCAGCCGCAGCACCGCCCGGCTCTGGCCGGCAGCTTCCAGCCGTTGATAGAGGCCGATGGCGGTGGCGTAGTCGTCGTCAAACCAGGCCGCTTCGGCCCTTTCCCAAATTTCGTCCAGTGCTTCCGGGCTCATCATGACTCCTCCCCAATTTAATTATTATCCCCGGCTTCCGCAGCGGCCCGGGCGGCGGCCACCCGGTCGGCGGCCTGGCGCCACTGGTCATCGTCCAGCCAGTCCCGGGCCTGACGGTAATAGGCTTCGGCCTGGGCCAAATCCCGGGCCAGCCCCGGCCCGCCCGTCTCATAGAGCTGGCCCAGGCGGCTGCGGCCTTCGTCGTCGCCGGCGTGAATGGCCTCCAGATACCAACCTTCCGCCTTGTCCCAGTCCCGGGCGAGGCCCGGGCCGCCATCCCGCCAGAGGTCGCCGATTTGGAGATAGCTACCGCTGAGGTCATACCAGACCACGGCCTCGGCCCAGTCCGCCGCCAGCCCCGGACCGCCGTCCCGGTAAAGGTCGCCAATGTCTTCGCAGGCAAGCCGGTAACCGGCATCGCCAGCCTTCTCGTACCAATCTTTGGCCGTGGCAAAGTCCGGAGCGCCCAGCCGACCTTCCCGGTAAAGCCGGCCAATCTCCCAATAGCCCCGGCCGCCGGCCTGCTCGTAGCACTTCTTGGCGGCGGCAAGGTCCGGCGCGAGGCCCCCTTTGCCCTCGGCGTAGAACCGGCCCAGTTCCCAGTAGCTGCCTTCATCGCCGGCGGCGGCTGCCTTCTCGTACCACGACCGGGCGACAGCATCGTCCGCCGCCAGCCCCGGCACGCCCCACTCGTAGAGCTGGCCCAGCCACCAGCCGCCGGCGCGCAGGCCGGCCCTTTTGTACCAGTAACGGGCGGCGGCCCAATCCCGGGGCAAACCCGGGCCGCCCTGCTGATAGAGCCGGCCAATGCGAACCAGACTTTCGGGGGCCCCAGCTTTCTCGTACCAATCCCGGGCCGCCGCCCAGTTCGCTGCAATGCCCGGCCGGCCCACCCGGTAGCAGTCGCCCAGGGTTACATAGCCGGCGTTATAGCCAGCGGCGCCGGCCCTCTCGTAGCACTTTAGGGCCGTGGTGTAGTCTCCGCCGGCCTCCCGGAGGCGGCCCAGCTCCCAATGGCCCTCGGGATTGCCGGCGGCGGCGGCCTGTTCGTACCATTCCCGGGCCCGGGCCTCGTCCCGGGTAAAGCCCCAACGGCCCCACTCATAGAGTTCGCCCCCATAGCGAATGCCGACGCCGGCCCTTGCGTACCAGCAACGGGCGGCGGCCCAATCCCGGGCCAGCCCCGGCCCACCCTGTTGATAGAGCCGGCCAATGGTCAGATAGTCTTCGCTGTCGCCGGCCTTCTCATACCAATCCCGGGCGGCGGCCCAGTCCGGTGCCAGACCAGGCCGGCCTTCCCGGTAACGGTCGCCCAGGGCCCGATAGCCGTAGCTGTTGCCGCTGTCGCCGGCCTTCTCGTACCAATCTTTGGCCGCCGCCCAGTCCGCCGCCAGCCCCGGGCCGCCCCGCTCGTAGAGCTGGGCGATGTTGACATAGCCAAAGCCATAGCCGGCGGTGCCGGCCCTTTCATACCAATATTTAGCCGCTGCCCAGTCCACGGCAACGCCCCAGCCATACCGGTAGCAAGCACCGATGCAGTCCAGGGCCTCGGCGTGGCCCCGGTCGGCCAGTTGGTGATAAAGCGCCAGTGCCTGGGCATTGTCGCCCCCGTACAGGGCCACCTGGGCCCGGCTGAGCAGCTCCGCCGGCGGGGGGTTGCTGGCGCTGCTGTTGCTGTTGGGTTTTTCCATGGGTTTCTCCTAAAAAA